>JALEPP010000158.1 GCA_022767075.1 Agathobacter sp. | reverse complement strand
TGGCATCAATATCCATTCCAAAGAGCTGTGAAAACTCCTTGAAAATTCCAACCCATGCATTTAAATCAGAGGTACAGTTGTTGCAATGAGCCATGGCAACTAAGCTTCCGTCCGGAGTGGTTACCAGGTCAATCTCATCATAAACCTCTTTTAAGTCCTCTTCCAATACGATCATACCAAATACAGAGGTACCTGCTGATACGTTACCGGTGCGAACCTTTACGCTGTTGGTTGCTGCCATACCTGTTCCTGCATCGCCCTCAGCAGGAGCTACCGGAACACCTGCCTGAAGATTACCGCTCACATCAAGGAGACGGGCGCCTTCCTCTGTTAAGGTTCCTGCCACCTCTCCGGCTACTACTGTCTCCGGGAAGAGCTCCTTCAAGCAAAAATCATAGCCCATCTCTTTTGCCCTGGCATCGAACTGAGCAACCATTTTCTCGTTGTAGTTCTTGGTGTGAATATCGATTGGGAACATACCTGATGCTTCCCCCACACCAATTACCTTGTTTCCGGTCATCTTCCAGTTCATATAGCCGGCAAGAGTTAAAACGGTTTTCACATTTGCTACATGTGGCTCTTTGTTTAACATAGCCTGATAGAGATGAGCGATACTCCATCTCTGTGGAATATGATAATGGAATAGGTCGGTAAGCTCTCTTGACGCCTGCCCCGTGATGGTATTTCTCCAGGTGCGGAACGGAACTAACAATTCGTCCTTCTCATCAAAAGCCATATATCCGTGCATCATTGCTGAGAAACCAAGTCCTGCAAGCTTTGTGATGACACAGCCATATTTTTCTTTTACATCCTTTAACAGATTGCTGTAGCAATCGGAAACCCCATTCCAGATTGCATCCAGACTGTAGGTCCATACTCCATCTACATACTGGTTCTCCCAGTCATGATTCCCCTGAGCAATCGGCTCATTGTTAGGGCCTACAAGTACAGCTTTGATACGGGTGGAACCAAACTCGATTCCAAGTACGGCTTCCCCACCTTCAATATAGTTCTTATAATCCATACGATTCTCCTAATGATTTTTACATAACACCCCGGATACCGCATTGGGCTGCCATATCCGGGATGATGCCTTTTTAGTTCTGTCCGTAGTATGCGTTTTCTCCATGCTTACGGAAGAAATGCTTGTCTCTGATAGAGTTTGGTGCTGGTTTTACCTGTGGATTAATGAGCTCTGTCTTAGTAGCCATTTTAGCCACTTCCTCCAATACCACTGCATTATGCACTGCTTCTGCGGCATCCTTGCCCCAGGTAAAAGGACCATGGTTGGTGCAGAGCACACCTGGTGTATACATTGGATTCATGCCTCTTTCTTCAAAGGTCTCAATAATCACAAGCCCTGTATTTTTCTCATACGCACCTTCGATTTCCTCCGGAGTAAGACTTCTTGCACATGGAATAGATCCAAAAAAGTAATCCGCATGAGTCGTACCATAAAGCGGAATATCTCTTCCTGCCTGAGCCCATGAAGTGGCTTCCGGGGAATGGGTATGTACCACTCCTCCGATTTCCGGATATTTTTTGTACAGCTCAATATGAGTTGCCGTATCCGATGATGGTTTGTATCTTCCTTCAATTTTGTTTCCATCCAAGTCCATAACCACCATATCGTCCGGTGTCAGACTGTCGTAATCCACTCCACTTGGCTTGATTACAAAATATCCGGTCTCTTTGTCGATTCCACTGACATTTCCCCAAGTGTATGTAATGAGCCCTCTTTTCGGAAGCTCCATGTTTGCTTCATATACCTGCTTTTTCAGTTCTTCTAACATACTAGGTCTCCCTTTTTTCTTCCAATCAGTACAAACGATTATTCACCAAAAACTGCTTTGTAATCTGCCTGGAATTTTGCAATACCCTGATCAGTTAATGGGTGTTTGGTCATCTGCTCAATTACACCATAAGGTACTGTTGCAATGTCTGCTCCGGCCAGTGCACAATCTGTTACGTGAATTGGATTGCGGACAGATGCTGCAATAATCTCTGTCTCGTATCCATAAATTGCAAAAATATCAGAGATGGTACGAATTAAATCGATACCTGGCTGTGAGATATCATCTAATCTTCCAAGGAAAGGAGATACGTAGGTTGCTCCTGCCTCAGCTGCAAGGAGTGCCTGATTTGCTGTGAAGATTAAGGTAACGTTTGTCTTGAGTCCCTCAGCAGCAAGCACCTTAACTGCTTTCAAGCCCTCTACGGTCATTGGAATTTTTACAACCATGTTTGGATGAATTGCCGCAATTTCACGTCCCTCTTTGATCATGCCTTCTGCATCAACAGTGGTAGCTTTTACCTCTCCTGAGATTGGGCCATCCACGATAGTTGTAATCTCACGAATTACCTCGTTAAAATCACGTCCCTCTTTTGCAATGAGGGATGGGTTGGTGGTAACGCCACAGATTACTCCCATATCATTTGCTTTGCGAATATCCTCTACCTTTGCAGTGTCGATGAAAAATTTCATTTTGTTTCCTCCTTAATTTTACCCTATTAGCATCTATTAGTCATTCTTGACCTAGCATAAATTCTAGCACAGTGTCCTTCCACTTATATGCCAAAACTTGTGCTACTGGTATCCCTTTTTTGTCCTTTGTGATTTAGCGGAACACAATCTCGCCAAGTGCAAGATCACGCTTGAAATCGCGAATGTTGGTGTTCTTGTCAATGTAGACAGCTTCAATTCCCATAGCTTCTGCCCAATCTCCCATCTGATCAGCGGTAAGATCATAAGAGAATGCGGTGTGATGTGCACCGCCTGCCAAAATCCAAGCCTCAGCACCGGTCTTAAGGTTAGGCTGTGGAGTCCAGAAGTTTGTTGCTACCGGAAGCTTAGGCATTGGCTTCTCACATTTCTTGCAATCTACATCGTTGATAATGAGACGGAAACGGTTACCCATATCAATTAAGGATGTGGCAATACCACTTCCCTCTTTGGAGGTAAATACCAGACGAGCCGGATCTTCTCTGTTGCCCATAGAAAGTGGCTGACATTTGATACTGATTGGTCCGTCTGCAATAGATGGGCAAATCTCAAGCATGTGGGCCTGAAGAATTCCCTCTTTTCCCGGCACCAGATTGTAGGTGTAATCCTCAAGCATTGAGGTACCCTTAGCGTTCTTCATGCCTGCGGTCATGATCTTCATAAGGCGAACCATTGCAGCGACCTTCCAGTCACCTTCCGCACCGAAGCCGTAGCCCTTTTCCTCGAGTCTATGGATTGCAAGTCCCGGAAGCTGCTTTAGAGCTCCTAGATCTCCAAAGTGAGTTACAATTGCATGGTAATTCTTCTCTTCTAAGAATCTCTCAAATCCGAGCTCAATCTGTGCCTGAACCGCTACATGCTTCTTAAATTCCTGTGGGTCTCTTCCCTCTAAAAGAATTTCATATTTGTCATAGTACTCATCCACAAGCTCGTTGGTGTCTGACTGAGATACCGCCGCAACAGCCTCTGCGATTTCATTTACCGGGTAAGCATCTACCTCCCAACCGAATTTCAGCTGAGCCTCGACCTTATCGCCTTCTGTTACCGCAACATTTCTCATATTGTCTGCCACACGCATTACACGGATGTGACTGCTCTCGATGATACCGATTGCTGTTCTCTGCCATGAGGCAATCTTCTCCTGAACCTCAGGATCTGTCCAGTGTCCCACAACGACCTTTCTTGGAATACGCATACGAGTCACCATATGTCCGTACTCTCTATCTCCATGTGCCGCCTGGTTCTCGTTCATGAAATCCATATCGATGGTGTCATATGGAATCTCCATGTTGTACTGAGTATGTAAGTGAAGCAATGGTTTTCTAAGCTCCTGCAAGCCTAATATCCAAGACTTTGCAGGGGAGAAGGTGTGCATCCATGTGATAACACCTGCACAAGTGTCATCGATGTTTGCCTCGTTGAAGGTTTTTCTAATTAATTCATTGGTAATCAAGGTAGGCTTCCATACCACTTCGTAAGGAAGTACCCCGGAAGCATTGAGCTTCTCTACCATTTCCTTGGAGTGTGCTGCAACGTGAGCCAGACACTCGTCACCATACAAATCCTGTGATCCTGTGCAGAACCAAAATTTGTAATCCTTCTGTAATTTCATATTGTTGTCTCCTTTCCTTTCCCCAATCTATATCCGATGTCATTCCCCGTATCCCTCGGGTCACACTAATAGAATATAACTTGTACACCATCCTATACAAGTTGTTTTTCCATTTTCCCATATTCCCCAACAAACAACTATTTTTCAGCACCTCATTCACAAAACAAGTTGTATTTTTTCCCTTTTCAAACTATACAAGTTGTGCGATAATAAGTGGGGACGTTCCTTTTTCCACGCACATCGCCCTTTGGCCTTTAGAGCGCCCATTGGCATAAAGTGTGCCCTTTGGCTCTCTCTTGTGGGTGGATTTCTGGAGAGGGAACTCTTTTGTCCCCCTTTTTCAGACTTTGACTGGCATTCGAAAGCTTCTGGGAGGAGGGTTTTTTGCTTTTATGAGGTTGCTTAGGAATTTTCAGTGGTATGATTTTGCCTCAAATTTCGTGTACGGCAGGGTTTGAACACTGAGGCAAGAGTATCCGCCAGAGAAGGACACTAAGCGCTTCGCACCTGCTCCTCTAAGGAGGCGCCTTCACGAATTTTATTTCGGGGGGGCTCTCTGTTTGTCGTTCTTCGAGCCGCAAACAGAACCGCCCCCCGATGTATCGTTCAGGACGCCTCCGAGAGGAGCAACGGCTTGTCGCGAAATCGTGTTCCTTCTTCTGGCGAATACTCTTGCCTCAGTGTCCCAACTTTGCCGAACTCGAATCATCGAAGGAGGCAAAATCATACCACGAAAATCCTTGCAACCGAATAACTGGCAAAAAATCCTTTCCCCCAGAAGTTTCGGGATGCCATTATCTAATGCTGAATGGGGTACAAAAGAGTTCCCTCTCCAGGGTTCCCACCCGCAAGAGAGAACCAAAGGGCACACTTTATGCCAATGGGCGCTCTAAAGGCTAAAGGGCGATGTGCGTGGAAAAAGGAACGCTCCCCAATATAGGAGGAAATATGCGCGATACGAAATATCTTACTTTAAAGGAGAATTTACTTAGAAAAATTACCCGTGGGGAATTGCCTGCCGGTGAAAAAATACCATCCGAAAATGCTCTGGCGTCCAGCTACAATATTAGCCGTCAGACGGTTCGAAAGGCCTTGAGCGAGCTTACGGAGGAGGGATATCTGTGTCCGGTACACGGAAAAGGCACCTTCGTGTCTCAATGGGCCGTTCATACCAAGACCTCAAAAAATATTGCAGTTGTTACCACCTACCTGTCTGATTACATTTTCCCTCGTGTTATCCAGGGAATTGAGCATGTGCTTACCGCTCACGGCTACAGCATTATGCTAAAAACCACAGGAAACTCCAGAGCCGCCGAGGCTCGCTGTATTGAGGAGCTTTTATCCAAAGACATCGACGGGCTTATCATTGAACCCAGCAAAAGTCAGATTTCCTGCAGACATACCAGCCTCTACGAGCAGATGGAAGAGTACGACATTCCTTATGTGTTTATTCAGGGATTTTTCCAGCAGCTAAAAGAAAAACCTTATGTGGTAATGGATGACAAAAAAGGCGGATACCTGATTACCAGATATCTGTTGGAGAAGGGACATAGGAAAATTCTGGGAATTTTTAAGGCGGACGACCATCAAGGTCAGCAACGACACAACGGATATGTAAAAGCGTTACAAGAGTATGGAATTCTGTACGACCCGGAATATGTAGTCTGGTACTATACGGAAGATAGAGAAATGAAGCCCCGTGACACTATCTCAACCTTTATCCAAAACGACATGGAGCTGGATGCCGTTGTGTGCTACAACGATCAGATTGCGGTAGAAGTCATCCGAACCTTGAGAGAGCATGGTAAAAAGGTGCCAAGAGATGTGGCCGTCACCGGCTTTGACAACTCCCTATTAGCCAAAAACAACCATGTTCCCATTACTACCGTTTCCCATCCCCAGGAAAAGCTTGGTTCTATGGCAGCGGAATTATTACTAAAGCTGATTGAAAAGAAAGAACTCACCGAAGCAGAATTACATGTAAAGGTGGAACCCGAAATTGTGGAAAGAGGGAGCACCTAAGTGGGGACGTTCCTGTTTCCACGCACATCGCCCTTTGGTCTTTAGAGCGCCCTTTGGCTTGACACCTCGCCGGAGAAAATTCCGACAGGGGGAAAAGCCAAAGGGCGGTCCTAAGTCCAAAGGGCGATGGTCGTGGAAAAAGGAACGTCCCCACTTACAAATACAGTTCCATCACAACTTCATCTTCATCGACTTCGCCGGTATGTCTAAAGCCGATACTTTCATACATTGATTTTGCCACCTCATTCCCTTCGATATAACACAGGACAACCTTATCATATTTTTTCTCTGCTCTCATTCGGTCTATGAGTAAAATAGTGGCCTCTTTTCCATACCCTTTTCTCTGAAAACGTTCATCAATAAATATCTGGCTCAAATCATACGCATCCATTTCAGGGCAACCATAGTATAAGGCCATTCCAACCGGCTCATCCTCTGCATAAATCATACATGCATAGCTGCCATTATTACGAAAAGCATATGCCCTGGCTAATATCTTCATTGGATTCGATATGTACTTTTCCTGCTCCTTTGAAACAGCAAGCGGAATCCTCCAATTCTGTTCGTTGATATCTTCTAAATAAATCATTTCTGCATCTCCATATACCTAACAAATTGCTCGTGCACTACCCAACAAAATCTGCAATTTCCTGCTCCAAAAGGCGAAATACATTTGCAGCCCATACCCCCTTGTATTCTTGGCCACTTCAACTTCACGTAACGCCACTAGCTTTAGCCATTACACCGACAACCTAACGCGAGATTACTTCGCAATATAATTCCGACCAGGCCGGAAGAAAACCCGCTGCCAATGCTACCCTTTGTGATGCGATATGGGACATTGATGTCCCATAAAATGGTAGCTTACCACGGTCTAAAATCTCATTTTTTAAAATAGTAACAAGAGTCGAACCAACCCCAAAGCCTTCCGCCTCCGGCATTACATTTATTCCAATTTGCCACATCATATCACTATCGCTTGTGGCTCCAGCCATGCCAAGAAGCTTTCCGTCTCTGTATGCTCCCACACCAATTTCATCCTTTGGAACATCCTCGAAGAGAAATGCTTCTCCAAAACGGTCATCACCTCTAAACTGCTCTAATTCCTTCCCTACAAAGATTTTTATTTCATAATCTTTCCTATCAACTTCTGACTTTTTTGTAGCTATGTAAAATGGATGCGCCTGCCCAACATGGCAACCAAACTTAGAAAGTCCACTTTCTAACTCATGTAAGGATTCCATATCCATAAACCATGCACCATTTACGTCTTTATATTTCTCTTTAGTCCATTCGATAATCTCTTTCTTTCCGGAAGCAAGAATCTTACCATTCACGGACGCAACCTTTAAAAAGCACTCTGCTTCCCGAAAGATTCTTCGCCCTTGTATTGGTTTATACTCTGTAAATATATTTTCTTTGCTATAAACAGATGGTATATCAGTACAAAAATCAATCGCTAACTGTTTTGCCAGAATTTCATTCATTTTTCACCCCTCCAAATATTCCTACCTATACAGTTTCATTACAACCTCATCTTCTATATTTACGATAGTAATAATAGCAATCACTTTCCATGTTTGGTTGCTTATGATTTATTGGATATCTCTTTTCAAACAATTCAAAACCGGCTCGCTCTGCAACTTTGCAGGAAGCCTCGTTTACACAGTCAATTGTAAGTATCATATAGTCTAGGTCCGACACCTCCATACACCAGTCAAACAATGCCTTCAATGCCTCAGTTGCATATCCATGTCCTTGATATTCTTCATCCAAGAAATAGGCCATCTCCACTTCACAAACAGTATCCTCATATCCCATCCCTACTGTTCCTATAAGCATATCTTCATTTTTAAGTGTAATCGCATATCTCTTACTTTCATATACATCAATGGAATCTTTTTGTGTTTGATGCCACTCAATATACCCGGCAAAGGATTCTGGGCTTGGACTGTTTTCAGACCAATCTCTCATAAAACGTACAACATTTTTTTGCCATACAATCTTATATAATTGCTCCTGGTCTTTTCTTTCCAAATCTCGTATTACCAATCTTTCTGTCTCAATTCTCATACCATATTCTTCCTTTTCTCGGTCCGTACCAAACTATGACTTTCATAAAAATATATTGTTTTGATATTCTATTGGTTTTTGTATTCTTTAAGTAATTCATCAAGAATATCTGCAGCGCTTCGAATCATTTCAGGACACTTTGTATGAAACAAATCTTGTTCTCTAATGATAGCCATCTCATCCGGCTTTGATAAATCAAGCCCTAACAGTTCACGACAAACTACACTTCCATTTTCCTTTATAAACCGATTCATATACTCCTCAGACAGCGCATATGCTTTCGCCTTTGAGTCCAAATCATTTCCATCAGAATGACCATATAATAATCCAATTACCATTAGGGCACCTGCTACAGCCCCACACATTTCACCTTTTCTGGATCCTCCTCCAAAACAGGTTCCGAGCTTTAATGCCAGCTTTTCATCCAAACCATTCTCAACTGCGTATGTTGTAAATATTCCTTGAGAGCAATTAAAGTTGTGGCAATAGTATTCAACCGCTTTATCAGCATGACTCATAATTTATTTTCATCTCCCCATTTTTCTTCATTTTTTTGCTACATGAATAAATGCTTTATCAGCTTTTCCGGCTCCGATTCAGCAGTACTCACCGTATTCACAGCCGATGTTTTCCGCCCGCACCACATCAATAAGCCTCTCTCCACCGACGTGACGTTCGAAAAGCTGCACCGTGCCCACGCCATTTCCACCGTTCCACAGTCGGTTATGACGCTTAGCTCCGTCCGGAGACTCATAGTTGATAAGTAGCATATCCTTCTTTTCACAGGTGACATCGGTGACCATACGGTGCAGGGGTGTTTCCTGTTCCACATGCCAGATAATCTGAGTTTCTGTTTCCCGACAGCTAAATTCCGTTCGGGTCAAGGTCCAGAATTTGGAGAAGTTGAACTCATAGCTTTCCCCTTCGTAATAAAAGGCTGCCAGAAGCTTGCGGTTCAGCGCCAAATGGCCAATCTTCGGACGGCCTCCGCCGATGTTGAACACGCTGTTAGTAAGTTTTTTCCCAGTGATGGTGCTGGTGAGGTTGTTGGAGGAGAGCCAGACCCAAGGACTGGTAAAATCTTTTCCCCAGTTCTTGTCAGCGTACCCATAGCAGGTTTCAGGGGTAACAAGGTAAGTCTCTCCACCCCAAATCACTTGGCCCAAATAGGCGGTTTTCATCCCCTCTGCATGCCAAAACATCTCAAACGCGCCGCTCTCTCGCAGCGGTTTGCTTGCGCCATAGCCCACATTATATGCAATTTTCTTATCAATACACAAATCCCAGCTCATGCTACCATTGCCACACATCCACTCCGGATGGTCCTTGGCATTTTCCACAAAGACACTACCACGTGTCTGGGTCTCGCTTAAAAAACAATCTCCTGCCTCCACGCAGAATGGTGCTCCCTGGGAAACAGACACGTTGTCCCAGCCAAAAAATCGATGGAGCTGTACGGCATCCTCGCCCCATGCCCCTGCTTTGACCATCAGGTAAGAGGGCTTTCGATCCTCCCGCTGATTTTCCGGCAGCTGCCCCAGAATGGGCTCCTCGCCTCCCAATGCAGGATTACAGGTGAAAAATTCGATAAAAAAAGCCTTTTCTTCTCCGGTGATACTATGACGCCCGGTAAAAGAGTGCCACCACCAATCGTAGCCACACTCAGCCAGAGCTCCCTTGAGCATAAAAATATCTCGATTCAAATCACTAATATTAACCATATATCCTCCTACTTAAGCACCTATCTACTTGTCCCTCTGTGCCCTTCAAATCCCTGCAGGGCTTATTAGCTCAACCCCAATAACCTACCAAATTCCCATTATCTGCGACTGTTTTCATCCTAACGGAAATATTGTCAACCGCATATCCCAGATATTGGGCAAGCTGCTTATCTCCATCATAGTATTTTTCCACCATTTCGTTAATCACTTTTTTTAACTTTTCACGTAAGGCTCCCAATTCCTCCTGCCGAATCATTTCCTGTAGTCTTTCATATTCCTCCTGATTAAGGACCGAAGCAGACAAATCCTTTCCCGCCAGCATATGATCTATCAGATTCCCCAGAACCACCTCACACAAGTTGTCTATCATGCTCCGGTAGTCCTTATTGTACCCGGAAAGTACCTCCATAATATACTTCTGGGAGAATCTGTTCAGAAACCTTTGTTCCAGTTGTATGCACAATACATAATCATGGATTCTGTCAATTCCCAAACGTTTCGGATTGTCTGCCAGTATCGGATAGTCTAGTGTAAGTATGGTATTCTGTGGTTCATATCTACAATCATACCACTTGAAAAACTCCGGCAATCCCTTTACCACGGTGTCGTTCAGACATTCATTTTCATAGCTGCAAAAATGAATCATAAGCTCATTGTACAAAGCCAAGGTTTCTCTCGTCTTTCTTTCCACACATTCAAGTCCAAGATAATATGCCTCTTTCGCAGACCTGCCGCCCTGCTCCAACAAGGAAAAAGCCCGGTCTCTTTCTGCCTCACCGATACAGTACACTACTGCCCCCATAAGCTGTTGTGCCTTTTCATAGGTGATGGAGGTACTCTCTCCCCCGGTATATTCTTCCGCAAGCTTTGCCACAACAGGCACTAGCTCCTCCATTTTGTATTTCATGTTATTCCCCCCAGCCCAGATTTTTCAAGGCTTCCTGATATAAATCGTAGCTCCAGCGCTCCTGCAGATCAAACTTCCGGTGTTCCCCATCTCTGTCCGGTGTGTGATAGCCTTCATATCCAAGACGGATTGCCTGGGCAAAATTTGCAAGGCAGGTGGTTTCCAGATATTCCAGGTCCCCAAAGCAGAGCTGATCAAACTGTTCCCTCATAAGATGAAGGAGCTCATCATCCGTAATCTCATCCCTCATCTCGTTCTTATACAGATAAAAAATCTCCTGTAATCGGATAATAGTGTCCACATAATTATTCTGGTCGATAAAATCCGAATCACAGAACTCCCGGATGATTTTCAGAGCAATTCCCTCTCCAAACTCAACTCTTCTTTGGACTTGTAAAGCTTCCTTTCTGCTATCCAAAATCAGCTGCGCATCCTGTTCGGACAACGCAAGCCCAAACTTCTCGGTATACTCATTGGTCTCAATCACCTTCGAAAGTTGATTCTGATTCTGTAGCAAAGCAACCCATTTTTTATCCATCTACTACCATCTCCTTCCCCAAATGTTGAGTCATTATACCAATGACTCTATCAAAGATATAGACTAGAAATTTTCCCCATTTTGTGCTATAACAATAGCATAAGGAGGGAACCAATTGGTTCACCTCCTTATTATTTATGCCTTTATGGTGGATAGATAGAAATCCGCCAGCATGCTCACACTTATCTATGATTTTTGCGTGATATATTCACCCAGAGTATGCTTCTCTTCTTTTTTCCCGGTCTGATATGCTTGCAACTGCTCTTTTCTTGTAAGCTTCATTTCTTCTCTAAGGTTTGCGGCTGTCATACGCAAAGCCCCCTGTCCCATAATGGTTAGCTGCTCCAAGCCGTCATTTGTTGCAACCGTAATCTGTTCCTTCTGCCCCAGCTTATGTACCAGCTGCTCGATATAGGTATCGGCAGTAACATCCGTTTTGGTATGGATTACCCGAATACCCTGATAGTCTTCTTCACTTCCCGGATGTTCCTTCTTCTTGTAGGCGTCAAACACAACGGTAACCTTGCACTGCTTGTACCCCTTATAGTCCACCAAATCATCCAGCAGCTTCCCCTTAGCACTATCCAGGTTCATAGAAGCCAAGGTCTTGTATTCCTCCAGTGCAAAAATCACATTGTATCCGTCTACCACCAGATGATGTACCACATCTTTTCCCCTTGGAGTGGATTTTCCACTGTAGACCTTCTCTGAAGGAGTGATTTCCCTTCCATTCACGGTGCGGCCTCCGGAAGTCTTTCTCCACTTCTTTCGGTCTCTTTCCAGATCATCCTCGTTCTTCGCCCCAAATTCCCTTTGATAAATCTGTTGCAGTTCCTTATCTAATTCATAGGCAGACTGAGTCTTTTTCGGTGTCTCCGACCTCTGAATGGCCTGAGTGACATCGTAGGAAAATCCCACCTCATCCTTTTCCCTCTGTCTGTTTTCCATGCAATAAGGCACATGCATATAATCCGGCACCTGATTCCAAGGCACCACAAAGCCTGCTCCATGTCCGCAAAATACAGAGCCTGTTGGGTTAGCCGTATCCGCTTCACTGTCGTACCCTATGGATGCAATTACCTCCTCACTGTTGTGGCATACGTCATACCCTTGAAGAGTGAGCATCAGTTGGCCCATACCTTTCGTATAGCCATGCACCTCCTTCATATAATCTCCCATGGTAGACACCGGGACCGTTCCCACAAGTCTAGCCATCTCCCCTGTAGGAGCAGTAAAAAACTCCGGAGTGTCAAACTCTCCACATTTTTGTCTCATATCTGACATAGCTCGTCCTACTGCATCCACCGGAACCTCCAGACAAAAACGATAGATTGGCTCTAGCAAAAGGCATTCTGTGGATTTGAGCCCCTGTCGAATGGCACGATAGGTTGCCTGGCGGAAATCGCCTCCCTCTGTATGCTTGTTGTGGGCACGGCCTCCCACCACCGTGAAACGCACGTCGGTAAGTGCAGAGCCTGTCAACACTCCCGTATGCTCCTTTTCCTCGATATGGGTAGCAATCAGTCTCTGCCAGTTCAGTGCCAGCTCGTCCTCACTGCAATCCAAGGTGACCTGAATGCCGCTTCCCGGCTCCCCGGGTTCCATATATACGTGAGCCTCCGCGTAATGGCGCAGTGGTTCAAAATGACCTACTCCCTCCACTGGCTTTGCAATGGTTTCCTTGTACACGATATTGCCATGGTCAAACACCACCACTACACCAAAGCGCTCCTTGATGAGCTGTGTCAGTATTTCCAGCTGTACCTGGCCCATCATCTGCACATGAATTTCTCCAAGTTCTTCCTTCCATAAAATGTGAAGCTGCGGATCCTCCTCCTCCAAAAGCTTCATGTTGCGGTACATTTCATTTGGATTGATTTCCTTTGGAAAGTGAATCCGGTAATTAAGAACAGGCTCCAACACCGGAAGCTCCATTGCATGCTCCACACCGATTCCCATTCCGCACACCGTAGCGGTAAGTCCTGTAACCGCACAGACTTCCCCCGCTGTAACCTCTTGAACCGCCTCATATTTTTCTCCGGAATAGAGTCTTATCTGGTCCACCTTTTCTGAAAGCTCTCCGTAAGAAAGAGTCTCCTTCACCCTGAGTTTTCCACCGGTGACCTTCATGTAGGTCAGACGATTTCCCTGGGCATCTCTTCCGATCTTATAGACTCTTGCTCCAAATTCCATTGAGGCATCCGGCGATAAGCTGTAGGTACGGATTCCTTTCAAAAGGGTGTCTATTCCCTCCAGCTTTAACGCCGATCCAAAGAAGCACGGATACACCTCTCTTTTTGCAATGGCCCTTTGGATCATTTCCACCGGAATGTTCTCGGATTCCAGATAGCTTTCCATCATCTCCTCATTGCACATGGAAAGCTCATCCAAAAGCTCTGTCTGTTCTCCGGTAAAGTCCACACAGCTTCCGGAAAGAGCCTGTTTCACTTCTTCCAGCACACGCTCTTTTTCTGCCCCTTGAAGATCCATCTTATTCACAAAGACAAAGGTTGGCACATGGTAATGCTGCAAGAGTCTCCAGAGAGTACGGGTATGCCCCTGTACCCCATCCGTTCCACTGACCACCAGAATTCCATAGTCCAACACCTGTAGCGTTCTTTCCATCTCCGCAGAAAAATCCACATGTCCCGGAGTATCCAAAAGGGTCAGCTCCATATCCGAAGACACAATTCTCGCCTGTTTGGAAAAAATGGTAATGCCTCGCTCCCTCTCTAAATGATTGGTATCTAAGAAGGCATCCTGGTGATCCACTCTTCCTAATGTTCTGATCTGCCCTGTCTCATATAGTAACGCCTCCGACAGCGTAGTCTTTCCCGCGTCCACATGGGCTAAAATTCCCATCACTAGTTTTTTCATTTCATTCATTTACATACATTCCGTTCTTATTTTTTTATAGTATAGCATGAGTTGACATGATATACTATCACTCAGGAGGAACGACATGAATAAGAAAGAGATTTTAGAATTAAAAAGAAGATTCAAAAAAGAAAATGTTACCTTTACCCGTCTGGTGGGCTGCTACGTGGATGCCAACCGCAATAAGGTCTGCAAATTCGGCGGTAAATTTTTAAATTTGGAGGAAGAGGAATTCCACAAGTACCTGGAGATTGCTAACAAAACCCTTTCCGGAACCAAGGGAAACAATCTGGTGGATCTGGAATTTCCTATGGCAGAAGAGGAAATCGGAGGCCGTCAGCAGATTCTTATGGCTCTTAGAGACAGCAAGCTTGAGGACGAGAACCTACTAGATGCCTACTATGATTTGATTATTGACACCTACGATCAGGCTGGTGGGAACTACCTGATCCTTATGTTCCATGACGTATATGATGTTATGACCAGAACCTCAGACAACGACGACCTGGATGAATCAGAAGTAGTATATGAATACTTAATCTGCGCCATCTGTCCTGTGGCTCTTTCCAAACCGGGTCTTGGATATCTGGAAGATGAAAAACGCATTGGGCCTCGCATTCGTGATTGGGTGGTTGGTGCTCCTGACACCGCATTTTTATTCCCGGCCTTCAACGATCGCAGCGCCGATGTACATAGCTGTCTGTTCTACACCAAGAATACCAAGGAGCCTCACTCTGAGTTTATGAGCAACGGCTTAGGCTGTGATCCTGCCCGGACCGCAACCGAGCAGAAGATGGCCTTCCATTCCATCGTCCGCAATGCTCTTGGTACAGAGAGCGAAGATACCGAGCATCTTTTGGTAAACATTCAGGAAAAGCTGGAAGATATGGTAGAGGAATATAACCTGGTTCACGAGGATTCTGAGGAAGAGTTTCTCCTGGAGCCACCAGTATTAGAAAAACTCTTAGTAGATGCAGAGATTCCGGAAGATAAAGCTAACAAGATTGAAAAGCACATCCAGGATACCTTTGGGGATAAACCACCGGTGGCATCCAATGTCATCGACTCCAAAGCCATCGAACAGCACAATCAGGTTATGGAAAAAATCCAGTTGGAAGAGCAGGTTGAGCTTCTCACTCAGGAGCTTTCTGACAAGAGCCAGCAGCTGGAAACCACCAAAAATGAGCTGACTGAGGCCAAGACCTCTTTGGACACCTACGAATCAGAAGTAAGAACCTACGATGTCATCCTACGTGTAAAACCGGAAAAAGCCGGCCAAATCCATACAGAGGAAATCGCCGGCAAGAAATGTCTTGTTATTCCTATGGAAGAAAATGAGCATGCTACCATCAACGGAGTAAACACACAAATCTAACTCCAAGAACAGATCCACGTAATAAGAACCAGAGCTGACAATTACCTGTCGGCTCTGGTTCTTAACCAATAATTCTTCATTTTATAATTGGCATTCAGCGTTACTTCCTTTCCCAGACATGGGATTGGCTCAAATTCATTGGCTTCCTTCTCCGAAGGAAATTCCACCTCTCCGTAATAGAATTCATTCTCTGTCCCCGGATCCACCAGACATACCTCTAAAATATATTCCCCGATCTCATAAGCTCGATATTCCTTCTGAATCATCGGATATTTTACGAGCTTCACTGCCTCTTCATAGAATTCCTTTTCCAGAGAGTTTTTGATTTCCACTCTGGTTAAATCGCCCTCCCCCTTCATGGTGATACGATAATTAGTGATTCCGGTATCCATGTTGGTTGCTTTATGTATGCGCACCTCCGGGTCAACACTCACATAGCCTTGTTCGATTTGAACACAGCGAAGAAGAGGAAGCTCTGTGGGAAACCCACTCATGAGAAATTTGCGTTCAATTTCCAGTTCCATATGTCTCCTTTCTAGGGTCATCTTGTCCACCAGGTGAACTTCTACCATGGGGTATGACTCTCTTCACCCGGATGCTTCCTACCACTGTAGCACAAGATCTACCACCTGCTGCATCTGTTCTTCCTGTGTAATGGTCGCTTCTCCGTCCCCATCCTGAGAACCATATGCTCCGAAATAAGCGTGGTTTCCTCCTTCAATGATGTACTCTGTGGTTTTCTTCGGAAGATTGCTACGGTTTTCCTCGTATTTTTCCCGGTCCAACACCTGATCGTTCTCTCCGTAAATGGTGAGCACCTTCATATCGGATGAAGAAAGATCTGCGGTAGAATATGCTCCAAGAAGGATCAAGCCCTCTATCTCATCCGTATGCTCTCCCGCAAAGGCAGCTGCCATGGCGCCACCCAGAGAATGTCCCATCATGTACCAGTGGGCAATCTCCGTCTCGGTCTTCATCACATCAGCCCCTTTGTCTTTTCCAAACACCGCAAGGTGAACCGGCATCTTTACCAGGTACACCTGATAGCCGGCATTGGCAACCTCCTGACATAGTGGTGCATAAGCAGTCTCTTCCACCTTTCCACCCGGATAGAAGATGATCCCTTGATCTGTCTTACTGCCATCTGCCGGAGTAAACACGTAGTAATCCTTCTCTGCAAACGCCTGCTCCACATAGGAGTCTACGTAATCCATGGCCTCGTAGTAATTAGTGAAATATCCAACCCCGGCAAACCCCAGCGCCACAACTAAGATTCCCACACATATGGCAATAATCGCTTTTTTTCCATTGCCGGTTTTCTTCTTAGTCTGTTCCACAGTCTCTACCACGAAATCACCTCATATCCATCCTCTGTTACAAGTACCTGAATCTCCCACTGGGCCGATGGAAGTCCATCCTCCGTATATACTTCCCAATCGTTCTCGCTGTCTACATATATCTCCACCTTGCCCATATTAACCATTGGCTCGATAGTGAACATCATTCCCGGAACCATCAGCATATCGGTTCCTCTCTTGGTGTTGTAGCTTACCCACGGATCCTCGTGGAACTGTAAACCAATTCCATGCCCTCCAATTTCTCTTACAATTGTATAGCCATTGGCATAGGCGTGGTCATGCACAGCCTGTCCCATATCTCCAAGAAAGCCCCATGGTTTTACCTCCTTCAGCCCAAGCTCTACACACTCCTTGGTAACCTCCACCAGCTTTCTTTTCTCCGGGCTCACCTCTCCAATGCAGAACATTCGTGACGAATCCGAAAAATAGCCATTTAAGATCGTTGAGCAGTCTACATTGATGATATCCCCTTCCTTTAATACCACGTTTTCAGAAGGAAAACCATGGCATACCTGGTCATTTACTGAGGTACATACGCTGTATGGGTACCCTTCAAAATTCAATGGTGCCGGAATACCTCCCATAGATGTGGTCATGTCGTAGACGATTTTGTCAATCTCCGCAGTGGTCATTCCTGCATGGATGTGCTCCTCAATATAATCCAGTACCGCAATGTTAATCTTGGCGCTGGCCTTGATTCCTTCAATCTGTTCCGGAGTCTTGATAATATCGCGACTGGGAACCTTATGTCCCTGCTGACGAACCTTCTCAATCCGATCATCAAATGCCTGATGACATACCTTATATTTTTTGCCGGATCCACACCAGCATGGATCATTTCTTCCGATTTTTACAGCCATTTCTATTTACCCTTCTATTACCTTTCTATCTACTTTCTATCTACTTTCTATCTGCTCACTATCTGTTTTACAATCGATTTCCTTACAGACAGCTAGGCCCCGTTATTCACGGTTATGACCCCAAGCTGAATTCTTTTCCAAAGCTCTTCTTTGATTTCTACACGATGAGCTTCCATTAACCTGAGGTATCGGTCTGTGCCATACGCAAAATCCTCCGAACTGCAACCCTGAATTTCTGCATATAACTGCTGATACTTCTGAGCTAGCGCAATCTTCACCATAGTATCACGGATCTCTTCCTCTGTCACGCCTAAGGCTTCATTTCCTTCCCTGTCTAATAAGTCATACCAAAAATCCTCCATGGTATTTTCCAGGGAGGATTCTTCTTCTTGGGTGAGACTTACGCCTTCTTCCAAGGCCATCTTATAGAATATTTCATCATGAATGGCCATCTGAATCATGGCTTCCTTGGCAGCCTGCTGTATGTACTGCCCATTAATATGAGTAATCCAATACTTATGTGGATCCTCCGGATTATAAACCCTGGCCTGTTTATCTACTTCCCCTTCCTGATACGCCACGTAAAATGCCATATCTCTAAGAGTAAGCTCTTCCCCATCTACACAGATGGCCACTTCATCCAAATCATCCTTATAATTAATTTTTGAACGTTGCTTTCCATTTTGCAGGCTCTGGTATCCCAGTACCAGAAGCACCGCAACTAGAAACAGGGTAACCAGGTATTTGATTGGTCTCTTTTTCATCTGTTTTCCTATCTTGTGAATGTCACAAAGCTAAACTAATCCGACTAAATCAGTCTTCGAATGGCGATGACATCTCGGCAATTCCAGGCACGATTGCTGGTAATACCCGCCGCGGTGGATTGCGCTTCCACAATGCAGCCATTTCCTATGTAGATTCCCACATGTCCGATTCCATTCTTTGGAGAGTAAACGATGACATCTCCCGGCTGCATGCAGTCTGCCGATACGGCTTGTCCTTCATATGCAAAGGATAACGAATAACGTACCGTATTGATTCCAAAATGCTTGTAAACCTGATTCACAAAGCCGGAACAGTCTACTCCGGTCTCCAAATTGTTACCGCCCCACACGTATGGATTTCCCACAAACTGAAGTGCGTAGTTTACAATATCCTGTCCCGATACATTGGTTGCTGGGGATGGGTTCACTCCGGAACCACCGGTAAAGTCACTTCCACCGGTTGGTTTGCTGGCGCCGCCACCAGATCCCCCCTGGGGTTGTTGTTGCGCAAGCTGTTCCTGTCTTCTTCTCTCTTCCTCAGCCTTAATCTGAGTCTCAGCCTCTTCCATAGCTTTTTTGTAGCTGCTTGCCAGCTCCTGAGCGGATGCAATCTGCTCCTCATAATTGGCAGCAGTAGCTTCCAGTTCTCCGATAATGGCTTCCACCTGAGCCTGCTGTGCATCATAGGTTTCCTTTAATGCAGTGAGCTGGGTATGCTGTTCCTCCAACGCCAGATTTAATTCTTCAATCTCCTTAACCGTTGACTCATACGCCTCCAGCATCTGTCGATCGGTCTCTTCCACCTTCTGCACATACTCAATGCGGTTTAGCATATCCGCAATTCCTTTGGACTCCAATATGGCCGTCCAAAAGGAATCGCTGGTGCTGTTTTCATACATAAACTGAATGCGAAGCTTCATATCCGCATACTGCTTATCTGCCTTCTGCTGGGCCACCTCCAGATCTGCCTGGGCCTGTTTCATGGCCTCCTCCGTGTTGGTGATGTCCAGCTGAACCATTTCCTGGTTAACCAGAATATCCGAGAGTTCCTTTCCTTTTTCGGAAAGCTGAGCTTGAACCTGTTCCTCTTCCTCTTTTAAATTCTGGATTTGTCTATTGGTAGAATCTAAATTTTGCTGCGCTTCATTTTTCTTCTGGGTTGCTGTAGCGCCCACCTGAAGTGGCATGGAAAACGCTAATCCAACCGCCAAAAACGAAATCATCGCTCGTTTCTTTAAACTCATTTTTTCCTCCATTGTACCAGCATTATTGCACCTTTATTCTAGCATTCTCCCACACGCTTTACAATGAGTAATTTATTGCCAGGAACCACATTGAAGCTCTTTAAACCGTTGGTTTCCATAAGTTCTGACTCTGTGGTATGGTAACGCTTTGCAATGTCCCAGAGGGTTTCATTCTCCTTCACCAAATAGCCAATCATACCCGGCTGGGCGGACAAGGCCTCCATGTCAAGGGGCTGTTCCTTCACTTCCTTGATATTTTCCAACGTCATATGCTCAACCCCCAGCACTTTTACCCCCACGGTTGCTTTTACCTCCAGCTCTCTATAATCCAATAGATTTACAGAAAGCTGCTCTAGCATGGTCTCCACAGTAAAACCGGTATTGTCCGTCACCTCAGGGAACTCCACCAGCTGGGAAAATGGTAGTATCACTCTCGTATGGTCCACCGGAAAATGATCCTCCGGAGTGATATACAGGATTTCCACCTGCAGCACCCCTTCTACCTGAACCCCATGTTCTACAAGCGTTGCACTGTCTACCGTCACATTGCCGTGAGCCTGACATAGCTGCATCATTTTTTCCTTTCCATTTTCCAGGGTAAACTGTTCTCCCAGTCGAACCTTTACATGATTGCATACGATTAATCGGCTTGCGGCCAGAGGCTCCTTCTGCAGCACCAATTCCTTATCCAGAGAATAGAGGTCCTCCACCATATTCATCCTTCGTTCTCTCCACACGGTAATATCTGCACACACGCTATACTCAATGCCAAGGATTCGATCCTCTCCGTCATAATCGCTTCTGGCTTCCAGCTCCTGATGGCTCTGTCCGTAGGACATCCACAATATATCTCCATCGGTTACCCCATCCATTTCAAGCTCCGTATCAATGGGTAGCTCTGACTCATACCATTGAAGCTGCTCCTTCTCTCTGTCTAGATAGAGAATCCCAATTCTAAGCTCTCCCGTAACCCGTACCGCTTCTTCTTGAAGGATGCCCTCCAGATTAATTGGCTGCACACATTTCCATAAAATCTGGTAGATGTTGGGCTTTGAACTGGGCAGAGTTAATTCTCCTCTCACCCGGATTACATCCTGCTTGTTTCCGACCAAATCCAGCAATTCACATTCTTTTCTTTTCTCCTGATAGCGCCCATTTTCTGCAACTCCGGTAGCAATTTCCTGACAGCCCTCCGCCTTGGCTTCCACCTTTACCTCAACCAGAGCCCGAATTCCCATCTTTCTGGAATTAATCAGAGTGACAGACAAATCCTCCAGTTTTCCCTTTCCCAGGAGCCTGGTTCCATCCTCCACTCCATCCAGATTCATTTTCTCCTGAAACGGAAGATTTCCGGACAACATCTCCACCTTTTTATCCTCTCTGTCTCCCCGATACAAAACTGCGAATTCCAGTTTTCCCTTTATCCACGCATTTTCTCCGCTGACTACGGTATCCTCCAAGGTGACATTGCCCATAGTATGTATTATTTTTACTGCGTCCATTTTATTGTCCGGAATGATAAAATCATCATCAAGGGCCAGCTGTGTAAATCCACTCCCTTTTTTCACCAGGCTGTATGTTCTTTCCCTTTGAATTTCTCTTGTATATCCTCTGTCATCTCTTAAATCATCACCATATAAATCCACAAAAAAAGCCCTCCTCCCTAACTATGTAATATACATATTCAGAGCGAAGGACTTTTATTCCTCTTATTCCCTTTTCCTTTATTCCGGAAGCATAACTGCCAGCCCCTACTAGCAAAGCTTCATACGAATATCCTTAGTAATAATATCTGTGTAGCTAAACGATAACAGCTGTGGAGGATTCAACTCTCTCTCATCTTCCACTAAAACAGTAAACACACTTGGATAGGCCTCCTGTATAACGCCTTCCTGAATGTCCACCTTATTGCGGCCACGATCCAACTGAATCATAACCCTGTTACCACACTGTTGATGTACGGATGCCCGAACCTTATTGATGTCTGCCTGTTCCATGTTTGCCTCCTCCATATAGCTATTGATGTGGTAAATTATACAACATCTAGTAGCTTTAGTATATCAAAGTGTTAAATTCTTGACAACTGTACTAAGGTACTGTTTTTCAGTTATTTGTATAAATATTCGCTAATTTTCTAATCAAATACAACAGGTTCCTCTATTTGTTCCGTTTTTATCACAATTATCGGGTAACTGCCAGACGCATTTTGGATTTCTTCTGTATCAGTCCAAGAGAGTCTTGTTTTAAAATGTACTGAATTTTCCGTAGAATACAGGGCTTCCACGGTAATTGCATAGCCACTGCTCTCCTGGGCCCCATAACTTTTTGCTATGTATAAATATTCCCCGTCACAAAAAGTCTCCTTATAAACCTTTCCCTTTTTCTCCTCCATCACCGCCCGAAGCGGCTCCGGAACCTCATCCTGAGCTACCACTGTGTAAGCAAGATCTCTTTGTTTTTCCGTTCCCAGCTCCACTCCACAGCCGGTAAAGGTTGAAATCACAAGGAGAATCAAAAGCACCAGTCCAAGGACCAGCCCAAGAACCATGGACTCTCTTTTCTTCGCATCCATTTCCTCATAGAACTTTTTCATATTAAAACACCCGACATAAAGTTTGTTATCACTTTATGTCGGGTACGCATCAATTATGCCTGTTGCTCCACTAAAAGGTCATGAATTCTATCCTTGCAATACTCTCCGATATGCTTTTGTTCTTCCTTGTCTAAGGTCTTCATATCGATAGGCTCCCCAAAGGTCACGTACACATGCCCCCCATGAATCCACGGCAGATGGTCTTCGAAGATTTCTGCTGTTCCTGTGATGGCCACCGGAATAATCCGACAGCCGCTCTTTTGTGCCACCTTAAAGCTTCCCTCTTTGAATGTGGCAACATCGGTAGCATCCTCCTTATTTTTATTTCTTGTTCCCTCCGGGAAAATAAAAATAGAGATGCCATTTTTCACCTGTTCGATGGCTTCCAAGATAATCTTCAGACTCTGCTTAATATCCTCTCGGTCCATAAACAGACAGCCAATTCGTTTCATGTACACTCGAAGACATGGGACTTTCTTGATTACGATCTTAGAGATATATCCGGTAACACCCTTGCAGTATATAGCCGTAACCAGCACATCAAAAATGCCTCTGTGGTTTGCCACATATAGCACCGCTTCATCCTCCGGCACATTTTCGGTGCCTTTTGCGTGCACCTTGACTCCGGATAAAAATAGGACACAACGGAATCCCCACTGCACAAACCGGTACTGCCGAAGCATGGATGCCTTCTGGTTCCAGCGGCCAAATAGCCATTCTGCTCCAAGATAAAGCATTCCTACCGTAAAATATAAAAACAGGTATAAACCTACAAGTATCAGACGCATAACAACCTCCACTTTTCAAATGTGGTAACATCTTAACACATATTATGGCAAAAGGAAACCTTTCCCATGTCACATTACCATCCGATTATTTTAAAATACAGATTGACTGCGCCGGCATGGTAAGCTCACCGTCCGTCAGAGTGATTTCTTCTCCCTTTAAAGTCAGATATCCCCGGATACCCATTTGAGCAAGCTCACTATCTGTTATTGTCACCTTCTGCTCTTCTCTGGACAAATTGTATACGATTCCAATGGTACTATCCTCGTAGGTTTTTGTAATAGCCGCTACGTTATCCCCTTTTAAGGCTTCCACAACCGCAATGGTTCCCCTTGCAATTTCCGGATTCTCGTTGCGAAGTCTAAGACCTCTTTTGTAGTAATTCAGAATGGAATAGCCGTCTGTCAGCTGTTCCTCCACAGAAGGATAGTTGTTGGAGTCTCCCTTTGTTGCCCCCTTTGGAGCAGTGGTCATTCCCTCTTTGTCTGTGGTATCATCCCCATACCAGTCCATAGGAAGTCTTTTATCCTCATCCTTTTGTCCCGTACTGCGCATTCCTATCTCTTCTCCATAGTACACAAACGGGCTACCATTCATCATCAAAAGGACTCCCGCACACATTTTCACATCTCCATCCTCCATACACCCGTTGGACACGCGGATGTTGTCGTGATTGGTTAAAAACGGCGCATCAATATAATCCGGATTCTGTTCCAAAAAGCTCTCCTGGCAGCTTAACATGGTATCCACCAGCTTAGAGGCCCTGGCATTGGATCTGCCTGCTTTCATCAGGATTCCCTCTGCCTGTGAGCAGGTAAAATTGAACATGCTTGGTGTCCCGCTTCCATAGTAGTCGGCGATGGTATCCTGTCCTGCCCACACCTCAGACACCATATAAAACTCCGGATTCTTTTCCCTGCAGTGGTTGAACATCCAGTTTAAAACCTCTTTGTTGAACTCAGGCTCATACTCTTCGAAATGCAATGCCGCATCCATTCGAAAACCGTCCACGCCTTTGTCTACCCAGAAATCTGCAATTTGCTCAAACTCAGCTCTAAGCTTATCGGAAGAAAAATTCAAATCCGGCATCTCTGACCAGAAGGAGCCCTCGTAATAGAAATCACTGTTTCCTGCCTTGTAATAGGTACTATTCACCTGCTCCGTATCAAAGTGATAGTATCCCACCTCCGGGCACACACTTTCATCTGGGTTTTCACCCTCTTTCAAGCCCTCCAGGTAACTGCATGCATCCAAAAACCACTGGTTCTGCGAAGAACTATGGTTCATTACAAAATCGATAATCAGATGAATATCCCTCTTATGACACTCCTTTACAAGCTTTTCAAAATCCTCCATTGTGCCGTATTCCGGATCAATCTCATAGTAATCCACTACGTCATATTTGTGGTAGGTAGTAGATTTCATGATTGGCATCAGCCAGATTCCGTTGAAGCCCATATCCTCAATATAGTCAAGCTTCTCCGTAAGCCCTGCCAAATCTCCGATTCCGTCTCCGTCGGAATCGTAAAAGGAGCGCACAAACACCTCATAATAATTGCGATAATTATCATCAATCACGTTTAATTCCTGTTCATACGCATATGAGATTGGGTTTTTTGTAATTGCAATCTCCTGTTCCCTGCCACATCCACTCATAAGCTGGCAGCAAACCAGAAGCAATGCCACAACACTCCATATCTTCTTCTTTTTCATCTTCCATTCCCCCTAAAAAGGGCTGTGGAATTGGTAACTCCACAGCCCATCTATTTGATATCTCAAGTCTACGATGTCTTAGCCTATCCTATCTTAGCCCTTTACAGCTCCACCGGTTACACCTTCAACGTAGTATTTCTGGAGGCACATGAAGAGAATCGTAACAGGAACTGCTACTACAACACCACCTGCACAGAAACGTGTGAAGTAACCCTGATAGTCATTGGTCCAGATCCAGTTCTGGAGACCAACCGCTACGTTATATGCATCATCAAGACCAAAGGCTACGTAACTAGCCATTACGTAATCGCACCATGGTGCCATAAATGCAATCAGCATGGTATAAATGATAATTGGTTTTGACATAGGAATAATCATCTGAATGAAAATCTGCGCTCTGGTAGCACCATCAATTCTCGCTGCCTCATCCAATGCCTTAGGAAGGGTATCGAAGTAACCCTTACATACATAATATCCCATAGCTGAGCTTGCCACTCCAAGAAGGATCAATCCCGGAACCGCTCCTGCCTGTGTCAGATTCATTTCCTTTAAAATGAAGTACAGACAAATCATGGTTAAGAAGCCCGGGAACATTCCAAGTACCAGCCAGAATCTCATCAAAAGCTCACGGCCCTTGAAACGCATTCTGGAAAGTACATAACTGGTTCCAAGAACCATACAGGTCTGTCCGATTGCTACAAAGAATGCAATAATAAAGGTATTCAAATACCACTTACCAAATTTACACTCAGGGCTGAAGAGGAATTTGTAAGACTCTAAGGTAGGAGTCTTTGGGAAAAGGTAATTAACCATTCCACCGTACTCAACCTCGTAGCCACGGAAGCTCTGTACAATCAGCATAAAGAATGGCAACAGCCAGACTGCACAGATAAGAACCAGCACTGCATAAGTGATTCCGTTGCTGAGTTTTTTATGTTGTTTGTGTAATTTTTGCTCTTTTGCCATTATTGGAATCCCTCCTCGTCTTTTACCGATGGCAGAATACTATATACTACCAACGAAATAATTGCGGTAACTGCGAATACCATGATACCGATAACTGCAGCCATCTTGTAGTCTGAGTTGTTTACAGTCATCTTGTACAACCAGGTAATCAACAAGTCGGTATATCCAGCTCCACCTGCCAGCTTCATTCCTCGCGGTGATCCCTGTGACAACAGGTAGATAACGTTGAAGTTGTTCAGGTTGGCAATGTAGTTTGTCAACAGGTAAGGTCCTGTTACGAAAAGCATATATGGAAGTGTGATGTGTCTGAACATCTGGAATGGATTAGCTCCATCGATTCTTGCACTTTCATATAGTTCTTCCGGAATATTCATCAAAAGTCCGGTGGTCATAAGCATTGCATATGGAATACCAATCCAGATATTGATCAGAATAATCATAACTCTTGCCCAGTGCTCATTGGTCCAGAACGGAAGTGGTGCACTGATCAGGTGATATTTCATCAAGGTAAGGTTTACGAGTCCATCTGCCGCAAACAGCTTTCCAACGTACAAAAGAGATACAATCTGAGGAATTGCGATGGTCATAATTAGGATTGTTCTCCATACTTTTTTGAACTTGATGCCT
This sequence comes from Agathobacter sp., assembly GCA_022767075.1. Classification (GTDB taxonomy): domain Bacteria; phylum Bacillota; class Clostridia; order Lachnospirales; family Lachnospiraceae; genus Roseburia. The sequence goes on along the minus strand of JALEPP010000158.1, from coordinate 23,328 downwards.
TTTTTATTTATAAGAATTGCAACTCCCATACCAAGGAAATAGTTAAGGAAGGTTGCAAAGAATGCCCATACTAAAGTCCAAAGTAAAACAGTAACAAAGGTAGTACCAAATCCACCTTCTCCTACAGAAACAAGGTTTCTGAAGTTTTCAAATCCAACCCAGGTAAATAATTTTCCCGGTGATAAGTGTGAATAGTCATAGTTGGTAAAGGCGATACAAATCATGAATACAATAGGAAGTACCACGAATACGCCGATTCCAACCATTGGCAATGCCAATAAGGTCTTGTCAAAGTGTTTGTCAAACAAAGAAGCCAAATCCTGTCTATTGGTAGGAATCTTCTTGCCCTGCTTTAATAAAAGCTCTGTCTGACGGTTGTTTTTTACATTAATTCTCCATACAAGGATGAATCCTAAGATTGCAAAAATACTTAAGATACTAAATAACAGAATGAAAAAGCTGTTATCTCCATACACATATAAGAAATTCTCGTCATAACCGGATTCCACAGTACCCAAAGTACCGAGATCAGGCAGATACTTGAATCCCACTTTTACCATATAGAGAATAAATAAAATCTCAGTAGCAAGGAATGCAATTCCTCTTACAAACTGTTTTCTGGCAAAATTGCCAAATCCCATAATAAGAAATGATACTTTTGTCTTCCAGTCTCCTTCAACAAAAGTGGTTCCTATCTCCTTTAAATCTCCCCTGAGCCATTGGAAAAACTTCCCAATCGCCTGCCCAGCTTTTGCAAAAAAGTTGGTTTTTGTATTTTTCCCTGTGTCTTTCATAGTCCCTCCGGTTGGCACCTAACACAACTTTTGGGGGACAATAATGTCCCCCTAAGCTGTATGTATTTTAGATTGATCTAAGCGAACTTATGGAAGCCGATTAGTCAAGGTAGCTGTTACATTTGGTTTCGAACTCCTGTAATACTGCCAATAACTCCTCGTCTGTTTTTCCATCAAGTTTGTGAGCGATAACATCATCACCTAAGCCCTTAGAAGCTTCTTCCCAATACTGTCCTGGGTACTGTCCCTGTGGAACCATGTATGGTAACTGCTCTCTTAATGCTGTAAGAGCTACGTCAGCCTGTACTTTTTCGTTCTGAGCTGCTTCAAGGTTTGAAGGTCCCCATCCAAGTGCTTCGTATCTCTGTACCTGAACGTCACCTGAGGTTAAGTAATCAGCAAGTCCTACAACTGCTGCAAGCTTGTCAGCGTCAGTCTGTGGTTTAACACCGATGAATTTGTATCCTGAGAATCCAGCTAACTGAACCTTTGTTCCATCTGCTGTTGTGTATGAAGGAAGCTTAGAGCAAGCAAATCCATCTCCGAACATTTTCTGAGCGTCAGCTACATCCCATGTACCAGAAATAACTACTGCTGCGTTAGAAGCTTTACCTACGCTTGATCCGTTAACGAATGCGCTTGAGTTAGCAACTTCCATCATAGCCTTTAATGCAGCTACACCTTTTTCGTTAGCGTAAGATACGTTACAAGCTGTAAATTTACCGGTTGTGTCTGTCTCGTAGGTTAACTCACATCCATTTCCGAAGAAGAATGATGGCTGATACCATCCAGAGTTAATTTCCATGTTGAAGGTCTTTCCAGCGTTTTCGCAATCAGTAAGTACTGCTGAAAGGTCTTCCGGATTTGTAACAACGTTCTTGTCATAGTACATGAAGTATCCGTTATCTGCTGTCATTGGACGAGCATATAAGGTATCTCCGATAGTAGCTGCTTTTACAGCACCTGCATCGTTAGTCTCAGCAACGATTGCCTGTGAGTCAGGAGTAACCGGCATGATAGCCTGCGCTGCAACAAGACGAGCAAGCTGATCCTGTGCGAATCCGTAGATATCTGCTCCACCCTGTACGTCAGTGATCATTTTTCCGGCAGCATCTCCCTCACCTACAGCAAATACATATGCTTTGTAAGTGGTAATTCCGTTGTCTGCTAAGTACTGGTCAGCTAATTTCTGAGTGAAATCAACAGCGTTGTCTGCTACCCAGATGTTGATGCCGTTAGGGTCATCGCTGGTAAGCTTAACTTCCTCAGTCCCCTCTGAAACTGCATCTCCTGCTGGTGCCTCTGTTCCAGCTGGTGTCTGTGCGTTGTCTTCTGCTGGTTTCTCACCACAGCCAGCGAACATGGTTGCTGCCATAGCAGAAACGAGTAATAATGATAATGCTTTCTTTTTCATATCGTTCCTCTCCTTTAATAATGATTTTGAAAAAGTATCTATATAAAATGCGCCACACATCTTATATCGTAATTTATCTGCGGTACACTGCCGCAAGGTTTCTAATCCAGGCCCTTCGCTCTTCCGAAAGCTGTTCCTTGCCGAGCCTCCATCTCCAGTTGTATCCCACCGTAGAAGGTGCATTCATTCTGGCTTCATTCCCAAGCCTTAGCACATCCTGCATCTGTATAATTGCCAGGTCTGCGGTACTGGCATATGCTGCGCGAATCAGTGCATCCGGTATCTCTTCCTTGGAGGAGATATTCAGATACTCATAGAGATAAGCCAGCTCATACTCTGTCTTGTCTCTAAAATGACCCACTATGGTCTCGTTGTCATGAGTCCCTGCATAGACCACATTGTAGTGATCCTGAAAATTATGTGGAAGGTGCTCATTGGCGGTGTCACCATCGAAGGCAAAAATCAAAACCTTCATACCAGGCCAGTGGGCTTTGTTCAGAAGCTTCTTCACTCCAGGAATCGGAGTGCGTCCGCCGAAATCATCCGCCAGAATCGGAACCGTTCCAGCCGCCACATTAATTACATCGGTAAGCTTTCGTCCCGGTCCCTTGAGCCATTTCCCTTGGGAGGCGTCTTTTGCATCTACAGGAATGGTGTAATCCTTAACCATTCCAACAAAGTGATCCATTCGGATCAGGTCAAAGAGCTTTGCACGATTTTCGATGCGCTTTCTCCACCACTCGAAATCATTTCGCTCCATTTCATTCCAATTGTAAATCGGGTTACCCCAAATCTGTCCACTCTCAGAGAATCGATCCGGGACCGCTCCGGCAACCACACTAGGTTTGCCGTCTTCGTCAAGCAAAAATTCTTCTTGTCTTGCCCAGACATCCGCGCTGTCCAGTCCTACATAAAAGGAAATATCTCCTATGAGTTTAATCCCTCTGGAATTGGCATAACTCCTAAGTTTTTGCCACTGCCTATAAAATTCAAATTGGCAGAACTCCCAAAAACTGATTTCATTATACAACCCTTTTCGGCATTTTTCAAGCGCAACCGGTTGTTTTTTTCTAATTTCTTTTTCCCACGTAAGCCAACTTTCGTCATTGTGCTGTGTTTTGATAGCCATAAACAGCGAATATTCGGAAAGCCAGTAGTTATTCTCTTCTCTAAATTGCTGAAATTCCTCGGCCTCCTGATCAAATCTTTGGAATGCCATCTTTAATACCCGGAAACGATTTTCATACATAGCACCATAATCGATGCCCGAACTATCTTTTCCCCATTGAAAGCTTGTAATCTCCTCTGTCTTTAGCAATCCTTCTTCCACTAAAACATCCAGGTCAATGAGGTATGGGTTACCAGCAAACACTGACAAACTCTGGTACGGACTATCGCCAAAGCTGGTTGGTCCAATCGGGAGAACCTGCCAATACTTTTGTTTCAAATCCACCAGCAAATCCACAAATCCGTATGCAGCCTTTCCCAAGGTACCAATTCCATAAGAAGAAGGCAGACTGGATATTGCCAACAGAATTCCAGATCCTCGTATTATCTCTCTCGTAGTCACTGGTTTATCCCCTTATTTTCGTGTTTTTTCGTTTCTAAGTTAATTTTAGAATCTTTACGCAATTTTGTCAACGTTTTTCCCTTTTGGAGGCCCATTTTTGCCATTATGAACTGTTTCTTTGAAGGGTTTTTGTGAAAAAGCACAAGATAATCCCCTATTTTTTTCGAAAATTATTTCCTTTTGGTTTTCGAAACATTGAAACGCCTATCTATCTGCTTTATAATAGTAGAAAATATAACAAATCATTGGAGAATAGAAATGGCAACAATTAAAGATATTGCGAATCGCCTGGGTGTATCTGTCAGCACCGTTTCAAAGGGGTTGAACGGAGCCAGTGATATCAGCAACGAGCTTAGACAGATGGTCCTTGATACCGCTGTCGAACTGGGATACAGCACCAAGCGTTCCAAAAAAGAGGATCGCCGCAAGCTTGCTATCCTTATAGAAAACATGGATTACGAAGCATTGGATGAATTCGGTTATGACATTGTCCTTGGCTTTCGCCAGAACGCTTTTCGTCATAAGTGGGATGTTACCGTTATTCCGGTAACCCCAACCTTTCAGACCCAGGACAAATACGACACCTTCCTTCTTCGCAACGGCTACTGCGGAGCCTTTCTATGTGGCTTCGCCCTTCACGATGAATGGATGTCTCAGATTGCCACCACAACGATGCCCACTGTACTTTTGGACAATGTCATTGATGGCAATCCAAATGTCTGCTGTATCGGCACCGACAGTCAGGAGGGGATCCAAATGGCAATCAACCATTTATATACCCTGGGCCACAAGAATATCGCCTTCTTAAATGGCTCCCTGCATTCCTGGGTATCCGAGCAAAGGCAGGATGCTTATCTGGCTTCCATGAAGCGCCTTGGACTGGAGGTAAAGGAAGAATATCTCGCCAATGGATATTATGTGGCAGACAGTGCCAAATACCATGTTCCGGGTTTCTTAAGCGCCGGTGCCACTGCCATTCTCTGTGGCAATGACCTTATCGCTTCCGGTGTGATTAAGGAATGTAAGCAGCGCGGTTTTCGCGTGCCGGAGGATATCTCCGTGGTAGGATTTGATGATATTCCCATCGCCCCTACTCTGGAGCCGCCTCTCACCACGATCCGTCAGAATCGCAATGCCATCGGCAAATGTGCATACGTCATTCTGAACTCTTTGATTCATCACATTGCAATTAGCAAAACCATGCTCCGACCTGAGCTTATCGAGCGCGAATCCACTGGCAGAATCTCTGCTAAGTAATGTCGTAATAAGTAATGTCCGTTTTCTGGAGGTTTTATGAATCAACGAAACTTTGGCAAAAAAGCCTTACTGTTAACCACTCTCCTCTTGAGCTTATCCCTCACTGCATGCTCCAACCGGGATTTTGACCGACTTCTGATGGATGACGAGCAAAAAAACCAGGATGCCCATGCAAATCCCTTTTTCTGGGATAGTGCCCAAAAGCTTGAAGGCTATGACAATCTCTACGAGCTGACCCCGGTGGGATTTCTTGGGAAGCCGTACAATGCCATCCGCAATTATGGGGACCGACTCCTTGTGATCGGACAGGGGTATTCCAGCAATACAACGGTAGGTGAGGAACTCATCTCTGAGATTGAAGATGCGACGAACTGGGAAGGCGTAAAAGAATCCTTCGAAGATAAGCTGTCAAAATATCAGTTGTCGCAGACAGCAGAAGGAGATGATAGTGACTGGGAGATTCCTGAGGGAGATGGTCAGGAATCCGACGAGTACCATGACCCGGAAGAGGGCTCCGGCATGGATCCCGGAGAATTTCCGGACGACACCACGCTTCAATATTATTTCATGGTTTACGACCCATGGATGAACGAAACCGTTCAGACCTTATCCCCGGGCGAAATAAAATGCAGCGATTATCAGATTGTGGGCAATCGTCTTTTCCTTACGGATATGGAGACCTTTTCCCTTTCTGTCTACGACAAGGATTTACAGCTGGAGAAAGTCTATGATATTTCCTCCTTCATTAAAACCCACAGCATGGAGTTCTATGGTGCCCAGGGCGATTCCTTCGTATACACCTGCAACAACGAGCATCAGCTGGTTCAGATTGATCTGACCAAGGAAGAGCTCATACCGGTTGTGATAGAGCTTCCGTATAGTCAGATTGATATTGAAGGGGTCACACCGGACCAGAAAACTATGGTTCTCTCTGCCGTGGACAACAATACCCTTCGCTACATCTCTCCTGCCCTGTCTCTGGAGGATTTATCCACCACGGCTACCTTTTACAACAACGGCTACTATTGGGGCGGTGTTACCAATCAGGGTATTTTCACTGTCTATGACAATGCAAGTCATATCTGGCAATATTCCACCCCAAAACAAGAGCTTTACTATCAGGGAAGGGATTTTTACCAGTGTGACCCCTTGGAAGACCAAGGCTTCCTTGGAGTCCTTCTTGACCCAAACCAGGAAGGGGTCACCAACAGCTACCAATATCAATACTACAATTTTGAAGGTCAATGTCTCTCGGGATTTGAATACGATGGGAATAATGTCGAAGCCAAAACCAAGAATCCCAGATACCTTTCACCGGAGTATGCCTTCCTTCCTCAGTGTAACAGTGTCTTTTTTGTGAGTTATGATATCAGTTGTCATCCTTCTCTCCTTGTGTGGAATCTGGATGAAGCCGGAAGTATTGACACCAATCTCACGGTATATACTGACGTGAATCAGGTAGAGATGGCGATTCTGGAGTCCCAGGGGAATCCTCCGCCTGAGCCGGTTTCCGATTTTGGGCTTCTCACCGATTGCAGAGCCTACGCAGATGAACTGGAGGACCAATATGGAATCCAAATCTATCTGGGACCAGAGGTTCCTGATTCCGTGGACAGCTACCATACCGAACAATGTCTGGAACCGGATCAGGTTCAGGAGGCACTAACTAAGTTGAGTCAGGAGCTCTCTCTCTACCCAAGAGAATTTTTCCAAAGCCTCAGCTACGGTAATCTCTATGGCATGCGCATCTACCTTACCGGAACCATCTATGGCGTGGATGAAACCATGGTAGAGCAGCCCAGCGGCTTTGTTAATATCATTGGCAATTACAACTCTATGGTTCTGGACGCTTCTTACTGTTGGGATTGGGATTATGTATTTCATCACGAAATGTCACATTTGATTGACCGGAAATTGGAATTCCGCAGTTACTATCTGTCAGACACTCTGTATTCGGAGGACGCGTGGTCGAGATTAAATCCGGATTCCTTCCAGTACCTGTATACCTATCAGGACTACGAACACAGTCAGGGCTTTCAGTATTACAGCTCCTACTTTATAGATGCCTACGGGACCACTTTTCCTACCGAGGACCGAGCAGAGCTCTTTGGCAACTATATGCGCTCCCGGATACTGAATACCGATTGCATGATTTATGACAACAGTACCTTGACCAACAAATTGAATTTCTATCTGGATTGTATTGAAGAAGGCTTTCATTGGGATGTACGCTCTGATGCCTCATAGGCATAAGCGTACACAGATAGGATTCTGAAAAGCAAAAAAGACAGCTTCGCTGTCTTTTTAGGAGAAGGTATTTTTACTATGGGGTATAGTAAAAACTATATATAATGTATTGGGGGGTTTTTACGTGTATTATAATATCACGGTGTCCCACACAAGTGTGCACAAAGTTAACAAATTCTTATATTAGTTTTTGTGCATAATGTATATAATCCTGGTCTGCTATCATCAGACCAGGATTTAATTCTATACAAAACCTTATTTATTTTTCCAAAAACTATCGATTTTCGAACAGCGCCTCAAACTCATCTCTGGTGATTTTTTCTTTTTCCAGAAGAAGCTGGGCACAGGCATCTAACACATCTCGATATTCTAAGATCATATCCTTCGCCTTCTGATATGCCTCATCAATGATCTGTTTTACTTCCGCATCAATCGCAGAAGCAACCTGCTCACTGTAGCCTCTGGTATGCGCCAGATCTCTTCCGATAAATACCTCATCCTCATCATCTGCATAACAGATTAATCCGATGTTGTCTGACATTCCATACCGGGTCACCATAGCCTTTGCCATCTTGGTTGCCTGCTTGATATCCTGGGATGCTCCTGTGGTGATATCGTCAAACACAAGCTCTTCTGCAACCCGGCCTCCTAAATCTACCACGATTTCCTGGAGCATACGTCCTTTGGAATTAAACATCTCATCCTTCTCCGGAAGTGGCATGGTATAGCCTGCAGCTCCGCCTCCGGTAGGAATGATAGAAACTGTATACACCGGTCCTACATCCGGGAGAAGATGGAATAAAATCGCATGACCTGCTTCATGGAACGCTGTAATGCGTTTTTCCTTATCAGAGATAATACGGCTACGCTTCTCGGCACCAATTCCAACCTTCACAAAGGATTTCTGGATATCACTCTGGTTGATATATGCCCGGTCATCCCTTGCTGCTCGGATTGCAGCCTCGTTGAGAAGGTTCTCAAGGTCAGCTCCTGTAAAGCCCGCGGTGGTCTGTGCAATCTGCTTCAGATCCACATCATCCCCAAGCGGCTTGTTTTTTCCATGAACATTGAGGATTTCTTCTCGGCCTCCTACATCCGGTCTTCCAACATGAATCTTTCGGTCAAATCGACCCGGTCTCATAATAGCAGGATCCAGAATATCCACTCGGTTGGTAGCAGCCATTACAATGATGCCCTCATTGACACCAAAACCATCCATCTCTACAAGCATCTGATTCAGTGTCTGTTCACGCTCATCGTGTCCGCCGCCCATACCTGTTCCACGTTTTCTGGCCACTGCATCAATCTCATCAATAAATACAATACAAGGCGCGTTCTTCTTGGCGTCCTCAAAAAGGTCTCTAACTCGGGATGCACCTACACCCACGAACATCTCTACGAAATCCGATCCTGAAATACTAAAGAACGGCACCCCTGCCTCTCCCGCAATGGCTTTTGCAAGAAGAGTCTTACCGGTTCCCGGAGGTCCCACCAAAAGGACGCCCTTTGGAATTCTTGCACCAAGCTTAGTGTACTTCTTTGGAGCACGAAGGAAGTCTACGATTTCCTCCATCTCCTCCTTCTCCTCTCTAAGTCCTGCCACGTCCTTAAAGGTAACCTTATTATTCTCCTGGGTGGAGAGCTTTGCCCGGCTCTTTCCAAAGTTCATCATCTTGTTGCCGCCACCCTGAGCCGCAGCCTGGTTCGTCATTATCATAAACAAGATAAAAAACGCTCCGAAAATTAATAAGTATGGAAGAAGTGTCATAATCCAGCTTTCTTCCGGCACATCGGACACCACATAGCTTGTGAACCCTGCGTCATCCAAAAGCTGCTGCGTTTCATTGACATCCGATGTGTATAACACCTTGGTCTCACCTGTGTCAAATCTCACCTGAAGATTACCGGTAGGAATCTCTCTATTCTGAATAATCTCGATATAAGTTACTTTTCCGGCTTCCGCAAGGTCCTTTTGAAGCTGCTGTCTGGTATAACTACTGGTTGTGGTCTGTCCATTGAGCCATGCCCAGATGCAGACAACGGCCAGAATCAACAGAAAATAAACTCCAAACCCGCGGAAATTGTTGCTTGTTTTTTTCGTATTCAATGGTTTTCTTCTCCTTATTCTTGCTCCACGTATCCTACGTATGGAAGATTGCGATAGTGCTGATCATAATCAAGACCATATCCTACCACAAATTTATCCGGGATTTCAAATCCCACGTAATCTACCTTCACATCATTTACCACACGGCGCTCCGGCTTATCCAGGAGAGTGCAGATGGTAAGGGTCTTTGGATTGCGAAGCCTTAATACCTTCTGCAAATGACTCAGGGTATATCCGGAATCAATAATATCCTCTACGATAATCACATTTTTATCGGCAATATCAAATTCAAGATCCTGTTTTACATTTACGATACCGGTGGTCTTGGTTCCGGAACCATAGCTGGAAACCTTCATGAAGTCAATCACCATCGGAAGGTCGATGCGCTTTGCAAGCTCTGTGGTAAAGAAAATAGAACCCTTTAAGATACAAACAAGGGTAACCTCCTCCCCTGCAAAACGTTTGGTAATCTCTGCACCAATTTCTGCAATACGCTTAGCAATCTGCTCTTCTGTAAAATAAACTGAAATTTTCTCGCTCATTAAAATATTCCTCCACTGTAACTTATTTCCAGTATCCACTGCGTCTCTTCTGTAACTCGCACTCCGTGCCCCATTCTTCCCTCCGGCACCACAAGCACCTCTTGGCCTTTTGCAAGGAGCGGTATCCGGTCTCGCAACCCTACTGGTATTTTCTCTGCGATAAAGTACTCCTTAAGCTTTTTTCGATGACCGCTGCCATCCAGCACCAGATAATCTCCCGCTCTTCTGAATCGGAGAGAAAATCCTCCCCTCATCTTATCATAATCCACTGCTTTCGTATATGGTTTTTTCGGGATTTCATCGGTTCCCCACTGCCATGCCTTCACCGAAAACCGAAAGCATCCATTCTCACCAAGGGATATTTCCAATGACTCTGTAGGATTCTTCAAAAGGTATTGTAATTGCGTATCTGTCACTTCAACGGAGTCTAGGGACCTCGCCCTTGTATTTTGGTCAGAAGTATTATCCCGTGCCACAATCAGGGTTTGAAACTCCCTTCTTGCCTCCATCCCATAAGGAAGACGAATTTTCTTACCGGATTGACACTCCGCAAGGCCCAGGGTACTTTCCACATGAGTGGCAGTGATATCCTTCTTTTTCCCTGCCACATAAAAGAGCATTTCCCGAATCACCTCTTTCTGTAGCAATTTAGGTTGTTCCCGCAACGCCTGAACCTCAATCCGGGCACAATGCTCCCCCTTTTCCACCAGTCTCTCTATGAGGATTTCCCCTTTCCCGTGAATGTATTCATAAGCCTCCTCCACTCTGGAAGCGGTCTCACAGATATGTGCTACCGCCTGCGGATTGACATTTTTCAAATGCGGAAGCACTACATTTCGAATGTAATTGCGGCTGTAATCATTGGATGAATTGGTCTCATCCTCACAATACTCCTGCCCCCGTCCCTTCAGCTCCTGCAAAATATCAGCTTTGCTCACACACAGCAGCGGGCGAATCAGACTATTGCCATTTATATCCAGTGCACAGGGCTCCATTCCTCTAAGCCCCGCCAATCCACAACCACGCAGCAGCTGAAACAGCACGGTTTCACTCTGGTCCTCCATGTGATGGGCCAGTGCAATCTTAACTCTCTTTCCAGGCTTCTTCAGTTCCATGCAGCGGTTTCCAAATGCCTCATACCGCAAAATACGTGCCGCCTCTTCGGTTCCAAGCCCCGTCTTTTTACAATAACTCGGTACGTTTACCGAAACCACCTTACAGGGTACTGAAAGCCTTTTGCAGACCTCCAGGGAAAACGCCGCATCCTGTCTGCTGGCTTCCCCTCGAATTCCGTGCTCCACATGGATCGCCTCCAGAGTAAACGGAATCCGCTCCTGCAATTCCTTTAATAATAAAAGCAGACAGACGGAATCCGCTCCCCCTGATAAACCAAGAAGGATGTGGTCCTCTGCCTGAATTAAATTTTGTTCCTGTACATAACAGAAAATCTTCTGTAGCATATTATCCTTTCTCCCAGATTCCTGTTACCAGAATCGTCATGTCATCCATGGCATACCCTTCTGTGTGAAACAGAACCTGTTCCAAAAGCTTTTTGGCAAATACCCCCGGGTTCTTTGTGTGAATCTCCTCCATCATCTCACCAAGCTTTCCCTCCGGGTCTTTTGTATGAAGATATTCTACCACACCATCTGATACCATGACAAGAAAATCCCCGTGGTTTAGTGGCATTTCTATGGGTGTTGCCAGTCCCTCCTGATGAACTCCTGTAGGCAGCTCCTCCTCTCTAAGAATGATTGCTTGTCCATCTCGAACCAGATACGAAGCCACTGCTCCGGATTTGAATAATCGAAGGGTACCCTCATACAGGTTCAGTATCCCAAGATCCAACGTGGAGAATGCCTCATTGGCCCCCTGAAGCATCATAGAAGAGTTTAAAAGATGTAATGCCGATTCCGGACTAAATCCTGCTCTCACAAAGGCCTCCATCAATTCTGTGAGCTCACGGCTTTCCTTTCTTGCTTTTTCTCCGGAGCCCATCCCATCTGAAATCATCATCATATGGATTCCCTGTTCCAGATTCTGCTGTAAAAAGCTATCTCCTCCAATATCTACTCCATCCTTTTTTCTGGTGGCAACCCCAGACAGTGTATAGAAGCGTCCTTCCCTGTAAGCGGTAAGCACCTGCTGCTCTTTTCCAATAATGCATCTGGATTCCTGCTCCAGCACAAAAGCATCTCCAAACACCTTTTCCAACACTTCCAGATAACGCTTTACCGGAATTCCGCCTGCGCCAATTCCGGACAACACAGCTCGAATCATCTCATGACCGGACTGTTCCCTGTAGAAATGAATTTCTCGTATCAGAATCCCTCTCTCCCTGCAATGAAACAGAATCTGATTCCTTTTCCTCTCATAGTCTCTGTCCATACATTTGGACTGACCCTGCCACATATTGAGAAGATTCACCACCGCCTCAAGCTGCTCCTTTAGCACCAGGCGGTTTTCCCGCATTTTCGCATCCCACTGCCTGTTCATAAGATTCCAGCAAAGGGCATGATCTTCGCAGGTGACACATCGTTTTACCTGCTCCGGATCCTCCAAATCCTGCTGTGGTTCCTCCAGCTTTGGCATCTCTCCAATGGTTGTAGCCAACCCTTGAAACGCCTTGGAAAAGGCCTCCATCTGTCCCTGGGAGATACCGGCAACCGCATACTGATATTCCTTCGAGGTCTCCCGCTCTTTAAAGAGCACCTCTCTTACATATCCCAATCCATAGTAAAGCAGCACTGCTCCTCCATAAGCCATCAGGGTTTCACAAAACGCCAGCAACCATTGACGTGCTTCCAGCTTACCAAGTAACCCTCCTGAAATACTCATCACAAAAGTGATGCCTGCGCAGATTCCTGACGCCGTCCAGGGATTCCAGCCCTTGTGGACCGTTTCATACAATCCCAGCCCTACTGCACCAATAATCAAAATGGAAAGGTACTTCATCCCCTGCCCCAAGGACATTCCGGACATAATCCCCATCAAAAACCCCGCATACATGAAATAGTTTCTCTTTCGATCCATTCTCCCCCAACAATATACCGCCGGTATCAAAGGGAAACATTCCAGTATCTCAATTTTCGCTGCAAAAAATGCAAGCACCCCTGCTATCAGCATCGACGCTGCTTGTCCAACCTGCTCCCGATTCATTTCATATCCTCCTATTCCCAACAAGTATTCATATCATAGAATTATTAGAAGCAGGAATATGTCGTATCCTGATGATAACAGGTTTTTTTAAAGAACAAAGAGTTGCTTTGCAACTCTTTGCGCGCTGATGCACGCAAGCGTTAGCTTGCATAATTCTTCTGTGCATCAGTCGCATCCTCGCGGAGCGTTTTTATGTAAATAAAAACGCCCCGAGGAAAGTGTCCCATCCCAGGGCATATTCCTCGAGGCTATCTTCCTCTATGGTTTTTTATCCGATTCTATTTCTCTTGTTCTTTAAAAATGATCTCATTGTCATAAACCAGTCCAAGCTTGCTCTTTGCCATTTCCTCGATATATTCCAAGGAATTGACAAATGCGGCGTACTCTTCCAGATTCTGTGCTCGTTCTGTTTCCTGTTGATATTGCTGTTCCAAATCCGCCTTTTTCTCCTCCAGGTTTGCCGCCTTTTGGTTCAATCTTCCAATCTGCACCAGCATAATCATGAGGAAAAGCACAACCAGAAGTCCGATCCCCATAGCTCCATGGTTTTTCTTTCTGCGTTTTGGCTTCTTACTCATGTAAAGCATCTCCCTTATGTATCTCTTAAGGATTTCTCTCTCTTCATTCTATGCTCTTTCTTAATTTTTTTCAATGTTTGTTTCAAGGAAAGTATTCCCTTGGAAATAATTGCCATAAGTGGTCTGCTGATTGCCACCCAATACAAAAAAATCCCAACGCCCAGTGCCACATACCATATTACCCGGGGTCCGGTATTATATCTCAGATAAAACTGACGAAACAATACTAAAAAACAGCCAATGAGAAAAAATATATCTTCCACCCAACACCAGAGGTTTCCGTGAGGGAGGATTCTTCTGATAATCCTCAACCAGTCATACACCAATACAAATACCGCCCCACAAAAAACCATTTCCCAAAAAAGTGCTACCGGAACCACTTGTTCCAAGGTGTGCTTTCCTTTCCTGATGTCTCCGTATCCTTTTGGAACTTGCCTTTGGTCCCTCTCGTTTTTCCATAGGTCAGGCTGCTCACTTCTCCATCCAAATCCACCTCACCCTTTTCCAGATTCAGTCGACTCACGTGAAGTCCCTGTCCTTTTATAGAAAGCACCCCCAGCTCTGTCTCAAGAAGAATTTCTTCCGGATGAAATGAAATCACCTCAGTGACTCCTGTGATTGTTCCGGCCTTTCGGTTCTGAATCAGAATGCGGTGTCCTTTCCAGCCTGATTCTCTCGGCATATGTTCCTCGCCCATAGATGTACCTCGTGGTGGCATTTTGTTGGTACAGTATATGTTCTCTCCGGTGAAATATGACTATTCGCTAATATACTCGAAGAGATCCTTGGCCTCGTCCTTTTTGGTAGTATCCTGGATATCAAGCACACGCACCTTCACTGCCTTCTGTCCAAAAAGGATTTCGATTTCATCCCCCACCTTAACGTTCACAGAGGCCTTGGCCGGTTTTCCGTTTACCATCACACGTCCCGCATCACAAGCCTCGTTGGCAACTGTTCTTCTTTTGATAAGTCTCGATACTTTTAAAAACTTGTCTAATCTCATGTCCTCTCCCTTCCTGTCTATACAAGTGCTTCATAAAGAAAAAAAGAAGCGCACTATTGTGCGCTTCTTAAAATACTCAAAACTAGTTGATAGAATCTTTTAAAGCTTTTCCTGCTTTAAATTTAGGAGCTTTAGAAGCTGCAATCTTCATCTCAGCACCTGTCTGTGGATTTCTACCGGTACGAGCTGCTCTCTCTGCAACCTCGAAGGTACCAAATCCTACTAACTGGATCTTCTCACCTTTCTTTAATTCCTCAGCTACCACGTCTGTGAAAGCTTTTAATGCTGCCTCAGCATCTTTCTTTGATAACTGAGCTTTGTCAGACATAGCTGCAACTAATTCTGCCTTATTCATGTCAAAATTCCTCCTCTGGATTTCGTTTTTAGTATTGGAGTTTGTCCCCCGAATTACTTACTATTTATATATACTTTGTTTTCATGTGAATGTCAAGAAAAATCCCCATTTTAAAAGGGTTTTGTGCATTTTTCACTATTTTTATCGGGCCACCGAAGTAAGCATATTGGTTAAGGTTGTAAGGTAATCGGTGAGACTGTCGGAGTTGTCTGTGGTATGTCCAGAACTACTTCCGGGATTATTTCCCGTGGTATTACCTGTGCTATTGTTTGTGTCACCGGTGGTACCGCTGCTTGTGCTGTTATTTGTGCCACCTGTGGTACCGCTGCTTGTGCTGTTATTTGTGCCACCTGTGGTACTACCACTTGTACTGCCATTGGTATTGCCGCTTGTGTTTTTATCAGAATCTGAAGAACTGCCGTCATCCAAAGTAATCTCTATGGTTGCTTCCGGCGAATTCACATACAGAGTCCTGGTCCAGCTGTCAAGGCCCTCCATGGAAACAGAGATCTCATGAGCGCCATACTTGAGAGAAATAGGCTCTGTATAATCCTCTATCTCTTCCCGGTCCACAAAAAGCTTTGCACCTACTACGTCAATGGCAAAGAGAATATTACCATACTTCGGGCCCTCCCCTTTGATACTGTCCAAATCCAAGGTAAGAGTCTCGTTTCTCACAACCGTGATTTCCTGAGTGGAGCCCCAGCCATCATTTGCAATGGCCATGGTATAGGTTCCTTCCGGAACCTCAATCTCCATCTCCCCCTGAATCCGGAAAAACCGATCCTTGTTCAGCTGAAGATAGCTGTCATCAAAAAGCTCCGTATTGGTCAGATGCAGGGTGCCATGCCCTGTGGTAATCTGAACCGATAGTACCTGCTTGTCCACACCAATCACAGTAAGAACATCCTTTTCTCCAATGGACGCAAGCGCTGTCTGATTCTCATCCGAGAACACCTTAAATTGCTGACCCATACGGTAATTTTCTCCGGCAATTTCAAAAATCCCTCTCTGGATATCATAGCTGTAATTGCTTACATCCTCATACACCCACACATCCGGTGATAATTGAAGGGACTTTAAGGTTCCTTCTCCATCTCGTTCTCCCAGCTTCACAATTGTCCCCGGAACAAATCTGGTCTCCGATGTATAATCACCATACTTGTCCAGAAACCTTGTGGACAGATCAAAATGGTAGGTGTAGTCTCTGTCGCTTGCATAGTCATGCACCACTAATGTCTCCTCCACCATATCCAAAGACATCAGTAGCGCATATTCATAGGAAGAGTCTTCCTTTTCTTCTGTGTCCTGAGTATCGGCATCCTCCCGGTTCTGACTCTGTGGTTGAAAATACTCTGGCTTCTTTGGCATCCCGTCACCGGAGCAGCCGGTGACAAGCAGCGCTCCAAACAGAACCGCAAGCATAACCATGGCAGGTTTTTTGCCACCTTCCTCTTTCCTTCCGATATTCTTTTTTTTCTTCCAATTTCTAACCATTTGAACTAATTTTTTCATAAGCTTAGTATACATGATTTTCAGCCACGTGAAAAGCTCTCCAAAAATGCCACTCTGGAAGGCTCCTGGTCAATTACCTTCTGGAGTTTTTCCACATCCCGCTCCATTCCCCAGGCCTTATTGGTGTTCATGTAATGGTTGGTCACCTTCCAGAATTTCTCAGGGTACGCTAACTCCAGATAGATTCGTTTCCTCTCCTGGGGAGTCAGCCCTCTTACCTTTTCATAGCTGGCCAGAAGCTCCTGCCCCAGTCGTATATCCCACTGATTTTTCTCCAACATTTTACGCAAAAAATTTACCACATCCTTGGTGCCATAGTTGTATTGCAAACACATAAGCTCTGTCACCTGCCATTGTTCCATCTTGTGGACCACATTGTGATGATTGCATTCCCCATGGCAAAGGACAGGTCTGATTTCCTCTGCCGATTCTGTTTCTAATTGTTTTAGGTTCTCCCTTGCCAACTCCAGATAATAGGGAGCTCTCTTTTGAAACAGCTCCTCAAAGGCATTTTTCTTGCGCTTTCCCCTAATATAGTTTCTGGCTTTAATCAGTTCCTTGGTGTTGCGAGTTCTTATCTCGTACAATTCTCCATGGCATAGCTTCCACCCTAATGGCAATCTTGCCAGACACTCCTCTGAATACTGATGAAATCGGGCGATTTCCTCCATTGCTCGTTTCATCTCCTCCCGACTCCTTGGATTACATTCCATTCCTTGAATATGATCCTTAAGGATGTAGGAAACCTCATATTCATCCTGAATAACCGGCTCCTGTTCCTTACTGTAGTATAGCTGTTCTGCAGGATATCCAAGCTCCTTTAAGGTTTTCCATATCTCTCCCAATATTTGTGCTCTTTCTACGGATCCCCTGTATTCCTGTAGAAGTAAGGGGCCTAGATTAGTACTTACGAGAAAAGCGCCTCTCCCCTTTTGTATAGCTTTTACTTCAATATCATATTGTTCCAATAACAATTCCGGCTGCTGATACAAAAACCCCTCCATATGACTCACTTCCTTATCGTCTGTTTATCATATGAGGGGTTATTTCATTTTATGTGCTTTTTCCAAAAGATTTTCCCTGGTGTTCTCCTGAGGATTTTCAAGCACAAGTTCAAACAGGCGTTGTAATACCTCACCCAATTCTTTTCCCGGTTTCATTCCCAAATCAATCAGGTCTTTTCCGTTTACCGCCAGATTTTTGAGAGAAACACACTGATTCTTTTCCAGAATCTGTTCATAGTATTTCTGATATTCGTCAATGTAGGAAAGCTTTTCCTGTCTCTTATACTCCCCCTGCGCCAGAACATCTGCTCTTTTTACTTCAAAAAGGCCGGGGAACTGTTCCAATCCCACACGGTTCATGGCTCTTCTGACATTTTTCTCAGACAAAGGCGGTCTGTCATCATGATAGCGTATCAGCCTGGTGACTCGATCAATGGTGTCATTATCCCATTTGAGACGCTTTAATATCTCCTTCGCCTTTGTAGCTCCTAACTCCGGATGTCCATAATAATGGTCCTGTCCTTCCTCATCTGTGGTGATGGTCAAAGGCTTTGCCACATCATGGAGCAGCATGGTCAGACGCAGCACCTTATCGTTTGACACTTCCCTTAGAGAACGAATCGTATGCTCTCCCACGGAATAGCAGTGGTGGTGATTGTTCTGAGGGGTTTCCATCATCACATCAAACTCCGGCAAAAATACAGCGGTAAGTCCAAGCTCGTATGCTGTGCCGATAGCCTCCGGATGATTACTGGTAAGCATTTTTGTGAGTTCCACCTGAATACGCTCCGCACTGACCTTACCAATCGTTGGCGCGAGCCTCCGAATGGCCTCTGCCGTCCTCTCTTCAATCTCAAAACCAAGCTGGGCTGAAAAGCGTACTGCCCGCAGCATTCGAAGTGCATCCTCTTTGAATCTCTCCATAGGATCCCCTACACAACGAATAATGCCCTTCTTCAGATCCTCCTGACCCTGAAATGCATCAACCAATCCGCCTTCATCACTGTATGCCATAGCATTGATGGTAAAGTCTCGTCTCTTTAAATCTTCAAGGAGGTCACCTGTAAAGGTCACCTCCTTGGGATGTCTGCTGTCCTGATATTCTCCATCTATACGGTAGGTTGTCACTTCATATCCTACATGATCCAGCATAACCGTAACTGTACCATGCTGAATACCCGTATCAATAGTATGGGAAAATAAGGCTTTTACCTCCTGGGGCTTTGCAGATGTTGTAATATCCCAATCCTGTGGGACACGATGCAAAAGCGCATCTCTGACGCACCCGCCTACTGCATAAGCCTCATAGCCATGATCATTCAATTTTTGGATAATAGTACTTACATGACTTGGTATTTCCATAATCTACCTTTTAATATGCTTTGCCCCAGTATACCAGTTTGTGAGCTGGTTTTCCGCAGCATACACATACATCAGAAATCTGTTCCTGATCTTCAAATGGCATACAGCGGGAGGTTACTGCAAAGTCCTCTTTAATCTTGTCTTCACAAGCCTGATCCTCGCACCACATACCACGGATAAATCCCGGCTTGTTCTCTGCAATATCTGCAAGCTCATCATAGTTGTGAGCATCCCAGATGTGAGCATCGCGATGTGCTTTTGCCCTCTCAAACATCTCTTTCTGAATCTTATCAAGTAAAGCCGGAACTGCTGTCTCAATATCGTCAAGTGCCACTTCGATTTTCTCTCTGGTGTCGCGACGAACCACTACGCATTTTCCTGCTTCGATATCCTTTGGTCCAAGCTCGATACGTACCGGAATACCGCGCATTTCCTGCTCAGAGAATTTCCATCCCGGGCTCTTGTCTGAATCATCCAATTTGGCACGGCATACCTTTCCAAGGCGTTCACAGACCTCTGTTGCCTTGTCCAATACGCCCTCTTTGTGCTGCATAATCGGAATCACCATAGCCTGTACCGGTGCAACCATTGGTGGAAGCACAAGTCCTGAATCATCACCATGAACCATGATAATTGCTCCAATCAGACGAGTGGTCATTCCCCATGAAGTCTGATGAACATAGGATAACTTGTTCTCTTTGTCTGTAAACTGAATTCCAAATGCTTTTGCAAATCCATCGCCAAAATTGTGACTGGTTCCTGACTGTAAAGCCTTTCCGTCATGCATCAATGCTTCGATAGTGTAGGTAGCCTCTGCTCCGGCGAACTTTTCCTTCTCTGTTTTACGTCCACGAATCACCGGCATAGCAAGCACTTCCTCGCAGAAGTCTGCGTAAAGGTTCAGCATCTGTATCGTTCTGGTCTCTGCTTCTTCTGCAGTGGCATGTGCAGTATGTCCTTCCTGCCACAAAAACTCTCTGGAACGAAGGAACGGACGAGTCTCCTTCTCCCAACGAACAACCGAGCACCACTGGTTGTAAACCTTTGGAAGATCCCTGTATGACTGGATATCATTTTTATAAAAATCACAGAATAAGGTCTCTGATGTAGGACGAACACAGAGTCTCTCCTGTAATGGGTTTAATCCACCATGAGTAACCCAGGCAACCTCAGGAGCGAATCCCTCTACGTGGTCCTTCTCCTTATTTAAAAGGCTCTCCGGAATAAACATTGGCATATATACGTTTTCCACACCGGTTTCTTTGAAACGGCGGTCTAATTCTTTTTGAATATTCTCCCAAATAGCATATCCTGCGGGTTTAATGATCATGCATCCCTTCACAGATGAATAATCAATTAGTTCTGCTTTCTTCACCACATCGGTATACCATTGTGCGAAATCTTCATCCATGGAAGTGATGGCTTCTACTAATTTTTTGTCTTTTGCCATGACTGCCTCCTTCTTATCTCTATACTTTCATTTTTCTGTGCTCTTTATCTTATTCCAAGAACCGCTCAATGTCAAGAAAACAAGGGATTCTTCGGGGAAATTCCAAAGGTCAGATGCTCTCCCGTGGCCGGATGTTCAAATTCTAACCCATAGGCGCACAAAGCCACATTTTGGCCAATGACTCCTTGTCCGTATTTTTGGTCCCCCACAAGAGGACAACCCATTCCAGCCATTTGAAGTCTGATTTGATGATGTCTCCCCGTAAAAAGAGAGATATCTAAAACCGTTTGCACCCTGTCCTCACACGTACTGCTCTCTTTCTTCTCCTCCGTATTATGAACCACACCGGAATTTACAACCTTATAGGATAGCTTCGCGTTCTGCAGTTTTAATCCTTTTCCTTTCGCCTGCTTCTCTGTAAGGGCAAAGTGAAAAGTTCCAGCTTCCCTTTGTCCGCCTTCCCCTGACAGACCTTCTCTTTGCTCGTCCCCCCTTGGTCCACCTTTACCTGGTACTGCTTCTCTTTTTTCCACGATCAGATAAGAGCTATTATTCCTTTTATCAAAAGCCATCCGGTTCTCAAGGATAGCCTCTTCCTCCAAGGGACAACCTTCCACCAGTCCATAGTATTTCTTTTTCATGGTGTGCTTTTGGACCTGGGACGAAAGTTTTGCAGCTGACTTCTCATCCTTAGCAAATACAAGAATTCCCTCCACCGGCTGATCTAATCTATGTATCAATCCAATATATGGCTTTTCTCCTTTTTTCATTCTATAATTTTTCAGCAACGACACCATATCCTGCTGACCAATCCTGGCGGTCTGAGTCGGCACTCCGGCCGGCTTGTATACCACAAGAATATGTGCGTCTTCATAGATAACCTCAAATTGTTCCATCATGATAGTCTGCTGCTCCCTTTGTCATTATACAATTCACACCAGATTCCTTGGCGCCTTTTCGCTTTATATTACACGATTCACCCCGGATTCCTTGGCACCTTTTCGCTTTTCCTTCCAATAATAATTTGACGAACTGGTTTAAATGACGTATTTTATTTTACATGAAAGATTATAACAGAAACTCACAAGCTTTTTCAAAGGGAATGAAGGATGCAATTCCAATTGCCGCAGGATACTTAGCCGTAGCGTTTTCCCTTGGAATGACCGCAAAAAGAATAGGACTAACTCCACTACAAGGCTTTATTTCCAGCTTTGTCAATCACGCTTCTGCCGGGGAATATGCAGAATTCACTGTAATCAGGGCAGGTGGTTCACTTCTTGAGATGGCAATTATCATCTTTATCACCAACCTTCGCTACTCTTTAATGAGTCTTACCTACAGCCAAAGATTTGCTCCAGACACACATTGGCTTCATAGATTTCTTATGAGTTTTGGAATCAGTGATGAAATCTTTGCCGTATCCGTTGGACGCCCCGGAGATTTAGTGCCCGCCTATACCTATGGCGTCATGGCTCTTGCACTGCCAAGCTGGTGCACGGGAACCGCTCTGGGAATCATGGTTGGAAATATATTGCCCGATATGGTGGTAGGAGCACTTAGTGTCTCTTTGTACGGAATGTTCTTGGCAATTATCATCCCTCCTGCAAAAAAGAATAAGATTGTAGGTGTTCTGGTGGTTATTAGTTTTACCGCAAGCTATCTTGCCACTAAGCTGCCAATATTGTCCGAGCTTTCAGAAAGCATGCGCACGATCCTTCTGACTATTGTAATCTCGGCAGGAGCCGCAATTTTATGCCCTGTGAAGAAGAAGGATTAGCTCTTGAAAAGAGCCTACCACCATGCCTGGGAATTTTCCCCACAATTTTGACTGGAGCTTGGGGCTACTGTGCAGCCTTGACTATGGATTGGGGATGCATTCTTTACATCTTCTCGGTATGCTAATTTATAAAAGAGGTTTTCATGTATAACGTATATCTATATATTTTGGTAGCAGGTCTGGTATCCACTCTCATACGTGTACTCCCTGCACTTTTTATCAAAAAGAAAATTGAGAATATTTATGTACAATCTTTTCTATATTACCTGCCCTATGTAACTCTGGCAGTAATGACATTTCCAGCCATCTTACATTGTACAGATCATGTGCTCTCTGGTCTTTTCGCCCTGGCTGTTGGAACGATTCTTGCTTGGAAATCAGAAAACCTGTTCTTAGTAGCTGTAGCTAGCTGCATAGCTGTCTTCCTAGCAGAATTTCTATACATGATTTTCTAGCTATCATCTGACAGGTTGACTATATGTAATTTTCTCATCTTATAGTCAACTTTATTTTCTTCTATTTATAACAAAGTTGACTATAATCTCAATTATCCGCCTGTAGTCACCTCTCTTATTTTCCTCTTCTCTTTTTCGTTGACTTTATTTTGTTTTCCTCGGATTAAGTCATCCCTTGTCGTTTCCTCTTCTTTTTTTCGTTGACTTTATACTGATTTCCCTGTTTTTGGTCATCCACCTTTTCTTTCGCTTCTTTTTTTCGTTGACTTTATACCATTTTCCTTGTTTTTAGTCATCTATCTTTTCTTTCGCTTCTTTTTTTCGTTGACTTTATACTGATTTCCCTGTTTTTAGTCATCCATCTTTTCTTTCGCTTCTTTTTCGTTGACTTTATTTTGTTTTCCTCGGATTGAGTCATCCCTTATATGTAATATCTCAAAACAAAAAGGGGCTGTAAAAAAAAGTTCCTTAAAAGAAAAATAGCTCATTTAACAATGGGCTTATTCAAGTACCCTAAAAATAACATAAAATAGCACAAATGAGGCACCTGCCCGCAAATGCGGACAAGTGCCTCATTTCAGAGCTGTTTTTTTACAGCCCCTCGTTCTACACTAACTACTGCACAGACACCTGATAAAGCGCTGAGAAATAGCCGTCCTTTTCCAACAATTCATCAAATTTTCCGCTTTCTTCTATTCTTCCGTCATGCAGCACAATAATCTCATCATAATGCTCAAGC
>JALEPP010000139.1 GCA_022767075.1 Agathobacter sp. | reverse complement strand
TTGACACTCCCCACAGCTAAAGCAGGGGGATTCTTGTTTCAACCACTACTGCATTGGCTAATACCTTACGATATCGCAACGTCTTACACAGTGTCCACAAGCTAGATTATACTGTTCCCGTATGCCCTACGGTGCAGTTTTGTATATCTATGTCGACTGCATTTGCAGTCCTTTATTCAAAATATTTACACTTGCATTTGTATCACGATTATGTATGGTATGACAATCCGGACACTCCCATACACGAATCGCTAGATTTTTCACCAGAGGATTTTTATACCCACAGCAGGAACAGGTCTGACTGCTTGGGTACATAGTTGGCACTTTGATTATATCATTCCCATACCAGACAGACTTATATGCAAGCATATCAAAGAACTTACTCCATGATACAGAACTGATGTGCTGTGCCAGTTTGTGATTACGCATCATATTCTTCACTTTCAGTTCCTCTATACAGATTGTTTGGTTTTCACGAATCAGCATAGTGGACTGCTTCTGTAAGAAGTCATTTCTCTGATTTGTAATCTTTTCGTGAACTAAGGCAACCTTAACACGCTGTTTATTGCGGTTATTTGAGTCTTTCTGTTTTCTTGACAGCTTACGCTGTTCACGAATGAGTTTACGCATTGATTTTTCAAGATATTTCGGATTTGGTTGGGCATTTCCATTGCTGTCTGAGTAAAACTCTTTAATGCCAACATCGATGCCTATACGACCTCCATTGTTTTGTCTTGGCTGTGGCTCAAATTCCACGTTAACAACCGCAAAATACTTGCCTGTAGGAGTATGCTCAATCGTTACATTATTGATTTTTCCTACTTCCATAGACTGACGTATTTTGACAAATCCAAGTTTAGGGAGTTTTATGTATCTTCCTACAATACGGATGTTGTCCCCCTGATTTATTGTTCTATAGGACTGGTGACGATTATGTTTGCTTTTGAATGTCGGATGTGCTGCACGTTTCTGAAAAAAGTTTACAAAACCTCTGTCGAGGTCACGCAGAGATTGTTGTAACGCAATGGAATCCACCACTTTCAGAAAAGCAAAATCATCACTTTTTTTAAGTTCCGTCAGCATTGCGGAAGTCTGGGAATATCCGATTTTTCTTCCATTCCCAAAGGCTTCATTACGCATGGCAAGTCCTCTGTTGTAGATTAGTCTGCAACAGCCAAGTGTCTGATTGATTAAATTTTGCTGTTCCCTGTTCGGGTAAATTCTGAATTTGATACCTTTTTGCATCAGCCTTGTTTATCCTTTTGTCGTTGCGAGGTTTTCTGATTCTCAATATACTGCTTGATGACTTCCAGTGGGGCACCACCCACTGTAGATACGAAATAGCTGTTTGTCCAGAGTGTCGGTATTTTTGTTCTGAGATACGGAAATTCTTCCCTTAAAATCCTGGAAGTATAGCCTTTTAAGGACTTTACAGCTTTGTGGATACCGAATTGTGGGTCTACTTCCATCAGTATGTGTACATGGTCTGGCATTATTTCTATTTCCAGAATGTCTACAGAAAGATTTGCAGCATACTCCAAGAGTAGTTCCTTCAATCGTATATCTACACCATTGATTAATACCTTTCGCCTATATTTAGGACACCACACCACATGGTATTTACAGGAATAGACGACATTATTGTTAGATTTATATGTTGTATTCATACACATATTATACTATAGCTTCCAAACTAATACAAACATATATTTGTCCATCTTCAATTACTTGCGTAAATTCGATGGACGTGTCTTATATCCCCATAGCTAAAGCTAGGGATTTTACGACACATTCAGATAAAAAGAATGCACATCTTATACGAAAAGGACGTTCCCCCGGGAACGTCCTTTTCGCATATCTTACAAGCTTTCTTATCTCTCCATCATGAACATCTTTTTGGAGATTGCTTCTTTCCTATTTATCTGTAGAAATTCTTATTGATATTTCTCCATGGCTTCTTCCAAGCTCATCCCCTCTGCAATAGCTTCTTTTCTGGCTGCATTGACAGCCTGAATCTCCTTCATTCGATCTCCGGTTAAGGTATAACCCTTCATGGCAATCAAGGTTGCAATCCACGCCAGCATCGGTACCACGCAAAACAGTACCACTACCACTCCGTGCATGCCCGGAGCATAAGGCGTGTTGCCGTCCGGCAGGGTATGGATTCCTATCATAGCCACAGCAGCACCTACAATGGTAGAACCAAGGGAGCTCACAAGCTTATCCACCAGGGAGAATAAAGTTCCCATAATTCCCGGAATGTATCGTCCCGAACGATAAGTCTCGTAGTCGGAGCAATCTGCAACCATCGGAATTGGCATATCTGCTGTTGCGTAATAAGCGCCATATCCCACTCCAAAGAAGACAATAAACAGAACGGAATACAGGTTAAACGGAAACAGACTCAAGTTCCAGGTTGGGTTTCCGTTTTTCCACAATAGAAGCAGTACCAGCACTCCTACGTACATCACAAGAGCAAGTGTCGTATATTTCACCAGAGAAGCTTTTTGTCCATGCTTCTGAGATGTCTTCACCGTCAATAGGAAAAACGGAACGGAGAACACGTATCCAATGACCATCATCGGCAGATAGAGCCCCCCATAATTTCCCATCATGGCTCCGTAGAGCATACAAAGAACAGTCATGTTGGTCGCAATGGAGAAAGCCAGCTTACATCCGGCTCCCGCAACCATAAGTCTCTGCAATTCCTTGTTGGCCTTTAAGATTGCCACATATTCGCTAAACGGAACCTTTTCACCGGATCCGCCTACGCCGAAGAATTCCGGTCGGTCCTTCTCTGCGATTCCGATAACCGCAAGGATTGTTAAGATTGCGGATACCACAATGGCAAGAGGAATCATGACGTTGAAGAAATCCTTACTGTTGTATCCACCCAGCATACCACTTAAGATTGGAGCTAAAAACTGCACCAACCCCATACCGATTAAGCTTGCTACCGTATTAAACACCGTAAAAAGTGGTCTCTGCTTTGGATCGTTGGTAAGACAGGTCTGTCCGGAACGGGTACATGCCGTCTGGAAGGTATATCCGATTACATACAGCGCATAGAATAAGATGAAGCACACATAACGAAGCCACATCATATCCTCTGCTACCACTCTGGTTCCAAAGTAAAGCAGGATGGAGGATACCATCATAATCACATTACCAAGGACCATGTAAGGACGGAATTTTCCGAATCTGGTGGAGGTACGGTCGATGAGCGCACCGATAATTGGGTCGGTCACTGCGTCAAAGAGACGCATGACCGTAACCATGGTTGTTGCAAACATAAGAGCCAATCCCAAAACTCCATTGGCATAATAGGCAATGAAGTTCATGGTCAAAATGTAATAGACGTTGGTGGCTCCGTTATTCATCGGGAAAAGCACAAGTTGATATGGCTTTGCCCTGTTTAAAGATGTTGTCTTTTTTTCTTCCATCATCTTGATGCTTTATACTCCTTAAAGCTGATACAAATTTCTGATTTGTTGAATTTCTTTTTGTTGACAATCCACATTACCAGGGAAAGAACAAAGAGTACACTAAACACAATGGCAAGGGTTCTGCAAACGAGGATGACGGTTAATCCCTTTGCCTTCACGATGGTGTCTTTTCCAAGTCCGTTGATACCACATGAGTTCACCAATGCATAAAGGTTATGGTGACAAGCCTCCTTCATAGCGCTGACAATAACAGGATCATTCTTGTACTGTGGAAGCAGTTTGGTAACGTATGGCATCATGGCATCATAGTAAGAGGTTCCTGCCAGGATTCCATCTACACCGTTTACATAGGTAGTAAGCACGTTGTCGGTAATGCTCTTTCCGTTGCTGCCCCACTCATTTCTCATGATTCCGGTTACAAGTCCCTTGTTTGCTCCTGACCACTGGGTTCCCCAACGGGTGTAAGCCATCATGACACCGTTGGCATCCCCATACTCAAATGGAGCCTGGAATGCTTTTAAGTAAATCTCACGAGCAGCCTGCTCTCCTAACCATACTCCAAGACCGATACGATCCTGTTCACAGTCATTAAGAGCAAAGTGCTTCATTACCACGTCTACACCCTTAGCCTGGATAGCGGCAACCTCGTACTGGCTGATTTTTCCGGAAAGGAAGCCATCCTCACTATAGTACTCAAAGTTACGTCCACCATATGGAGTTCTGTGAATATTGTTACCCGGTCCGTAGAGGCAGGCAATGTTTGCATGTAAGCAGTTGTTTCCAATTACCTTACCAACCTCAGTCATAAGGTCTACGTTGAAGGTGGCAGCCATCACGTCCTCAGAGGTAAAGGCAGTTGCCTTCAGCTGAGTCTTATCCGATCCAAGAAGGGATGCGGTAAGTCCCTGTGGTCCGTTCTCCTCACGGGTTCCCGGTGCCTGTACCGATTCCATTGGCATGGTCCAGTGGAAGGAATCACCAATCATGGATACCATTTCATCAAAGGTAAGCTGATCTAAAAGCTTCTCCCAATCCGGATCGTCGTACTCTTTTCCATACATATCAATGAGCTTCAGACCATTGTCTGCCCCAAGGGTAGGCATTTCCACTGCTTCATAGTCAGCAGGGTCATACTGGATATCCTGAAGATTTTTGATTAACTGCTCCGTTAATGCTAACTGTGTAATCTCAGTTGGATAGGTTCCCATCCAGTCATTTCTGGTAAGGTAGGTTACGGACTGTCCGCCATTTCCTTCATAAAGGTTCAGGTCTGACTGAGTGAGCTGAGCCGTAATCTGCGTTCCGTTTACGGAAGTGCTGTAGGTAGTAGCATCAAAGCTATCCTGTGTCCACTTGTAAGCAAGGGCTGCATCACCATCGGCATCCATACGTCCCTCAGAGGTCTCAGTTGTATATCCTTTTGCTGCAAGAGTGTTGTTCACTGCATTGTGAGCATCGGTTGCTACGGTTAAGTAGTAGTCACCTTCATCCAAAATGTAGGTTCCGGCACCGTACGCATCAAAGGAAGCCAAATCTCTCTTCTCTACGATTACGGTTACATCCTGAGACTCCCCAGGAGCAAGGATGTCTGTCTTTGCAAAACCACAGAGTGCTACCGATGGTTTCTCCACCTTGTTCTCTACATCGTAAGTAGTGTATGGAGACTGGCTGTACACCTGAACGGTCTCTTTTCCTGAATAGGTATCTCCGGTGTTGGTTACGGTTACCTTTACCTCAAACTGGTCGTTTGCTGCATTGTAGTTTACTTCCATATCGCTGTAAGCAAACTCGGTATAACTAAGTCCGTATCCAAATGGGAACGCAACCTCATCCCCGTATGCGTAAGAACCTGCATTTCCGGTTCCCATTACATAGTCTTCGTATCTGGTCTCATAGTATTTGTAGCCTACATAGATACCTTCCTGGTAAATCATATAGGACTTTGCATTGTCAGGAATGATTCCCTCTTCGTATCCTTCGTAGGTAGTTGGAACAAAGTTGGCCATTGCAGGAGCGGAGTAGTTGTCATAGCAGTAAGTATCTACAAGACTACCGGATGGATTGATGGTTCCTGCGAGGATCTCTGCAACAGCATTGATTCCGCTGATACCTACATCTCCAATCCAAAGACAAGCGTCCACACCGTACTCATTATTCTTTAAGAAATCCACCTGAAGTGGGTTTGCTGTGTTGATTAATACAATGATTTTTCCGATGGTTCCATCTGCTTTCATAGAAGCAAGGTTTGCCATCATGTCCTTCTCATCTTCATTTAATGCAAGGTAGTTGGTATCCGCATACTCAAGATCGGCTCCCTCTCCACCTACACGGGAAAAGGTAACGATTGCAGCATCTCCATAGCTTGCTACAGAGTCAAGTACCTCCTGTGGATAAGCATCCCATGGCACCTCTCCAACCTTTGCACTGCTTGTAAAGTCTCCATCAAATCTTGCGTATGGAGCAGCCTCCTCTGAATTATAGAAATCCCAAAGGCTTCCGTTTACCTCCATACCTGCGCCCTCCAAGGCACTCTTTAACGTATCTGCTGTAGAAGCATCGATGTTACCGGAACCGGTTCCACCGTATACCAGGTTCACAGAAGAGCCTGAAAAACAGCTTACCTTTGATCCTGCTGCAAGGGGAAGGGCGTTATTTTCATTTAAGAGAAGAGCTGCACCTTCTGCCTCTACCTGTTTACAGATTTCGATACCATACTCGGTCATCTCCTCTGCCGTTTCAAAATCGGAGATGAAGTACTGTGCACTTGCATCCTCATTTTTTAATTCCCAGAAGCTTCCCCCAACGAAAGCAGCTACTGTGTTGTCAAACATTGATAAAACCACAGTAAGCGGAATCATGATAATGGCAATAACAGCACTTAAGAAGGTTAAGCCCTTCCATGGTCTGATTGCTTTTCTTCTGGCCTTGTTGTAGGCCTTTTTGCGAGCTTTGTACTCTTTCTTTTTCTCGTCCATAATGATCTCCTTTTCTATTCCCGGTTATTATACCCAGTTTTGGCTTTTGCCTTTCTTCACCTTGTACGAAGGATCGGCCTCCCTGACCTTGTAGATCGTTGCCTCATCCCTAAGGTCTGAGCTTACAACCTCAAGGTGATTCTCCTCCTCCAAAGCCACCTTAAAATGGAAGGCATGCTCTCCCGTCTTCGTCTCCAACAATTTACCATTGTTGTACAGTGAAACCTCTGTCTGGTTGGAATATACCACAACCTCCGTGGTTTTTCCCGTGCGGTGTTCAAAACGCTTTCCACACAGATGAACAAACGGTTCATCACTCCACCAGGCTTTATAGATATAGAAGCTGTCCTTCTTTATCTTTCTGTCAAAGGTTACCAGGCCCTTGTGGTTCATACCCGGCTCCCCGCCCTGATTTCTGGCATCTGCCGCAAAATCAAACATGTTCCATACATAGGTGGACCACAGGAATGGGTGTCTCTCAAAGCACTTGAGCATATACTCATGGTATTTTGCCTGATATTCCTCTGTGTGATCTCCTCTTTTTGGATGTGCGCTGTGAAGGTTTGGCATTCCTTCAGCTCCATACTCCGAATATCCCAATGGTCTGTTTGGATATTTCCAGTGATAGAATTTCATGAACCAGTCATTTAAGAAAAGTCCCGGCACATACCAGCCCAGATACAAGTTCCATGCCACTACATCCGATATCTTGGTCACCGGATGGAATGGCTCACACATGGCATAACATGCCAGGGTGGTCACTCTGGTCGGATCCATCTCCTTACAGAGCGCCTGAAGAGCATGGTGGTTATCTAACATATCCTTCTTGTTTTTTCTGGAAATGGTAATCTCATTGGAGATTCCCCAGGTCACAATGGAAGGGTGATTATAGTTCTGTATGATGAGCTCTCTCATCTGGAAGAAGGTGTTCTCTCTGCCGTTTGGCATGTGCGCGGAAATATAAGGAATCTCAGCCCACACCACCATTCCGTATTTGTCACACAATTCATAGAAATACTGATTGTGCTGATAGTGAGCCAGTCGGATGGTGTTGGCACCAATCTCTCTGATGAGCTCCATATCCTGTTCCATCTGCTCATAGGAAATGGCATTTCCGATGCCCTTAAAGTCCTGATGTCTGGACACGCCTCTGAGAGGATAAGACTCTCCGTTTAGGAAAAAGCCCTTGTCCGGATCAATGGAAAAGGTACGAATACCACACCGAACCGTCACCTGATCCACTACCTCATTTCCCCCTTTAAGAGAAGCCACTAAGGTGTAACAATAAGGATCCTTCACACCATTCCAAAGATGAGCATCCGGCACTAAAAGGGTTGCCCGGTAGGCATCTGCTTCACAGCCAAACTGTTCTCTTGCTCCATTCTCACGGCTTTTTGTGGTGGCAATCGCTTTTGCCACCTGTGTTCCATCCTCGTCCAGAAGGGAAAAACACACCGTTTTTGTAGTATCACCCTTTACACCCTCACCGGTGTATGCCGTAACCTGAAGAATTCCGTCTCGCCCCTTTACCTCTGAGCTCACATACACGCCCGGACCACCATAGAAGTCCAATTCAAAATGCTCCTTTGGAACAATCAGAAATTCTACATCTCGATAGATTCCTCCATAGAAGGTAAAATCTGCTTTCTGGGGATAAACCACATCATTGACACTGTTGTCCACCTCCACACGAATCAGGTTCTCCTGCAAAAGCTCCTCTGTGACGTCCACTCGGAAGGTCGAATAGCCGTTGTGATGTGTACACATTTTCTTGCCATTGAAGAAAACCGTTGCACTGGCATTGACCCCTTGAAACTGAAGATACACACATTCGTTTTCTGAAAACTGAGGCTTCTCCACCTTTTTCTCATAGATGCAGGTACCACGGTAGTAATCATTGCCACCGTCCTGACCATCTACATCGTTCCAGGTATGAGGCAAATCTACAGGGCGTTTCTTGCCGTTTGCCATGGTAAACATCCAGTCTCTCATCAGCTTTTGTGTTCTGCGAATCGCTTGCATCCCTTTTCTCAATTCCTCCTTTCCTCTGCGCCAAGGTGCGCATCCTGACGAAGCTCTTTTTCCCTGATAAGAAAAAGAACCTCGCAAATTCTCTTAGCTAGAATTTACAAAGTTCTTCCTTCTTTTTCAATAGGTTTCTCCTAAGTGGTCTCTATCCTTACCTAAGTGGACGCTTCCTTGGAAAAAATCTCCGGAATCGGAATCAAAATCTTTAAGGAAAAGCAACCATCCTCGGTGCTCACACTCAAAAATCCATCATATTTTTTCACCATATATTTCATGCTTTTTAGTCCAAAGCCATGGAAACTCTTGTCTCCCTTTGTGGTAACCGGAAGCTCCTCCTCGTACACAAGCTCTCCCTTCAGGGGATTCATGATATTCATCACCAGAAAATTCTGCTGTCGATAGATCAGCACATCAATCTGACGCTTCTCCTGATGCTTGAATTTCTCTACCGCTTCCATGGCATTATCCAGGGCATTTCCAAGGATGGCATAGAGGTCCACGGTATTGATAAACTCCATCTGACTTCCATCTGCCACACAGGATACGGTAATCCCCTTCTCACGGCAGATCAGACTCTTCTCCGTCAGGATGGTATCCAATACCTCATTTCCTGTCTGAACCATGGACTCATAGATTTGAATGGACCCTTCCATCTCCTCCAGATACTTGTCCATATCCTCCTTGCTGCTGTTGCGAATTGCCCGAATCTGATGCTTTAGGTCATGGCATTTTTGATTGATTAGGGCGATGTTTTCCTTGGAAAGCTGATACTGCTCCTGCTCCTTTTTCCACAAAAGGTTCATCACCGCAAGCTCCTGCCTAAGAGCACTTTTCTTGAACAGTTCATTCTGCAGGTAAAGAATCAGGGCTAACATCAACTGAGACAGGTACACAATGAGAAACTCCGCCTCCCAAAGACCTGTCTGTGCTCCCCCCGCATCAAAGCCGATAAACTCAAAGGTGAAGAAAATGAGCACTGCAGAGGCAAGCTGCCTTGGTCCAATCCTTTTGCCGCCGCCCTCCGGCAGGAAGCGGGCAATGGTATAATAGGCCACCACATGTCCTACCAGAAAGCTCAAAAAAATCCCACAGACATTTCTCACCGGTCCGTTAAAAAAGATACCGCCTCTGGCCATGCTGATTCCACTCCACAGCTCATAAATAAGCTGCCAGGACATAGCTGCCCAGATGGTATCGTAGGCAGAGATGGTCCAATCCACCCGAAGGCACCACTGATGAAAGCCAAAGAGCAAGAGAAATCCCACACTCCGTCCAATGATTCGAGCCGACAGCTCCATCATATGATTTACCACCAGAAGATTGCCCACCAGACAGATTCCTATGTACACAAGGATGCCCAAAAGGAATCTCCTAAAAAATTCCTCTCTTCGCTCTCTGGTGTGGCCGTAAATCATACCACTGATAAGCAGCGCTATCTCAAAAATGAAACAATAAATCCAGTTTATCATGGAGTTCCTCCTACATATTGGGTCAGGGCCTTTAGAAAGGCAGTACGGTTTCTTCTGCTGATTTCCAGTTCATGGTCCCCCACTATGGCCACATTTCCTCTCACCTGTGATACGTGCATAAGGTTCACGATGTACCAGTGATTACACCTTACAAAGCCATAGGAGGATAAGCCATCCTCCACGCTTGACATAGTTCCGCGCACCACGTATTCCCCTGACACCGTATGATAATGGAGCATGCGTTTTTGAACTTCCACATAGTAGATTTCCTGGATTCCAAGCTTTTTTACCCCATCCGGAAGAGTAATCAAAATCTGCTGTTGCTCCTTTTGCTTCACACGTTTGATAGCCCTGGTAAATCTCATGGAAAAGGTGTAATAGGTGATAGGCTTCATGACAAAATCAAGAGCTCCCACCTCATATCCTCTCAGGGCATAGTTGGCCATATTGGTAATAAACATTAAGACCACATCCGAATCCTTTAGGCGAACCTGCTCCGCCGCATCCATTCCATTAACCTTTGACATCTCAATGTCAAATAAAATGATGTCGTAGATAGGCTGATAATCCCTAAGAATCTCCTCACCATCTGTAAATACCGATATCTTCAGGGGAATATCCTGCTCCTTCTGATACTGCATCAAATACGTTTTCAGTTGTTCTCTAAATTCCGCCTCATCCTCTACAATGGCAATATGATACATACTCGTTTCCTCTTCTATCACTGAAGTTACAGAAAAGCATACCACATTTTGCCCCTTTTTCCTAGAACAAACTCTTCCTTCGTACGCCCTTCTCTGTCATGACTATATCAGAGAAATCAGCCAATAAATGACTCCCACAAGCCAGCTGGAAAAAATACCATACAAGATGACAGGTCCCGCTATTTTAAAAATAGAAGCTCCAATTCCAAACACCTGACCCTCGGCCTTATATTCGATAGCGGATGCGGCTACCCCATTTGCAAATCCCGTGATTGGCACAAGGGCTCCTGCTCCTCCCCAATTGGCAAAGGACGGATAGATATTGAAACCCGTGAGAATCACGCTGAGCAGAATTAAAAGGATACTGCAAACCGTTGCCGCATCCTCTTTGTTGCACCCCAGATTATTCGCCACATTGACAATGATTTGACCTAGCAGACAGATGGTTCCGCCTGTGACAAAGGCCTTTGCCATCTGCAGGAACAGATTCGGCGTTGGAGTAATTCGCTCCACATAATCCTGATACATCCGGTTTCGTCTTTCGATTCGTTTCTGTTGATTCCCTGAACTGTTTTTCTCACTCATATAGATACCCTTTCTTTTCTCTTTTAAAGATAAATACAGTATCTCTCCTTTTTGTGAAAATATGCAAAAAGAACCATTATTTCCCTTTTCTCATCTGACTGGGTGTCATGCCGTACTGTTCCTTGAACATACGATTGAACACCTTGTAATTGGTAAATCCGTTGTTCTCCATGATACAAAGTATGGATTCTTCTGACTTTCGCAGTTCTCTGTGTATCTGCGTCAGTCGAACCAGATTGACGTATTCCAAAAAGGTAACTCCCATGGCCCTTTTAAACACGCGACAGAAATACTCCTGATTCAAGGAGGCAATCCCAGCAGCATCCTTCAGAGAAATGGGCTCCTTGTAATGGTCCGCCACATACTGCAATACCTCCTTTAATCTCGCTGTCTGTCTGGAGTCAGCATCTGAGACCTGTTTCACATAGGAAAAATCCCGATAGAGAAGATTCAAAAATTCATTGAGCCTTGCCATCACAAGAAGCTGATACCCCATCTCCTTTTCCCCGTAAATTGTCACCAGCTGTTCCAAAAGCTGTAGCATCCTTCGGTAACACTTCTCATTCTGCTCCCGAAAATGATTCTGCACAAACTCCAGCTTTGCCAGATTGGGAAGATACACCTCCAGATAGGAAAAAGGAATCTGAAGCAACAGGGAGTATACCTCCCCACTGCTTCTGGTACCATGTATTTTATTGGAATTTACCACAAAGAAATCTCCCGCCTCCAGCGTGTATTCCTCCTCGTCACAATAGATCTGCAGCTGCCCCTCCAACAGATAGATAATCTCCAGATGCTCATGCCAATGGCTGGGAGACAGCTGGCTTTGCACCTGGTATAGATTACATCGTATGGGAAGATTGGGATCCAACTGTACAATCTCATAGGTATATTGTTCTGCCATCTTATGTATTCTCCCTCCCTTGGTCCATATCCCCGGACCAACCCAAACTTTTTCCATAGCTTCGTCAACCAAGCTTGTTGACGGAAATTGTTTACAGGAACAGTTTACCACAAAAAGTCAATATTGACCTAATAACTTGTCAGTATTGCAATTGTTTGCACCACATTTTTCTCCTATAATCGGAAATAGAGAAAATCAGAACAAAACCAGAAAAGAAAATAACAGAACGATTTCAAAAAGGAGAATAACATGACAAAGTGGTCTAGAATCAGATTCAACCCAAATCTTCCATTGGGTAAGGACGGCAGACGTGTCACCGGAAGTGCCGAGCACATCGCACTTTCCAAGGAAGCAGCCAAGGAGGGAATGGTCCTCTTAAAAAATGAAAAGCAGGTGCTTCCATTGAAAGCCGGCACCAAAGTTGCCCTATTTGGAAAGGGAACCTTCGATTATGTCAAGGGAGGCGGAGGAAGTGGTGATGTGACCGTAGCCTACATCCGCAATCTCTACGATGGTCTTCAGGAAAAAAGTGACAAAATCACCGTATTCAAGGAGCTGTGTGACTACTACCGAAAGGATATTGAGAACCAGTATGAAAAGGGCAATGTCCCTGGCATGACTTTAGAGCCTGAGGTTCCAATGGAGCTGGTAAAAAAGGCCCGTGCCTTTACGGATACCGCCATTATCACCATCTGCCGTTATTCCGGTGAGGGCTGGGACAGAAAAAGTGTCATCGACCCGAACAATCCTGCCCTGTGGGATTACGAAAGGCAAATGACAGAACGCTCTGCGGAAATCTTTAAGGATGGAGACTTCTGCCTGTCAGAAAACGAAGCCAAGATGGTCTCTATCGTAAAAGAGCGTTTTAACAAGGTCATTGTGGTATTGAACGTAGGTGGAATGGTGGATACCTCCTGGTTCGTCCATGACCATCAGATACAGTCGGCACTTCTGGCCTTGCAGGGAGGAATAGAGGGCGGACTTGCGGTGGCAGAGCTCCTTCTTGGAGAGGGGACCCCATCCGGCAAGCTATCTGACACCTTCGCCGGTTCCCTGGATGACTACCCTTCCACCGAGCACTTTCACCAGTCAAGAGAATACGTAGACTATACCGAGGATATCTATGTAGGCTACCGCTATTTTGAAACCATTAAGGGCGCCGCAAAGAAGGTCAACTACCCATTTGGCTTTGGACTTTCCTACACAGACTTCGCCCTTACGACCGAGAGCATATCACAGGAGGAGGGCGTTATTTCCCTTCAGGTCAGAGTGACAAACATCGGCAGCTATTCCGGAAAAGAGGTGGTTCAGGTATACCTGTCAAAGCCACAGGGGCTTCTGGGCAATCCTGCCAGAGAATTGGTGGCCTTTCAAAAGACAAGAGAGCTTCTCCCGGGAGACTCCCAGCTGGTTTGCATGAGCTTTGATGTGAAGCGCTTTGCCGCCTACGACGATCTGGGAAAGGTGCAAAAATCCGCTTATCTCCTGGAAAAAGGCACTTATGAAATCTACGTGGGAAACAATGTCCGAGATGCCAAAAAGCAGGACTTCACCTACGAGCTTTCCGATACGGTAATTGTGGAACAGCTCTCTGCCAAGCTGGTTCCTACCAGCCTGAAAAAAAGACTTCTGGCTGACGGCTCCTACGAAGACCTCCCGATTCTGCCGCCATATGATACCGACGAATCTGTGGTGGGCAAGATTCCAAACACCGAGACAGAGGGAATCGGACCATGTGTCCGCCCGATGCCGATTTATCGTCTGATGAACGGACTTCCAAAGAAAGGCAGTCACGTGCTGATGGATGTGGTAGAGGGCAAGCTTACCCTGGAGGAATTTTTGGATGAATGGTCCATCGACGAGCTCATTCACCTCATAGGAGGACAGCCAAACCAGGGAGTAG
Organism: Agathobacter sp.; assembly: GCA_022767075.1. Classification (GTDB taxonomy): domain Bacteria; phylum Bacillota; class Clostridia; order Lachnospirales; family Lachnospiraceae; genus Roseburia. Next base: position 22,288 of record JALEPP010000139.1, on the reverse strand, counting down.
CCAACACCTTCGGCATCGGAAACATGCCGGAATACGGGATTCCATCTGCCATGACAGCGGATGGTCCTGCCGGTGTCCGCATCCAACCGGAGGTGGGAATCAACACAACTGCTTTCCCATGCTCCACCCTCCTTGCCTGCACCTGGAACCCGGATATGGTAGAAGCCGTCGGTTACGCAGGCGGACAGGAATTAAAAGAGAACAACCTGGCCCTGTGGCTCACTCCGGCCATCAACATCCACAGAAGTCCTCTTTGCGGACGCAATTTTGAGTACTACTCAGAGGACCCATTCCTGGCAGGAAAAATGGCAGGTGCCATGGTAAGAGGTATCCAGGCCAATAAGGTGGGCGCAAGCGTAAAACACTTTGCCTTAAACAACAAGGAAACCAACCGGAAAAACAGCGATTCCCGAGTATCGGAGCGCGCCGCCAGAGAAATCTATCTGAAGGCCTTCGAGATGATTGTAAAGGAGGAAAAGCCATGGTCGATCATGTCCTCTTACAATATGATCAACGGACACCGGGCATCGGAATGCAAGGATCTTTTGACCGGCATCCTTCGTGAGGAATGGGGATATGAAGGCTTTGTCACCAGCGACTGGTGGACCTTCGGCGAGCACTACAAGGAAGCCCTGGCAGGAAACGATCTCAAGATGGCCAACGGCTACCCTGAGCGAGTAAAAGAAGCCTATGAAAAAGGAGCAATCTCTCGAGAAGAAATTGCCCTTTGTGCAAAGCGAATATTGGATTTTATCATCAAACTGGATTAGGGGAACTTAGTTCCCCTTTTTCTTTTTCCAGATCTTGTAGAAGAACAGATAGGAAACCAAGGCCACTGCAAATTCTGTCACAGGGAAGGCAATCCACACTCCCACAGCTCCCATGCCATGGCTCAAAAGCAAGGCGACAGGGATCATGATTACTGTATAGCGGAGCAGAGAAATCACAAGAGACGGCATTCCCTCTCCCAAGCCCTCCAGGGTCCCACAGTAGGTAATGGAAGTAGCGGACACCAGAAAGCCCAGTGAAATAATCCGAAGAGCCACAGTTCCAATGGCAATTGTCTGTGGATTACTGGCAAAAAGACTCATGAGAAGCTTTGGAATGAGCAGACATCCTCCCATACCAAGGAACATAATCCCTGCCGTCATAACCATAGCAAATCGATATATCTTCTCCACTCTTCTATACTCCTTTGCCCCGTAATTATAGCCTACCAGCGGTCTGATTCCCTGAAGGACTCCATTGGTTGGCAGGTAGATAAAGGTCTGAAGCTTGTAGTAGATTCCTAACACCAGCACATAGGTCTCTCCATAGACCGAAAGCATCCCATTCAGCGCCGTAATCAAAAAGGAAGGAAGCGCCATGTTTAGGGTGGCAGGACCACCTACTCCGTAGACCTTTTTACATATCTCTGCCGAAGGCTTCATCTTGGAAAAGGAAATGTTCACCGGCAGGGGCTTCTTTTTGTCAAAGAAAACGTATGCAAAAAAGGTAAGCACCTGTCCCATTCCGGTGGCAACCGCCGCCCCTCTCATTCCAAGCTCAGGAAAAGGACCAATTCCAAAAATCAAAAGCGGATCCAAAAGGATATTGGTGACAAAACCAAGCATCATGCAGATCATCGTTTCTTTCATGCGGCCTACCGCTTGAAAGATTTTCTCATAGGTAATCCCAACACTCACCACAACGGAAAACCAAAATACCACATTGGAATACTGGATCCCAAGCGCTAACACAGAAGCTCTGGAGGTAAATCTTCCAAGAAACCATGGCATTCCAAGCAAGAATACAAAGAGAATCATCACCCCGTGAAACACGCTAAAAAGGATTCCCTGAGAGGCCGTCCGATCCGCCATGTCCTGATCCTTCGCCCCAAGGAAGTAAGCAATCTGGGCATTGACACCAATTCCAAAGCCAACACTTACCGCCGTCAAGAGATTCTGAGCCGGGAACACTAAGGAAAGTGCTGTCATGGCATCCTCTGAAAGCTTCGCCACAAAATAACTGTCCACGATATTATAAAGAGAATTCACCGCCATGGAAAGTACCATGGGAAGAGCCATGGAAAGCACCAACGGAATTACTTTTTTCTCCTTCATAAAAGTCTGATTCATACCACAGTCTCCTTTCCTAACACACAAAAAAACCACATGGCAACTGCCATGTGGCGAAAAAAGAACGTCTCCTTATTCAGACGCTCTTGAAAAGTCCACACCCGATTGGGTTTATATGATGATTATACATGGATGGGAGCTTTATTTCAAGCAAATTTTTGCTTCAATTGATAATTCTATTGGTGATTATAATTAAATATTTTAGTACTATTATCCTAGCATCCCTCCGTATAAAGTGCTATAATTGTTACTATAATCCCAATTTGATAATTCCAGTTTACCAATGAGGTTCATCTGTTATGAGGAAAAAGATATCCGCAATTATATTTTGCACATTACTGATCATCCTAACCTGTTGTCCGGCTTACGGCATGAGTATCCCCCGTATCACCACGCCTGAGTATAAGGTTGCCTTCTATGCCTTCCCAAGCTATCATCAGCAGGACTCCTACGGCCGAAAAAGTGGCTACGGCTATGAAATGATGCAGGAGCTCTCCCAATACATTCAGTGCACCTTCACCTATGTAGGTTATGACAAAACTCCACAGGAATGTGAAGAAATGCTGCGAAACGGCGAGCTGGATATCTACACAGCAGCCAAGCGCACCACAGAACGTGAAGAAGACTTTATTTTTTCCAAGCATCCGGCTATCACTGCCACCACCTGCATGAATGTAAAACGTGGAAATTCCACCATCATAGCCGGTGACTATTCCACCTATGAGGGAATGCGCGTGGGCTTGCTGGAGACTCATACCTACAACTATCAATTTTTTGATTTTGCCAAAGAAAAGGGCTTTACCTATTCTGTCCATTACTACCAGACTACTGCAGAGCTTACCGCAGCCCTGATTGACGGGGAGGTGGATGCTCTGGTGAACAGCTATATCGGAACTGCTGATGACGAAACCACCATCGAATATTTTGGAGAGACTCCATACTATTTTATGGCCCGCAAGGAAGATCAGGACCTGATCAATGAGCTTGACAGCGCCATCGACCAAATGAACATTGCCCGTCCAAAATGGCGCATGGAGCTGTACAACAAATACTATGAAGCACAGCTTCACAACAACGAGCTTACAGAAACCGAGCAGCTATATCTACAAAAGCTTAAGGACGATGGAACTAAGCTTCTTGTTGTCATGAATCCGGATAATCCCCCTTACTCCTGGTACGAAGACGGGGACGGAAAGGGAATCGTTGCGGACATTTTTGTTGAGACCGCCAACCGGCTGGGGCTCCAATATGAATTCCTGCCTGCAGCAGACAAGACCCAGTACCTTGAGATTGTTGCTTCCGGTGATGCGGATATCTGGCTGGATGCAGAGGGCTATTATGAAGACAGCTATAAGCTTACAGACCCTTACCTCACCTCCACCCTTTCCCTGCTGGTAAAACGCGGTTCAACCGGAAAGCCGGAGAAAATCGGTATTGTGGAGAATCATGTAGACATTTTGGAGACTCTCTCTTCCTCGTATCCGGATTCAAAGGTCATAGAATATGACGACCCCGCCCAAAGCATCAATGCTCTGGTATCAGGAGATGTGAATGCGCTTTTACTACCGAGCTATAGCGCTCAAAAATTCGCCAGGGAGGACATTCAGAACCGGTTTCAGGCGGACATTGTGCCTGGTTCCGACATTAAGATATCCATGGGAATCAATTCCAAAGTGGATTATCAGTTTTTTTCCATCTGGCAAAAGGCTCTTAACAATACCTCCACAGCTCGGGGAATTGAAATTGTCCAGTCCTATCTGGCAGAGGCTTCCAAGCCATCCTTGATTGCGTTCCTCTATGACCATCCGCTGTATTTTTCCAGTATTGTGATCCTGATATTTCTGACCCTGTTCATGATTATTAACTGGCGGAACACCGCAAAGCTCAATTCTCATCTGAAAGAACAATACCAGCTCATGGAGACCATCAGCCGCGAGACGGAGGATGTATTCATGGTGGATTTGAACCAGATGTTATCGGTTCCTATAAAGGCAAACGGTGTGTTTTTGCCTGATGACAAAAAGAAAGCCCGCTCCTACGACCAGGCCTGGGAAACCTACATCAACACCTACGTGGCCACAAAGGATCGGGAGAGGGTCACACAGGCCGTTGCCATTGACCAAGTGAAAGCGAATCTAAAAAATGCAAGCTCCTACTCCTGCAGATATCGTCTGGTTCCTGGGGAACCTATCACCCACTGCCAGGTCAAATTTGCATATCGCGGCAGCAAGGAATCCAATTCCCTCATCATTGGTATCCGCTGCATTGATGATATTATCGAGTCTGAGAAGGAGCAACAGGCAATTTTGGAATCTGCTAGAAACATGGCGGAGGCTGCCAACAAAGCTAAGTCCACCTTCCTTTTCAATATGTCCCACGATATTCGAACTCCGATGAACGCTATCGTCGGATATACGGACTTGATTCTAAACAATACAGAAGATACGGATCGGTGCATTGACTACGTAAAGAAAATCAAATCCTCCAGCGATTTCCTTCTGTCCCTAATCAACAACGTTTTGGAAATGGCGCGAATCGAAAGCGACCGTATGGTATTAGATGAGTCTCCGATTCAGGCCGGTCAGATTGTGGAGGAGGTAAGCGCCGTCTACTCTGAGCTCATGCACCAAAAGAACATTACCTTCACCCACACCGTGGATGTTCGAACCAAATACATCTATGCCGATAAGGTCAAGCTGAAGGAAATATTCCTGAACCTGGTATCCAATGCCTACAAATATACCCCGGAGGGTGGTGAAATTACCTTCATCCGAAGAGAAATTCCTTGTGAGAAAAAGGGATATGCCTTATTTGAGACCATCGTTTCGGATACCGGTATTGGTATGTCAAAGGAATACCTTCCAATCCTTTTTGATGCTTTTACCAGGGAGCGCAACGCTACAGAGAACAACATTCAGGGTACCGGCCTTGGTATGCCTATCGTGAAAAAGCTGGTTGAATTGATGGGTGGCTCCATCTCGGTAGAAAGTGAGCTTGGCAAGGGCACCACCTTCAGAGCCATCATTCCTCACAGAATCGCCGGAATCGAAGATATCCGAAGAGACGATGTGGCATACATCGACACCACCTGCTTTGAAGGAAAGAGAATCCTTCTTGCGGAAGACAATGACCTCAATGCGGAAATTGCAACCGAAATCCTAAAAGGTGCCGGTCTTGAGGTGGAGCGTGCAGAAGACGGTATCATCTGCGTAGACATGATTCAAAAAGCCGCCTCCGGATACTACAACCTCATCCTCATGGACATCCAGATGCCGAACATGAACGGCTACAAAGCTGCTCAGATTATCCGTGCCATGGACGACCCTGTCAAGCGAGACATCCCAATCTTTGCAATGACAGCCAATGCCTTCGAGGAGGACAAGCGAGATGCTCTTGCTGCAGGAATGAACGGCCACATCGCCAAACCGGTAAATGTCAACAAACTCATGGAGATGATTGCATCTGCCCTGAAATAATCCTCCTACACATCAATTCCACAGATTATCAACCTACAACCGCGGGGACTTTCTTCCCTGCGGTTCTTTTATGTTCCAAAGGACTCACGAAATCTCTCCCGGGAGTCCACGGCATAGGTATTCTCATTTGACTTTTCAAGACTGCTTAGTGTTTTCGGAGGCCCCACTCAAGCTTAATTTTCCTGTCCACCAACGGTTTGAACGCTTCTGCCAAAAACTGTGCACCAAAGAAAGGCACTAGGCGCTCCTCGTCTGCTCCTCTAAGGAGGCACCTTCACGAATTTTATTTCGGGGGCTCTCTGTTTGTCGTTCTTCGAGCCGCAAACAGAACCGCCCCCGATTTTTCGTTCAGGGTGCCTCCAAGAGGAGCAACGACTCGTCGCTGAAACGCTGCGCATTTTTGGCAGACAACTTTTTGTCTCTTGTCCAAACTTTGGTGGACCGGAATCATCAAAAAAGCTTGAGTGGGGCGTCCTGAAAACACTTGCTGGCTTGAACCGGAAAATGAGAATACCTATGCCGCGGACTCCCGGGAGAGATTTCGTGAAACAAATATCCATAAAAAGAACCGCAGGGAAGAAAGTCCCCGCGGTTGTAGGTTCTAATATATGGAATTGATGTGTAGGGGGATTATTTCCTTAGCCTACGAATTCAGCAACGCATCTGCGATATGCTGCTACAGGGTCCTCAGCCTGGGTGATTGGACGTCCCACTACGATGTAGTCTGAGCCAATTTCCTTTGCTTTTGCAGGGGTGGTAACACGCTTCTGGTCGCCAACGTCGCCATCTGCGAATCGAACACCCGGTGTAATGGTGAAGAAGTCTGCTCCGCATACCTCGTGAACCTTTCCTGCCTCAAGGGGAGAGCATACCACTCCGTCTAAGCCAGCCTCCATGGTGTTCTTGGCGTAATGCATAACGGTTTCGTCTATTGGCTTCTCAATCCAGAGGTCTCTTCTCATTGCCTCTTCACTGGTAGAGGTAAGCTGGGTTACCGCAATCAGGAGTGGGCGAGTGCCATCCTCCCTGGTAAGTCCCTCAAGTGCTGCTTCCATCATAGCCTTTGTTCCACCGGCATGTACGTTACACATATCTACATCAAGTCTTGACAATACTGCCATTGATTTTCTTACTGTGTTTGGAATATCATGAAGCTTCAGATCAAGGAAAATCTTATGACCTCTTCTCTTAATCTCCCGGACAATTTCCGGTCCTTCTGCATAGAAAAGCTCCATACCGATTTTTACAAACGGCTTCTCCTCCTGGAACTTGTCCAAAAACTGCATTACTTCTTCCTTGCTGTTAAAATCACATGCGATAATGACGTCTCGACCCATAACTTATGCTCCTGTTCTTGTGCTGTTTGTTGTTACTAATAGGATACTTCCTGTGAAAAGAATGCACCTTTTTATCTGAAACATCATAGCACAATCTTATGGGTTTGGGAAGTCATTTTCCCCATGAGAAAAGCGCATATTTCCATATGGTTCTACCGCACCGGCCTGATAGGTTGCAGGCATTGGGAACAATACTGTTCCAACCGCAGTCTCCGGAATTTCACACCAGAGCTTCTTCCACTGTGGTATCTGCATGCCTGTGCCAACTGAGCAATGTTTGTAGACACTGTCAGAGTCCGGCTTTTCGCACAAATCGGTACACTGATGTAACCAATAGCCACCTCTTGTAAGAGAGCCGATTACCTCATAGGCTCCCCCCTCTGTCATGGAACGCTTCAATGCTTCTAGGACACCTGCTGCCATAAGAAAGCCCGGTATATAATCCAGAGGCACTCCGTTGAGATTCACCGGATTCTCCCTGGAACCATTGCGGATGCTAAGCCCAGTAATATCCTCAGCCAACGGAGCCCAGCCCGGACGGGTACGCCACACGCTGTCTGAAAAGCACATCATAGAAGCGATAATAGCATTTGGATTTCGTCTTCTCAATTCCTCTTGAGACAATCCAAATCGGTCCAATGCACCCTGCTGGTAAGAGGATACGATGACATCCGCCTCTTTTACCAGCTCATACATTCTCTCCAGCTGCTCTTTCACGTTGAAATCCAAATGGATAGCATGTTTGCCTGCCCATCCATCCAGCTCAAGCATCGCCTGTTCCTGATTGGTAAAGCTTCCCCTGCGAACCAAAAGTACATCCGCTCCCTGCTCTGCAAGGATTCTGGTGCACGCCGGACCCGCGATAATGTGGGTAAGATCTAATACCTTCACACCGGTAAGGGGACCTCTTGATGTGTCATTTCCAAAATCCTTTTTCGGGGCATCTCCTACCTTTGTCAGGCGGTATAGGGGCATATCGCACACAGCTTTGCCAACCTCTGACTGCTCCCATTCCTTTCTGTCACGAAGCATACATCCGCAGGCACCGGTTTCAAAGGCTTTTTCCTCTAAGTCTAATGCATCAAAGGAACCAATGGCTTTTGCAGTGGTAACCTTGTCTATAGGAAGACTTAGTAGCTGGAATTTGTCCGGATCCTTTTTGATAGCAAGCAGCTTCATCATCCTGCGCTTTTGAGATTCATAGTACACATGAGCAGAAAAATACTTTTCGTCCTTGGTTTTGTACTTGTAAAAGGAACCGTTTAACGCATTGTCTACCCGGGTAGCTGACTGGTAACGGCTTTTGGCAAAGGCCTTATCCCCATGGTAAGCCATCATATAAAGGCGAACCACCTGAAGTCCCGCAAATCCGATATCGCAAACAATGGGATTCTCATTTTTCTTGCCGGTTCTAAGGGTTAAGATATCATTTCCCATTGCTGCATTTAATGCCAGAATGGAAGCGGCCGGTGCTGTCTGAATCACAAGCTCATCCTGAAAAAGGCGTTTGATAGCCTTTTTTCTCAGAGATAATAATACGGCCTTTGGAATACCCGGAAATGGATTATTCTGATAGCACGCATCCATCATCAGTTTCTTCTGGGACTCATCTGCCACATGAAACACAACCTCCGTATCGGTATCCAATTCCAGACGCTGTAATAAATCCTCATAACAAATCTGCGCCTCAAGGGCTTTTTTCTTCATATTTTCCATAGGTCACCCCTTAAATATCCATAGCAAGGCGAAGGGCTGCTCTGGTAGCCTCCAGCACTCTTGCGGCCTTACGACAATCTCCAATTGCAAACACTTCCTTGGCACAGTGCTCTTTTACCGCGTCAAAATAGAACCCATCATCTGCTCTTCCACCCATAGCAATGACAACTATATCCGCCTCAAGGGACATATCCCTCGTCTCGGTTCCCGGGGTTTTTCCAAGTGGATTCTTGATGTTTTTCGGAAGAATCGGCTGCCAGGTGTTGTAAGGGTCCGGAACATTCTTCGTCACTCTAGCAACATTGACTTTTCCCTTTTCAAAAGAAACAACCTTGGCACAGTTCACAAGCTCCACACCCTTTTTCTCCATGTAATGAATCAAATGACCACGGTTTGCGGTACATACACCATTCATCATCTGATCAGCCATCTCCACAACCTTCACCTTGCAGTTGTGCTCGTAGGCAAGGAAATATGCGGTCTCACAGCCTACGGTTCCACCACCCACAACTACTACATTTTTCGCATCTCCAAGGAGACTTGGGTCTACTAAAAGGTCTACTGCCTGGACATGCTTTATCTGGTCTTTTCCAGGGAATGGAGGATCAATATTGACCGATCCGTTGGCAAACACGATGGAATCAAAGCCCTGTTCCTTTAACCAATTGGTATCTACCGAGGTGTTTAGGAGTAAGTGGAACTTCTCATTTTCTTTTGCCTTATCAATTCTATGACACAAATAGGTTAAATAGTTGTGGAAGTCATACTTGATTTTAGAGGCACTTCCCGGAAGAACCTTTCCTCCAAGCTGTCCTTCTTTTTCAATCAGAGTAATCTCATGCCCTCTCTCAAGAGCCGCAAGGGAAAAAGCCATACCTGCCGGGCCTGCACCGATGACAGCAATGTGTTTCTTCTCCTTTGCCTCCGGAAGCTTCTCCGGAATCACGTCCTCAAATCCGGTTCTTGGGTTGATGGTACACTGGATATGGCCACCCTCCACAAACTCGTTGACGCAACCCTCCTGACATCCGATACATGGACGAATATCCGCCACATCACCTCTGTACGCTTTGTTGCACCACTCCGCATCCGCAAGAAGTGGTCTGCCAAGCATAACCATGTCGCAATCTCCGTCCATAAGGGCCTTTTCTGCAAGGTCCGGATATCCAAGCTTTCCTACAGCCACGATTGGAACCTCATAGCCGGCGTTGGATATGATATGATTCTTTGCAAAATGCTCCTTTGCAATGCGTGAAATCTCCAGAAAGCAACCTGCAGGCATTCCTGCCGGTGGATGTGGAAGCCACCAGTTGTCATAGCAGCCAAGGTCCACGTCAAACATATCCACACCTGCTTTTACAAGGTCCTCCATGTAAGATAAGGTATCCTCAATGGTACGCCCGTTTTGGAATTTCTTCAGGGAGCGCACCGTATTCATACGATCCCCATAGGTCTCATTTAACGCAAGAGACAAATCAATACGGTACATAATCGGATAAGAAGGATCTGTGCTCTTTCGGATTGCCTCCACACACTCGATTCCAAATCTCCTCCAGTCTGCATAATGACCAAGCTTTCTGCGGTTAAATGCAGGGTTCGTCATCTGCTCCAAAAGGTATCCCTCATGTCCGTGAAGGTACACACCGTCAAGTCCCATCACCTTGGCATCCGCTGCTGCCTGACCCATGTTTTTCACAATCTGTTTCAGATGGTGATCACTCATACGAAAGCTTGGAAGCTCCGGAATATAGAAGTTTGGATTTAAGGATGCACTTCCCGGAAATTTGTGCTCATTCAATACGCACATGGGAGCACCAACACGTCCCAGCCCGGCAGTAAGCTGTACAAAGATATGACTGCCGTATGCATGTACTCCCTGAGCCAGGTCTCGCCATCCCCCATACACAGTTCTGGTACGATCAATTCTTGGGAAATAAGAAAGCTCCCCGGACTCTGTTACCGTATGATCGATACCATGACTAACCGGAATCAGACCGGTGGTCAATAAACCGGTACCACCCTTTGCTCTGGCAAAAAAGTAGTCAAGCATCTTCTGACCCGGTCTTCCCGTCTCCTCTGCCATCTGCAGATTTCCCATAGGTGCCATTACCACACGGTTTTTGATTTTGGTACGGTTCACCTGAATCGGGGAAAAGAGGTGATTGTATGGGTACAGCTCCGATGTCATTTTTCCACAGCCACCCTTACCGGTTTTTTCCGGATTCTGGACCATCCAGTCTCCGTAGCTGTCTACCAGCTCCTGCACGATTTTATCTGTTTTCATAAAAAGTATCTCTCCTTCGTTGTAATATAAAGTCGGCTTTGGCTATCGAATCAAATTCCTCACCAAAGCCTTTAATACTCCCGTCATTAAAAATATTACCATAGTCATTTTTTAAACTCAATGGGAAGATTTTATAAAAAAAGTACTGTTTTCTTATGTAATGTGCTATACTAAGCCCATCTGATAATGTATTGAGAAGGGGAACCAGATATGGGCAAACCACAGGAAACCAGAAATCGAATTATTCGTACAGCCGTAGAATTGGCAAAACAAAAAGGACCGGATACCCTTTCCGTAAAGGAAATCTGTGAAGGCGCACATATTTCCAAGAACACCTTTTATCAGTACTTTACCAGCAAGGAAGAGGTATTTGGGAGTACCTATGCCACCAGCGACGATGACAAAATGGCCGCGTTGCCGGAGATTCTCTTAAAATTCGATTCTCCATTGGAGCAGTTCTGGGAGTTTAATAAAATTGATATTGCAAGACAGACCAGCTTTGGACCAAAGCTTCTTGCCACCATCGCCATGCAGAATGTCCTGAATGACTATTTCTGCATCGAAGAAGAAGAAACCCTAAGTCCTGCCATCAAGGTATCCCTGTCTCTGATTCAGAAAATGCAAAAGGCTAAGGAAATCAAGAATATGGCCGACCCATTTCTTCTGCTCCGGACTATGTACGACTGTGCTATCGGCATCGATATCCGCTGGACCAAGACAAATGGAGGCTTTGATTTAAAACGAGAAATCTATGATCAGATGATGTTGGTTCTCCAACCTAGTGTTGAAATTACCAACTATGATTAGGTTCTGAAGCGAATTATAGATATTCAATATTTTTTTTAAATTTTTTCAATTTTATGGTTGACTTTCCATTATTCATACTGTATTATCTTAAATGTGCTTAAGAGCGCAACAGAAAATGCGATAGTGGCGTAGTTGGTAACGCGCGACCTTGCCAAGGTCGAGACCGCGGGTTCGAGCCCCGTCTATCGCTCTTACAACGAAAAGGAATATCCGATTGGATATTCCTTTTTTCGTTGTAGAAGCGGGCCGGAGGCTCGAAGGTTCTCGCTTCTCCGCTCCGCTTCGGTCCGCGCAAAACCGACGTCCACTGGACGTCGTGCGCCGTCTATCGCTCTTACAACGAAAAAGAACATCCGATTGGATATTCTTTTTTTCGTTGTAGAAGCGGGCCGGAGGCTCGAAGGTTCTCGCTTCTTGGCTCCGCTTCGGTCCGCGCAAGGCCGACGTCCCAATCGGATGCTCCTCTTCTCTTACCACATTACTGGTTTGCTACATGTTCTCTTAGTTTTTCATTTTCCTTGTAAATATTTTTTAATTCCATAATTGCATCTTCAAAGGTTAGGACATGCAAGCCCTGATAAGCCAGAACAAGAGTATCTACCGAAGCTTGTCTGAGCATATCCTTTGGATAATCATCCGCGTATGTTATATTCCAGCATGCGAACAAGTAACCAATCCACGACATTAAATCTTCCGGATAGGTTTTTCCTTTTTGAATTGTAACCTCAGCCTCAAGGGTTTCTAGTATATAGTTATATCCTAACCACATTTGCGTATCCGATTTGTCATACAAATAGATCGCAGTTTGAGAGTTCATTAACTTCTCGATAAAGTCCTTTGAGTCATATCCCTTCCTTGCAGATTGCACGAACAGCTCTGCCGATTGCTCACATATTCCAATATTAACAAAGGTTAATTCCATTATTTATTCCACTCCTGTATAATCTCATCAAAGAACTTGACATTTTGTGCTCGTCTATACTTCGTTTGAATCTGATTGATTAGATTGTTTAACTGAATGGTCCTGTTTGCATTTTGTGCGCTGATAAGCTTTATTTCTTCAGCTGAAAGCTTATGCTCGTTTATTATTTGAAAACGTTCTTCCTCACACGCCTTACCGGTCTTTAACACATACTGCCTACCCAGTTTAACGTATTGTAAAGCCTCAATAAATGCCTTATCACACATGAATCCTTTGAAGAATAAATTCATAACTTGAGTCATTTTATCATCGGCGATTAATCCTATAATAATATCATTTGATTCGTTATATCTTTTATACTTTGCACATAGGTTTTTATACGGCATCATAACCTCGGGCTCTCTATTAAACGCTACATACAATGCCCAATCCAACTGGCTAATGTAATCATCCCCAAATATCTTTTCCTGTAAACCATCTTTATTGTATTCTATTTCATAAAATCGATTTCCCGGGTATGGCGCAATCAATCCTTTTGGTTGATCTGAAGCATCTCCCATATAAAACCCACTGCCAAAATCACATTTTTCTCTACTTATCGGTCGGATGTTCCCTTGTATTCCACTTTTAGAACCATGATAAAGCAACATATCTTCTCACCTTTCTTTCTCCTTGGATACATTATACTTCTGGTTTCGAAGAATGACAATGACAAAGCCTGAAAAGGACAAAGCCACAATGACCTTTCCAAAACCATCTGAAAAATTAGGAGCATGCAAAGAAAAGGACATCCCACAGGATGTCCTTTCCTATCATTATTGGTTTACCGTATTCTCTGCCATTTATGGCTGTGCATAGATCTTTACCTGGAGTCTTCCGCCATCATATTCGTCATTGCCTTCTGGATTAATCGCAAAAATGATTTCATCATCTCTTGCAATCTCTAACTGATGTGTTACCGGAATTGTGATTTCCTGGCCATCTCTGTTATGAGAGCTTTGAAGTCCTTATCCATAGTGGTTCCTACGGATGTAATGGTTTGCGGATTTGACAATTCTCCGGAGTCAACCATCATTGAACCGCCACTTACGACAGTTCGTATTCCAAGTTCTTCTATGGGATATACTGCAGCAGATATGCTGCTATCAAGAATTGAGCATCCTCAGATGCCATATAGAACCACCTATATCAGAACAGAAGTAAAATACAGAGCTTCCACCGATAGGAAGCATATTTAAAAAATAACAGGGAGCGTGTGATACTACTCGCTCCCTGTCTTGCTTCTTCTATCGTATTTACACAGCCTTGGCGTTTGGATAGATTCTTTCCATCCTTTGATCATCATATTTTTCATCCAGCCACTCTTCTACCGAGTTGTCAGCTGGCTTATCCTTGCTTCTGGCATCATAGCGTACCAAGGCCATTGCAGATACAGACACATTACAAATCATAAATATGAGAAGACCCCAGGTAGCAATCGTGCCGAATTTCTTAGGCAAACGCTCGATTTCTTTGGATGCAAGCGGATAGATTCTCTTGAACCATATCACCGCTGCGAAGCCCCAGAAGAAGCAATACAAGAGGTTAATTCGTCCTCCCAGGTTAAATGGCATCCAGCTGTAATCCCAGAATACCTTACCGAAAAAGATTTCGGTAAAAACACTGCATAGATATTCAAATACTCCTCCCAAAAAGGTTCCCATCCAAAAAAGAAAGACATCCTTCCTATCCTTGTAGCGATACAAAAGAAGAGTGGCTCCTGCGATTCCAAGGCCCCATACTACACTAAAAGGGCCCCATACCACACTGCTTCTGCTCATCCAGTAGCCTGCGGTGATACGACAGTAGATTGTCTCTGTAATGTCCCCCAGAAAGGCTCCTATGATAAATAACAGCACAATCTTGTAGAAGCTGCATCCGTAGGCAAAAATCTCAGGATGTTTTTCCTCCTTCTGTACCTTGACCTTTTTCGGATAAGCCTTGTTGATACGCTTTCTGATTTTACCACTGATAAAGCCGCCCAAAGCATCGCTGGCCTTTTCAAAGCCACTGTTGGCAAGCTCCCATTTCTCCTCCTGCTTGCTTCTACCGGAAAGCAAAATACTGGAGGCAAGAATATCGATAAAGAGCAAGATGGAAGCCACCAGCATAATGATCTGGGATACAATGCTTGGAAGCAGCCCAATTATCTGCATAAAAAAGCCATTGAGCCAACGCACACCCACATAACCGAATGCACCCCAGATCAGAGATGGCAGCACAGCAATATAGCCATCCAGGTTCCATTTCAGATCATGGTAATCCCACCAGCGTTCCTTGAAAAAACGCTCGATGAGATGTCCCGCTACCCATTCCACCACTGTTGCGATTACGGTACAGAACAGGAAAAGCGGAATTCCTTTCAGCTCCTGCAAGAAAACAGAAAGCAATACCGCCGCAAAACCATAGATTACACAGAATGGTCCCGTTACGAGACCCTTATTTACATACTTTTTATTTTTGATTGTTCCAAGAATTGTCTCTAATATCCAACCTGCAAACGAGTAGACAAAAAACAGCCACATAATCTGCGATGCAATAACCATATTTTCCTTCTCCTTAGTAGTATATTCCAGTTACCGATGACTAGCATCATTTCCTACAATTATACCATGATTCACCCCATCTATAAAAGGTATTCCTGAGAATTATTTGACAAGATGTCCTTTATAGGGTAAGGTAGGTCTCATGGAAACGATAATATAAACCAACCTTGTACATCAGCTATTTATCTGATTGTAAAGGAAACTGCATTTTAAAAGTCGTTTTCAGAAAGGAGACAAACCATGTCAATTCAAATCATTGCTGACTCTGGCTGTGACATCACCCAGGAGGAAGCAAAGAAGCTGGGCATTCGCGTTTTGCCTATTAAAACCACCTTTGACGAAACGGAATATCTGGATGGAGTAGACCTGTCCCATACAGAATTCTTTGAAAAGTTAATTGAGTCCGATGTCTTCCCAAAGACCAGTCAGATTTCACCTTTTGACTACGAGCAGGTCTATGAAGAGGTAAAAGCCAATGGGGATGTAGCCATAGTCATCTCTCTGTCTTCCAAGCTCTCCGGTTGCTTCCAGAGTGCCAACATCGCTGCTGCTGACTATGAGGGTATCATTTATCCCTTTGACAGCTTAAGTGTCACCATCGGACAGCGAATCCTGATTGAGCACGCTGTGGCACTGAGAGATAAGGGATGTACCTTAGAGGAAATTCTGGCTTCTCTGGAGGAAAAGAAGCACCATGTAAAGCTCATCGCCCTTCTTGACACCCTGGAGTATCTGAGAAAGGGAGGTCGCATCTCAGCCGCTGCCGCAGCTGCCGGTTCTTTGCTTTCCATCAAACCGGTTATCGCCATTGAAGAAGGTGAGGTTGCCGTGCTTGGAAAGGCAAGAGGCTCCAAAGCTGGCAACAATATGCTTCGTCAAATGATAGACAAAGAGGGACCTATTGATTTCTCAATGCCGGTTGCGTTGGCATACAGTGGTCTGAACAACGACGTTTTGATGAAATACAAAAAGGACCACCATGATCTCTACGATCAGGCAGTCCCGGATATACCGGATTATTCTATCGGCTGTGCCATTGGTACCCATATCGGACCGGGGGCAATTGCACTGGCCTTCTTCCAGTCATAACCGGATAGAGAACAACAATAGAAAAACCACATAGATTATAAAATTCCGTGGCTAGCTCTTAGGAGTTAGCCACGATTCTTTTTATACTCCTCTTCAATCCAAGCAACAAGCTCATCCATACCTTCGCCCGTCTTGGCACTGATTGGAATAATCGTTGTGTTTGGATTCAGCTTATAGATGTACTCTTTTGCTTTTTCCATATCAAAATCAAAGAACTCCATGGTATCAATCTTATTAATCAATACCACATCACAAAGAGAGAACATGAGTGGGTATTTGAGAGGCTTGTCCTCCCCCTCCGGAACAGAGAGAATCATGAGATTCTTGTGGGCTCCGGTATCAAACTCTGCAGGACATACAAGGTTACCGATATTCTCTAAGATTAGGATATCCAGATCCTCCACCCCAAATTGGGCAATGGCCTCTGCTGTCATCTCAGCATCAATGTGACACAATCCACTGTTATGAATCTGAAGGGAACGCACACCTGTGGCATCTGCCACTCTCTGTGCGTCGATGGTAGACTGGATATCTACATCCATCTCACCGATGCGATACTGATCCTTCATTCGGTTGATTAAGTTTGTCAAGGTTGTGGTCTTGCCACTTCCCGGTGAAGACATGATATTCAAGAATAAGATACCCTTGTCCGTAAGCATCTTTCTCGTAATCTCTGCCTGTTCCTCATTATTTGCATAAATATTTTCATTTAACTGTATGGTCTTAACTTCTGCCACGTTCTTTCTACTCCTTTTTCTTCTATTCTTCCGAGCATGTTCTATCTGTGAAGCTGTCCGGTAACGCACGTTACAGGAGCCCCGCAAATAACCGCCAGAATATCTGGCGCAGCTTCATTGCCTTTCCCTTTTCTGCTCGGTAAACGTCTGTCACTTCTCGACTTTCCTCCATGGTCTTGAAGAAATCCTTCTTGATCTCTCCCACCACATCGCAATCCGCAAAAAAGCATCCATTTTCAAAATGATGATACAGACTTCGATAATCCAGATTGATGGTGCCACAGGTAGCCATAACATCGTCTACCACACACATTTTCGCATGACAAAAGCCCGGTGTCCACTCATAAATGCGAACGCCATTGTGAATAAGATCGTAGTAGAAGGATCTGGTTACCCCGTAGACCATCTTTTTATCCGGAATACCCGGGGTTATAATTCGAACATCCACCCCTCTTTTCGAGGCTAAACACATAGCGTGATTCATCTCGTCCGTGATAATGAGATATGGAGTCATAAAATAACAGTATCTCTCTGCCTTATTCAACATGCTGATATAGACCTCTTCTCCCACCTGCTCTCGGTCCAAAGGACTATCGCCATAGGGCTGCACATATCCCTGATTCCACACCAGCTGATTTTTGATTAGATAGTTACTAACATCCAGAATATCTGCATCATTGTCCTTGACCGCATTCCACATCTCTAAAAACAAAATGGTCAGAGTCGCAACAGCCTCCCCCTCAAGGCGCACACCGGTATCCTTCCAATGTCCATAAGGCATGGTAATCTCAAAGTACTCATTGGCCAGGTTATAACCACCTGTATATCCGATTTTACCGTCAATGACCGTAATCTTTCTGTGATCACGATTGTTCAGAAATACATTGATACCTGGCATAAATGGATTGAACACTCGACAATGGATTCCCTTTTCCTCCATCTTGTTATAGAAGTTATCATTGACAAACCAGATGGAGCCCATATCGTCGTAGAATACATACACTTCTACCCCTGCTTTGGCACGTTCCTCCAGCACTGCCTGTATTCTTGCCCAGAGCACATCATCCTCAATGGCATGATATTCCATAAAGATATATTTTTGTGCCCGACTCAAGTCCTCCAGCAGCTCCTCCAGAGCAATATTCGGTGTTGCATGGTATTTGACCTTTGTATTCTGATAGACAGGAAATCCCGCTACATTTTTTAGGTAGTTGGAAATATTTCCCGCTTTTGGATTCATCTGATTCAATGTAGCTAAGGTCTCATTTTGCTCAGGAAGCATAGGAAACAGCTTTTGATCAATCTGTACATAGCGCTCCCTCATTCGTCTGGTTACACCATTCAAACCGATTAACAGATAGAGCGTCACACCAATCACCGGTGACACCAACATCAACATGATCCATGGCATCTTCATAGAAGAGGTCTGATTTCTGCTGTAAATCCATAAAGCTAGTGCGATACTTACAATATGGATTCCTGTCTTAATTGGTCCCACCACATCCGACATCGTTCTGGTAAATAATATCACCAATCCAAACTGCAAAAGAATGGCTACTCCGCAGAACATGAGACGCTTGATTCCATTTTTAGTCTTATAGGTTCCCTCCACAGTAGGCTTCTTTTTTCCCATTTCTATCCTCCTATGGTTAATACCATAACATACCTTTTCCCCCTACACAATATACAATTCCGTTACTGAAAACTTATAAAAAGTTATAAACCTTTATGTTTCATTCCTACTTCAATGTGTATGCTTTTGATAGAACAAAGCTCTTATCTACTCGCAAGTTCTTGTACACTCCATAGGCGTAAATTCCGAATTAACGTATCCGTACATATTTGCATTCGCTTTCATGTGCTAAGATGCAAATTGCTCTCCATAAACTTTAAGGTTTAATGACGCCTGAAAATCTCTATCAATGATATTTCCACAGTCGCATTTATAAATTCTATCAGAAAGTTTCAGGTCTTTTTTGATATTTCCACAGCAACTACATAACTTTGATGATGGATAAAATCTATCAGCAATTATAAGCTGAATACCTTTATCTTTACATTTATATTCTAATTGCCTATGAAATTCATAAAATCCTTGATTCTGAATGGCTTTGGATAAATGTTTATTTTTCATCATTCCACTTACATTTAAATCTTCAATACATATAAATCTTGGTTTTCGATTTACTATTTCAGTTGTAGTCTGATGTAAATAATCATTACGGATGTTTGATAATCTGCGATTTATTTTTAATAAAAGTTTTTCCCTTTTGATTACATTATTAGTTTTACAGTATTTTCCTTTCTTCTTATTTTTCTCATAACTACGAGAGATACTACGCTGTAATCTGCGTTTTTGTTTCTCTAAGTTTTTAACCGTTTGTGATTTATTTATGTTCTTATATTTATTATTATCAGAACATATCGCTAAATCTTTAATACCTAAATCAATTCCGAACCCACTGTCATTCAATTGACATTTACATTCTTCTGTATCAATGCCTACAGAAATCCACCAGTTAATACCATCAAAAGTAATACGCGGATTATAATACTTACAATCAATAGGTATTCGTCCCTTTTCAGCAAGTCTGATATGATTGAGTTTTTGCTTATTTGTTTTCTTGCTAATTGCAAAACCCTCTACTTTAACATAAGTATCAGTAAATTTAATCTTTACCGGGTCTTGAAAAAAGGATGGTTTTGATTTCTTCTTTGATTTGTATTTAGGAAATTTACTTAATCCTTTAAAAAATCTTTTATAAGATTCACATGCATCCTTAATAGCTTGTTTTGTGACATTATTTGAGACATTATTAAGCCATGCATATTCGTCTGTATGTTTAAGAATTGTAAATTCTTTTCTTAAATCATTATCAGAAATAAACTTCCCACCATTTTTATAATTTTCTTGCTCTTTAGCCAAAGCCCAATTATAAGCAAACCTTGCTGTTCCTGCATATTGGAATAATTTAGTTGTTTGCTTATTATTAGGCATTAACATTACCTTTATTGTTTTTATCATACGGTCTACCTCTTATTAACTTATAAAAATCTGTTGACTTTAATAAAGCTTTATAACTTTTCATTTACTGTTACTTTGCCTCCCTCACGTTTCCCTTCCCCGGTCCTATCTCCCTTGGGCCACTTCCTGATTCCATGCCTCCGCCCCCCAATTGTCATTAAGTATCTCCAGACATCGTTTGAACTGTGTTACGGCTCAACTCCTGTCCTTCTAAATAGCTTTTATACATTCCTCGCAGACTCTCATATGACATTTTCTTTGCTTTTTCAATATCCAAATCTGCTACCTCCCAACATCTAAATAATTTATTAAAAGAAAGAATCAAATACCCTTTTTGCCTCAACCATCTCGTTTGATGAGAATGCACACAGTTTTACATCCACTTGGTAAGTATGATAATCCTCAACAAACCTCTTATAAGCTCTACAACATTGTTTTGTTGACTCGGCTGCCGGATTATCTAATGAACCACCGAATATACCTGCACTAATCAGTGGAAATGAAATGCTATGATATCCATATCCCTTCAATGCTACTAATGAATTGTAGTAGGCGTTGAATAATTCCTGAAACGCACTAGGTGTTCTTCCAAAGTTTGGTCCCACAGCATGGATAATAGCTTTAGCATTTTTCATATTAAATGCCGGTGTAACAACCGCATCTCCATCCTTTATAGGAGTAGCAATCTCATTGCAAGCCTGTGTTAATTCTTGCATTCCAGCTTTCTTAAATATTACTCCACAGATACCACCACCTGCTAGTAGCCCTTTATTGGCAGCATTAACGACTGCATCTACCTTCTGGTCAGCACAGGATCCATTAATCAGTTGAATTGTACTATTTAATTTGGTATTATCCTTTGCACCATCAAGTTCCTTTAGCCTTAATAACCATTTCTCTATTGAGCCATTTTCAAAGAATTCTTTTAATGCCCCCTCACAAAAACGTTCTGCACGGACAGCAGCCATAATCAAAGCCATAATTCCTTGTCCGTCCAGCCTATTCACATCTACCGTAGACATAGATTCAGTTTCCCATTGGATGTGATATCTATCTAATATCTCACCATACTGATTCAAACCAAATTCAGGATGTTCTTCTTCGAAATCATATACAGCTTTTTCAAACCCTCTAACAACTGAAGAATAGACCACAAAAGGCATCTGAATAGGATGTTCCATCGTGCCGTCATTCTCTTTATCTACAATCCTCTCTCCTATGGAATCATTTTTCAGTTCATCAATAAAGCTGACTAAATCACCATACAAAGACTCACCATTTGTATTAAGAATAGAATCTGCTATTTCCACCCATTTACCATACACAACAGATGGTTCTTCTTCATCTCCGAGCCTCTCCAAAAATACAGGATATACAGCATCATTGACAATCAGATGATTACCCATTCCAAGATTTACATAGTTCCAACCTTTTGGGACTTTACTATCAAGACCAAACATCCCAAACTCACAGTCACTTAATACCGGGAATAGCTTTTCAACCTTTCCCATATCAGCATCACCAAACACATAATTGAAATGATAAGTTTGTCCCTTTTTATCAAAAAAGAATACTCCACCAGGTTCTCCCATCGCTCCGCCTTCAGCTAGTGAGAAGAACATAATGTCATTAAAAATACTCTTTTTCAAATCTCTATTACATAATTCAACAGTATCTTTCACAATTATATCTCCCCACTAAAGTCGCAAAGAACATAACCATCTACTAGGTCGTATTCATCTCCCTCAAACTCTTTTATAATATCGTCAGCATCTTCCTCAGATATGGGCTCTAATCCTTCTATCTCATTAATGCCTACAACTCTCCATTCGATTACATCATCTATGTATTCCTCAGCAAAAGCACCACCCGAATACTTATATAAGGTACAAGTTTCTTCATTAAAATAGTATGTATACATAACGGCCACCTTCCTTTCTATATTAATATTATATCAGTGGTGGTGTCCAAAAATATGTACTCAAAAGCAAATCCGGAAATCCGGAATCCGGAATCCAGATTTCTTGATACTATCCTCAAGCCTTTTAACACTTGAAGCAATTTCATTCTTCTGATCATGGAACAAAAGTGTTACCAGATAGTATGCCGGTCGCTCTGTAATTTCTCCAAAGTCTCCTGATTCATCTATAAATATGCTAAGTTCTTTCATTAACTCCTCCAAAACTTACCATT
>JALEPP010000079.1 GCA_022767075.1 Agathobacter sp. | reverse complement strand
ATTCTTCTTTTCATGACTCATCCACTTCCATCTTATATCCCAGTCCCCAAATGGTTTTAATCCAGTTTCCCTTCTCCCCAAGCTTGCTTCTCAGCTTCTTCACGTGGGTATCGATGGTTCTGGCATCTCCATAATAATCGTATTCCCACACCTGGCTTAAGATCTGCTCTCTGGATAGTGCAATGCCCTGGTTTTTCATGAAATAGCTTAAAAGTTCAAATTCCTTAAAGCTTAACTCCACAGGAGTCCCATCTACTGTCACCACATGAGCGCTGTGATTCAAGACGATTCCATTGCACTCCTGGATTTCTCCATCGTCGGCAGCCATGGTTCTACGCAAAATAGCTCCAACTCTCGCCACCAGAATTTTCGGAGAAAATGGTTTTGCGATATATTCATCTACCCCAAGCTCGAACCCAAGAAGCTCGTCACTCTCCTGTGTTTTTGCGGTAAGCATAATAATCGGCACCTTGGAGGTCCTTCGGATCTCTCTGCATACATCCCATCCGTTGCACTTTGGCATCATAACATCCAAGATAATTAACGCAATGGATTTGTCATTTCGAAATACGCGCAGTGCTTCCTCTCCATCGGCCGCTTCCACTACCCGATAGTTCTCCCTCACCAGAAAATCTTTTACCAGCTTTCGCATTCTGGCTTCGTCATCTACCACTAAAATCGTTAAAGGTTCCATAAAAACTTTCTGCTCCTTTTCACTTCTTTTCTCATCCTATCACGGGATTGTGAAGATTGTGTGAAAAGCTAAGGATTCTGCTGCATTAAGGCTTCCTCACGCTGTTCCAATTCCTTCTCCCAAGCCTCATATTTATCAATAATCTTATTTTCGTAATTGAAAATGGTTACATTGTTGGTGCTTACCAGATTAATGGCAAACATCCCAATAATCACAATGCCAAACACAATGGCGAAAAAACATGCAACCCGGTATTTTCTTCTCAAGCTGCTATTGCTGCCATAGTCGGAAGCTTTTTTCTCCCCGGACGTTCCCTGTTTTTGGTTATTTCTCAAAGGCTCCTGCTTTTTCAGATATAACCCAACCGGAATCTCCGGGATTTGTTCCTTATCAATGATGGCTTCCTCCATAAGCTTTCCGCGAACCTCCGAAAGGAATGCCAAGCCAACCGGCGTCTCGAACATGTCTTTTTCAATCATGGAACGATAGATTGCCAGTACCTTTTCAGGATTATTCCAATTAACTCTCTCTTTGATATAGCGAACACCTTCTGCTTCCTTTTGGGCCTTTTTCGCCATCTCCAGGTCTGTAAACCTGTAACCCTCTACTGCTTCCATCTAACTCTCCTTTGTACGATGATTGATCATACTTGCCAGATATCCTGCTCCAAAACCATTATCAATATTTACCACACTGACTCCGCTGGCACAGGAATTGAGCATTGCCAGTAGCGCTGTCAGTCCTCCAAAGGAGGCTCCATATCCCACGCTGGTAGGCACCGCAATCACCGGGCAGTCCACAAGCCCCCCAATGACACTTGCGAGAGCTCCTTCCATTCCTGCAATGGCAATTACCACATTGGCATCCCTCAGGCAATCTGCATGAGCCAACAGTCTATGTACCCCTGCCACACCAACGTCATACAGTCTTTCCACCCTGTTGCCAAGGACCTCCGCTGTGAGTGCCGCTTCCTCTGCCACCTTGTGATCGCTGGTTCCTCCTGTGGCAATGACAATCTTGCCCTTGCAATCGGGCACAGGAAATTCGCCCACTACACCAATTTCAGCTTCTTCATAATAGGCCATGGCAAACTGTTCCTGTAACGTCGTCGCCTTGTCCATGGTCAACCTGGTAATCAGTATGGTCCTCTGCCCCTTTTCCCGCATGGCAAGGACAATCCCCTTCATCTGTTCTGCGTTTTTTCCTGCTCCGTAGATCACCTCCGGGATCCCCTGTCGCAGTTCCCGTTGGGTATCAACCTTTGCATATCCAATATCTACAAATGGAGTGAGCTCTATCCGGCTTGCGGCTTCCTTCACATCAACCGTTCCATCCTTCACCTGCTGCAATAATTCTTCAAGCTGTCTTTTTTGCATTAATGTGCCTCTTTCTCCAATACACTACCAGAACGGTAGGCTTCTATCAGTTGTTTTAGTTCCTCGATTCGTTCCCTCATTTTTCGTCCGGCGTCCGTATCACCCACAAGAGTCCTTCGTCCAGAAAGCTCTACTGCCTCTCTTCGGGACACGATATCCACCTCCCTGCTTACCGCAGCTTCCTTTGACTCAAAGGGCTCGTGAGCAGTTAAGGTCAATCCGTAAGAGTTGTAAATCAAGGTATATCCGGCAATACCCGTTCTGTTATGATAGGTTTTTGAGAAACCGCCATCAATCACAATCAGCTTTCCATCACATTTTACAGGACTTTCCCCGTCCTTTCTGCGAACCGGTACGTGTCCATTGATGATGTGCACCGGAAGGCATTGCTCTTCCGTCAGGCCAAACTCCTCCAGAATATGATCTGCTGTGGCCGAATCCGATAACAGGTCATAATATGGGTTCTTGTGTTCCTGGTGGGTTTCCTCCTCCTGAATGAAATAGCGCTCAAAGGATGCCATTTTGCTTCGTCCGTAGAGAGGAGAATCCGGTGCTGTCCAAAGGAACCACAGGATATCCTTACCCATGTCCCGCTCTGTTGCATCCGCTGCAAAGTATGCCTTACGTACCCAGCTCTCCAACACATCGAACAGCTCTTTTCCGGAATAGGTTTCCCCGAAAACAGAAACCTCCGTAAAAGATCCGTCTCTGTTCATAGGAACGCATCCATGAAACAGTAAATTGCCATTGTATACCTTGTAAAGACCTCCATTTTGCACCATAACACGCATATGTCGCTGTAGCTTTTCGCAGTGGCGGAAGGAAGTCCTAAGCCTGCTCATAACCTCAGTCTCCTCCGGAGTCAGCTCATATGGATTCTTTGGATCAACGGTTGGGAAATCCATATCCTTCATTGGATAACTTTTGCCGTCTATAAGTACTGTTCCCTTTTCCCAGTCTATCTTGTCCAGCAGCCGTCTATCCTCCATGCCAAACTCCGGATACTTCTCAATAAGCTTACCTTCCAGCTTCAGCTTAATCACCATAATGGCCTTATGCATTTTCTTGGTAAGCTCCGTCTCGGTCTCTGTAGTTTCACATGCGGGCTTCGTCACAAAGCAGCTGCATGGATCATCCCCATACTGCTCCAGGGCAAAAGTTGCAAGGGGTAGCAAATTGATACCATAGCCCTCCTCCAAAAGGTCAATATTGCCGTAACGGAGGCTATTTCGAATCACGCAGGCAATGGATGCCAAGTGGCCCCTGGCCGCCGCCATCCACACCACATCATGGTTGCCCCATTGAATGTCAAAGGAATGGTAGCTACACAGCTTGTCCATAATCAGATGTGCTCCGGAACCCCTGTCATAAATATCTCCCAGAATATGGAGGCGATCAATAACCAATCTCTGAATCAGCTCTGCAAGAGCAACAATAAAGTCCTCGGTAATTCCCATCTCCACGATGGAATCTACGATAGATTCGTAGTAGGCCTCTTTATTAAGCACCTCTGGTTTCTCTGTAATCAGTTCCTCGATAACATAGGCATAATCCTTTGGCAAGGCCTTACGCACCTTAGATCTGGTGTATTTGGAGGAAACGGTTTTGCACACTTCAATGAGACGATACAAGGTTACCTTGTACCAGTTATCCATGTCACTTTCTTCTTTTTTGATCAATTCCATTTTTTCTCTGGGATAATAGATAATGGTAGCCAGTGCCGCCTTATCCCTCGCCGTAAGAGTCTGTCCAAATACATCATCTATTTTCTTTTGCACTGCCCCTGAGCCATTGCGAAGCACATGAGAAAACGCCTCGTACTCCCCATGGATATCGGACATAAAGTGCTCGGTACCCTTTGGCAGGTTCAAAATTGATTGCAAATTGATAATCTCAGTGGATGCCTTGCCGATGCTTGGATACATCTCAGACAGTTGTTCCAAATATCGAAGCTCTACTCGTTTTTTTTGTTCCGTCATACCCAAAAACCTCCCATTATCTTCTACTTTCTATTATACGAAATGCCAATTCATTATTCAAGGAAAGGGAAGGTCGTGTAAATTTACTGTAGGAATTTAATAGACAGAGTAACCCCAAGATCTGTTTTAGAATTAAAGATTTCCCCATCATTATATTCTTTTTATATCGTTTTACAAACCCCAGATATGATTCTTTAAAGCAGCTATCTTTT
>JALEPP010000174.1 GCA_022767075.1 Agathobacter sp. | reverse complement strand
TTGGTCGAACCCAGTAGGATGCTCCAAACGTGTTGTCTACCACAAGAGGAAGTCCATGCTTATGTGCGATTGCTGCAATTGCATCAATATCCGGAATATCACTGTTCGGATTACCCAGTGTCTCCAAATAGATTGCCTTCGTATTTGGTTGAATTGCGGCTTCTACCTCCTGTAAATCATGGGCATTGACAAAGGATGCCTCGATTCCATATCGTGGAAGGGTATGTGCTAACAGATTGTAGCTTCCTCCATAGATTGTCTTTTGTGCAACGATATGGTCACCTTTTCCCGCCAAAGCCTCAATTGTGTATGTAATGGCTGCCGCTCCGGATGCTACTGCAAGGGCTGCTACACCACCTTCCAATGCTGCGACTCTTTTTTCCAGCACATCCTGGGTCGAGTTGGTTAATCTTCCATAAATATTTCCCGGATCTGCAAGTCCAAATCGATCTGCCGCATGCTGTGCATCACGAAATACATAGCTGGTTGTCTGATAAATTGGTACTGCTCTCGAATCTGTTGCCGGGTCTGGCTGTTCCTGTCCTACGTGAAGTGCTAATGTTTCAAATCTGTAATTGCTCATTTTTTCCTCTCCCTTTTCTCGCTTATATTGATTAGGTTTTGTGTACCTGTTTTTGTTAAAATCATGATATTTCATTATTCCTAGCCAGTCAATAGGAATTGTATGATTTGAATATCTGGGTTTTCGATACTTCGTTATAACTTTAATTTATAATGCGAGAAAAGGAAGCGGAAATCTAGGCCGCGGTATCCACTTTCTTTTTCTTACGTTTGTTATGTACCACGAATCCTGAGACCGCGATGAACAGCACAAGGACCGTAGCACCAATCAAAATATTCTTGAGAGTATGATCTTCCTTGGTTTCAATTACGGCAAATGGGACCTCAAACGGGATGTTGGCAACCACATAGCTGCCATCCCACTGTGTCTCCACCGGAACCCATTGATTCTCTTTTACGGTCCATACCTCAATGACACTATCTCGACTTTCCTTAGGGATATAGAAATGACCTTCTACCATGTCGTATTCTCTCCCTCCCTCCATTACAAGGGTCCATTCATAAGCATAAAGACAGCTGTGTTTTTCATCTAACTTTGGACCTTCCTCCACCGATGAAAGGCTGATTTTTGCATCTTCATAGAAATTGGCAACAGCCAGGAATAGTGGCTTCTCCTCCACAAGCTCTTCTGATGCTGCACTCTGATTCCAAGGCACATACGTAGCCTCAATGGTCACGTTATTTGTGATAGCCTGATAGACAGCATCCTCAGGCCACGTTGCATAAGAGTCCTCCTTATCATCAAGAATAGGAAGGTCCTCTTCCGTCAGACTGGCTCCGTATGGTATTGATTTTTCGGAAACCACCTCATCTTCTGCTTCAAAGGTTACAGATACCGTCCGGAAACCATCAGGAATTCCTTCCATCGCCATAATTTCTTCATAGGTTTTCGGTTCTGCCACACCCAGATAGCTGATATTATCAATACCATCATAGACATCTTTCAAGAAATAGTTCGTCTCAACAGTACCACCTTTTACCAAATTTCCGGCAATGGCACC
>JALEPP010000051.1 GCA_022767075.1 Agathobacter sp. | reverse complement strand
CCTCGTCATCAAATAAGTCGTCTTCATTTAAGAAATAATCCATATCTAGAAGGTCATCCTCGCTCATGCGGCGAATGTCCTCGGATGTCATTCCTTCCGGTGGGTTATCCATATATTTTTTGCGTAGTTTCTCTGTGTTTGAGTTCATGTAAGCGTCCTCCTTTCAAGGGAGTATAGCATACGGGTGAAGAATAAGGAAGTCATGTAGACGACCTTCTTTCACGAGAATGGGACATGGCTTTCTCGTACATTTCTTCCAGAGAAACACGCTTGTGGTTAAAGCTTCTGTAAACAGAGTGCTTTTCACGGGAGAGCGCACGATGAAGTTTTTTGTCTATCTCCCGATGGCGTACATAAAGACCGCCATAACGGATCATTTTGTAATGCTTTTCTGGGATATGCTGAATGAGACGTTGTATGAATTCCATAACGGGAATGGTTTCTTCCACGTACTTATCATCTTCGTGTCGGTTATAGTGAAAAGTGACACATGGTACCGCCGAAGGAGGAATCGCCACAGTTGATCATTTTATCCACGTTTTCTGTTACAGATTGGCGTGGATGTAATGTATAAATCATTTCTTCATAATGGTCTGTAAAAATTCTTTGTAAGATGTTCATAAGACTATTATGAAGGAAAATGTAACAAAAAGAAACCCCTAATTCCCCAATGAATGGGGGCTAGGGGGTTGAAGTGTCAAAGACACTTTTTTATTGCTTTTAAATTTGTAAGGAAATTTTACCTGTGAAAAATTTGCAAAATTTCGGAAAAATGCGTCCGAAAATCCTCCTGCCAAGAAGCCGTTTCGAAAACAAAAGACAGATACGAAGCTGAACTGGAAAAGCTGCAAGACACCATATCTTACAACTTCTTTTACCTGAACTTTAAGCACAGAAGCAGCTTCTATTTTTTCAGGCTCTGCCTTTTACAGTTTTTTCGCCATTTCACTGTATCACGAAATATAATACCTTACACATCCTTCCGGTTAAACACCAGCACCGCCAACACAAGCTGCACCACAGTAAGTCCCGCTGCCACCACTAAAGCCGTCGTATAATCACCAGCTTCCCCGGTACCTGACAAAAGACCGGATGCCCCCATCAGATAAGTTGGAAGGTATTCCTTTAAATCCGGCAGCATACTTAACAGATACAGCACAAAGAATACTCCACCGGTTCCCACAGCCACCGCTGATCCTGCCGAAAAAAGTGTGGACATCAACATCATAAGAGCGATAAGCCATACACCAAGCATATACACGCAAAATGCTGCAAATCCCGTATCTTTGACAATGCTGTTATACCAGAAATATTCATTATATGCATATGTGATTACATAGCACATCCAGTAGCCAAAACTCCATAATAGGAGCAGAACAATACTCTTTGCCACAACAATCTTCCAACGGGAAAGACCCTTTGTGATCATATTTATCAATGTACCCTTCTGATATTCTACTGCCAGAATGCCGCTGAACATTAATAAAAATACAATGAGTGCCATGGGAACATTTTTATAAAACTGCACCCAGGAGGTAAGGGCATCCACCTTCGCCTCTGTTATGGTAAGCCCGGAACCCTCCAAACTTTCCGAAAATGTTTCCATCATCCAGGGAGTTAGTTTTGCAATGGCAGGATTCATAACACCGAAGATGATAAATAACACAGTAAGTATAACAAACTTACCGGTACGCAGCACCTCCATCCATTCCTTTTTTGTAAATGCCATAAGCTGTGTCATTTGCCCACCACCTCCATAAACAAGTCCTCTAGATTTGGCTCTAACATCTCCATTCTCTGTACATTAATATGATTTTCTACTAAAATCCGCATCATTTCCATCATGTCCTGCTCTGTTTTCTTCTCATAAAGAAGCTTTAAAGCGCTCTCCCAGTTTCCGCCTGTGTACAAGGACTCAAAATGCTCAGCATCCTCCAGCTTACAAAATTCAATCTCCAATCCGGTTCCACCCCGGACACCCTTTACCTCTTCTAACGTTCCCTGCAAAGCAATTTCTCCATTGTGAAGAAATGCGATCTTATCACAAATACGCTCCACATCCGATAAAATATGCGTGGAGAATATAACCGTCGTTTCATTTTTTACCGTCGATAAAATTTCTAAGATCTCTTTTCTCCCCACCGGGTCTAACGCAGAAGTAGGCTCATCACAGATTAGCAGCTTCGGACTGTTTAACAATGCCTGGGCAATTCCTAAGCGTTGCTTCATTCCTCTGGAAAATCCGTGAATCCGTTTATTTGCCTCCAAAAGGCCTACCATTTCCAAAAGCTCTTCGGCCCTTTTCGTACTCTCTGCCTTTGACAATCCGGTAATGCTGCCACATAACATCAGATATTCCTTTGGTGTCATAAATCCATAAAATTCCGGCACATCCGGCAGATATCCAATATAACGGTTCGTTTCATTCTGTCCATACCGAACCTTCTTTTCATTGACGGTAATTTCACCGCCATCCATTTGTAGTAACCCAAGTATCATCTTCATAGTTGTGGTTTTACCGGCACCATTTTGCCCGATAAATCCAAACACCGTACCCTCCGGCACAGAAAAACTGATATCCTTCACAATCTGTTTCTGGCCAAAGGACTTGGATACATGGGATAATTTGAGCATTTCCATTACGCGTCCCCTTTTCCTAAAATAAAGTAAAGTATTGGTCCAATATAATTCATCCCCACGATGGTCACAATCAGCCAAAGTGTACGGTTACCTCTCTTATAGGTTTTGTGGGTTAAAATATGCCACAAGGTATAAGCTAACAATCCAAACTCCAAAATAATAAGTGGTATTAAAAATGGTAAGAACTCCGTTAACTGACTTAATTCTGCCTGCATAATCATTCTCCTCTCTTTTTCCAATCACATTAGATAATTGCGAAACTCATTATTTCAATTACACCTTTTTAATTTTACAGATAATTTCTTCTTTCATTTCAATAAATGCTTTTTCTTCTGCTAAGACGGCAAATGCCGGATGATCAAATGCTTGAATGGCACTATCCCGGATTACCTTTTTGTCCCGTGGCGGGTTGCCACCAAGCTCTTGTTCCTGAATCCATTGATCCAGTTTTGTAAAATAAGAATCTCCGTGAAATATAAGTACATCTTCTGTCAGGAGATTCTCTATTGCTTCCACAAAGTTTTCCATGTATGTCAGAGCTTTCTCCTTTCTTCCCTGTGTACAGTACATAATGGCTGCCTGATACCAGAACAATGCGATACAATTTCCATTCAAATGTATTAAATCGTAGGCTTTTGCGACCATATCTACACGCCGGATGGTTTCCTCACAAATTGCCAGATTATCACTATGTATAGCAATGTATTCCGTTGACCATCCGACTAAGGCCAGCACCTCATTATACATATTAATCTGGGTAAAGCTGTCTGCTTTTTCCAGCTCTCCGGCCACCTGATATGCCTGAACCATGACACCGCCACTCTGTCTTGTAGC
>JALEPP010000161.1 GCA_022767075.1 Agathobacter sp. | reverse complement strand
GTCAGCTTCCGGACGAATTATAAATATGTGATTTGCGGGAATTATGTCGTGCTGTATAAGATTGGGGAAGAATATGTGGAGATTTACCGGGTTGTGAATCGGTATCAGGATATTACTAAAGTGTTTGTTGATTAAAGGGAGAAGTCCTGGAAATATTGAATTTCCGGGGTTTTTCTTTATGTATTGAGAGACGAGTGAATTGTCAGAATAAACAGGAATATGTCAGTAAGGGGAAAGGGGTGAAAGTTGGATTTAGCCTATTGGGGAGTGAGATAAATGGAGACATAACAGTAGCCCTTTTATTACGTTGTCCAACCCCGGAATATGTGATAAACTAGGAAGAAATTGGAAAGTAAATCTGAGGATAGAACGATGGATAAGAATATAGTGAACACAGAGGAATCGGAAGAGAAGGAGACGAAGGACAATAATAACAGAGTATTGAAGGAATTAATAAGCTGGGCATTTACGTTTCTGGCTGCAATTCTCGTGGCCCTGTTTATCAAGACCTTCATTATTATTAATGCAACGGTTCCCACAGGCTCCATGGAAAATACCATCGTCCCGGGAGACGATATTATAGGCTTTCGACTTGCCTATACGTTCTCAGAGCCGGAGAGAGGGGATATTATCATTTTCAAAAATCCCAACAATCTCAAGGAAAAATATGTGAAGCGAGTCATTGGACTCCCTGGAGATACGGTTGTGATTGAGGACTCTAAGGTATACATCAATGGGGCAGAGACTCCGCTGGATGAACCATATCTCAAGGAAGAGTGGGTTGTCTGCAATGGACCATTTACCTATGAGGTTCCGGAGGACAGCTATTTTGTGATGGGTGACAATCGCAATACCTCATTTGATTCCAGACGCTGGACAGGGGAGACGTATGTGAGCAGAGATAAAGTGCTTGCAAAAGCGGTATGCATTTATTTCCCGTTCAACCATATGAGAGGACTGTAGTTCATATACAGGACAACAGCTCTTGCAGACGGAATAAGAGAACAAAAGAGAATCGCTGGAAAACAGCGTTAGGAGACAAGGATGATTACAATATTAGAACGTATCTTTATTAACCCTGATATGGATGATAACCGAAAAAGGGGAATCTATGGTACCCTTTGCGGTGTGGTGGGCATATTTTTGAACCTACTTCTTTTTATAGGAAAGTTCTTGGCGGGAGTGCTTAGCAATTCCATTGCCATAACGGCAGACGCATTTAACAACCTTTCCGATGCCGGCTCATCGGTAATGACATTAATCGGATTTCGTCTTGCATCACAAAAACCGGATTTGAAGCATCCGTTTGGTCATGGAAGAATGGAATATCTTGCAGGGCTTGGGGTGTCAGCTTTGATTTTGATTATGGGGGTGGAGCTGTTGCAGACCTCGGTTGGCAAGATTATCCATCCTACCGATACGGAATTTTCTCCGCTGATTGGGGGAATACTGATTGTATCCATACTTGTCAAATGTTATATGGCGTACTATAATCGTAGCGTTGGTCGAAAAATCGGTTCTGCGACCATTGAGGCCACAGCAACAGACAGTTTAAGCGATTGTGTTGCAACTGGAGTGGTATTGTTATCTGGTATTATTGGACATTTTACCAATCTTAGAATTGACGGATACTGTGGTGCGTTGGTTGGTCTTTTCATTTGCTATGCAGGAATCAATGCTGCAAAGGAAACCATCAATCCGCTTTTGGGACAGGCGCCTGAGCCTGAGTTTGTGGAACAGATTCAACAGATTGTCATGGGATACGATGAGAATATCCTTGGAATGCATGATCTGATTGTTCATGATTATGGCCCGGGCAGACGTATGATTTCTCTTCATGCGGAGGTTCCGGCAGGCGGAGATATCCTGAAGCTGCATGATGAAATCGACAATATCGAAAGGGTTTTGGAGGAAGAGCTGGGATGTCTGGCCACGATTCATATGGACCCCATTGTAACCAACGATCCGAGGGTCAATGAGCTCAAGGAGAAAGTAAAAGAGATAGTGCTACAGATTCAGTCCAATCTGAACATTCACGATTTTCGTGTGGTATGGGGAGAATCTCATACCAATCTGATATTTGATATTTTAGCCCCATTTGACCTTAAATATTCCGATGAGGAGCTTACTAGTCTGGTAGAAGAAAATGTGAAACAAAAGCTGGGAGATCATTATTGCACCGTGATTGATGTAGATAAGGATTATAATCCCCAGATAGAATAAAGGAGAGAATTATGTCAGAACAGAATGAATGCAGTAGCAAATCAACCTGCAATAGAGAAAGCTGTGAAGGTTGTCCAAGTAATTCAGCCAATAAACAGAGCTTTCTCGTAGAACAGAATGCATATTCCAACATCAAGCACGTCATTGGTGTAGTCAGCGGAAAAGGTGGAGTAGGTAAATCCTTCGTAACCACTAGTCTTGCAGTACAGATGGCTAAGGCCGGATACAAGGTAGGTGTCCTTGACGCAGATATCACTGGACCATCCATTCCAAAGATGTTTGGTCTTCACGAGCAGATTGTTGGCGACGACAGAGGAATGATTCCGGCAGAGACCAAGGAAGGCATCAAGGTAATGTCCATCAACTTACTTATGGATGATGAGGAGGCTCCGGTAATCTGGAGAGGACCCGTCATTGCCGGCGTGGTAAAGCAATTTTGGAATGAGACAGTATGGGGAGAGATTGATTATCTCTTCGTAGATATGCCACCTGGAACCGGTGATGTGCCACTTACGGTATTTCAGTCATTGCCGGTTAATGGTATTGTAATCGTTACCTCACCACAGGAATTGGTACAGATGATTGTAAAGAAAGCAGTCAATATGGCAGATATGATGGACATCCCTGTGCTTGGAGTAGTAGAGAATTACAGCTATTTACAGTGTCCTGATTGTCACAAGGAAATCAAGCTTTTCGGAGAAAGCCATATTGAGGAGGTTGCTGCTGCAATGGGAACTCAGGTTCTTGGAAAGCTTCCGCTTAATCCGGAGTTTGCGCAGCTGGTAGATGCAGGAAAAAGCTATGACATCGAAAATCCACATCTTGCAAAAGCAGTAGAAGTGATTAAGGGCTTATAGAATTTCACTAAATATAGGTAGAAAATGGTAACACCACCCTAAAAATATGGATTTTTGGGGTGGTGTTTTTGCGTAATGTACACATTTTGTTCATTTTTTATTCATAATCCCCATAAAGCAAGAAAAACTTAAGACTTTTTTATCAAAAATACCACTAGTATTTTACATGGTTTTCTCTTAAATTATACCTTGACTTTTAGGAGGTTGAATTATGCGTGAAAAGTTAACACATATTATAAAAGCAGCTGTTACATTTGTGACAAAGGAGAGATCACATTCGGAAGGCTACTATAAAAGAGTGGAAATCTTCAATAAGTATTCCCTGGTGTTCCATGCAATCATTGCATTAGCAATTGTATTTCTCATTGAGCTTTTCTCAAGAAGAAGCTTTTGGTCAGCATGCAGCTTCGTGACGGCACATACCATGGCATATTTATACAATGCGTTTATCGTATTTGCATCTCTTGCGCTGGTGTACTTATTTAAGAGAAGATCCTTCTTCCGATTAATTATCTCTGTATTTTGGTTAATCCTTGGTGTTATTAACGGCTGTGTATTAAGCAACCGTGTAACACCATTTGGATATACAGACTTAAAATGTATTTCTGACTTGCTTACCATGACCAATACCAACTATTTTACAGCAACACAGGCTACTGCTTGTCTGGTTGGTATTATCATTTTGGCAATTGTTCTTGTGATTGTATTTTTTAGAGGACCAAAATTCCAGGGAAAACGCAGATTTATCATTGCGCCACTTTCCATTGCCGCTCTTTTATTTATTGCGCTTCCAATGGTTACCTCTGCAGCACAGAAGACAAACATCGTAGCATCTTATTTCACCAACATTGCACAGGGCTATGAGGACTATGGATTTGTGTATTCCTTCTCTTCTTCTGTAGTGGGACGTGGAATGTCAAAGCCAGATGATTATTCACAGTCGACGGTTGAGGCGGTAGAGACTAACGTAAATGCAGCCTCTGCAGAGACCAATACCAAGAAACCAAACATTATCGTGATTCTTATGGAGTCCTTCGTTGACCCGGCGGAAATCGGATATTTAGAGGTAAATGAGGATCCGATTCCAACGATTCATCAGCTGGAGCAGGAGTTCTCTACCGGATACCTAACGGTACCGGTTGTTGGAGCAGGAACCTCGAACTCAGAGTTTGAGGTGCTTACGGGAATGAGCATGCAGTATTTCGGAACCGGAGAGTACCCACATAAAACCATTTTGAAGGAAGTGGATGGATGTGAAGCAATTGCTTCTGACTTAAGTGCTATTGGTTACGGAACTCATGTGGTTCATAACAATGGAGGTAACTTCTACAGTCGTGTCAATGCATTCTCCCAGATGGGCTTTGATACCTTCACCAGTAAAGAAATGATGGATATCACAGAGTTCACTCCAAATGGAAGCTGGGCAGAGGATGCGATTCTTGTAGATGAGACCATCAAGGCGATGGATGCAACAGAGAATCAGTCCGACATGATTTACACCATCACCGTAGGCTGTCATGGAGATTACCCAACAGAAGCAATCCTCGAGAATCCACGTTTTACAACCACTGGATCCGATACCGAGGAAAGGAAAAATCAGTGGGATTACTACGTGAATCAGCTGAACAAATCAGATGAGATGATTCGCAACTTGATTGAAAAGCTTTCCGCAAGAGACGAAGAGACCATTGTTATCGCATTTGGGGATCACCTTCCAACCATGGACCTTACCGATGAAGACATGAAGTCAGGAAGCATCTACAAAACACAGTACTTTACCTGGAACAACTTTGGCCTTCCAAAGAACGATACAGACCTTTATGCTTATCAGCTTCTTGCTCATTACACAGGTGAGCTTGGAATCCATGAGGGAACCATTTTCCGTTATCATCAGACCCAGATGGATAGTGCGAACTATCAGGAGGGCTTAGAGCTTCTCCAGTATGACCTTCTCTATGGAAATCGTTATGCATACGAAGGTGAGAATCTTTATCCAAAGACGGATATTGTAATGGGAATTGATGATGTTGTAATCAGCAGTTATCATGTAAATCCGTTTACAGGGAATGTAGTAATTTATGGATCCGGATTTACCAACTGGAGCCGCGTGTACATCAATGGTGAGAAGACTGGCACAACCTACGTATCTGGTCACCAGCTTATGGTAAACGGTTCAAACTTTAACGACGGAGATACCTTCACGGTAAATCAGGTGGGATCAAGCAACACCATCTTCAGAACCTCAAATGAGGTGGTTTTTGAAGACCCGGATGCAACCGAAACCACCGAAACTTCTGAGAATTCAGAAAAAGAAAACGATCATGTAGAATAATAAAACAACAAAATTTCCCCGCTACTGATACAATGCAGTAGAGGGGAATTTTGCTTTTTTTGAAAAACACTCCTCCCCCTAGTTGAAATGAAAACTGGAAAGTGCTAGGATGAAGTTAGCAAAGTGTGGTAAAAATTTAACAAAGTTTGTTAAAGGAGGATAAAATGGGTTTTCAGGAAGAATACAAGCAGAAACTTGTAACAGCTGATGAGGCTGTCAAAGTAGTTCAGTCAGGGGACTGGGTAGACTATGGTTGGTGTACAGGAACACCAGACGTGTTGGATAAGGCTCTTGCAAAAAGAACCGATGAATTAAAGGATATTAATTTACGAGGTGGTATTCTTTTAAAACCACTTGCTGTGTTCGAGAGAGAAGACGCAGGAGAGCATTTTACCTGGAACTCATGGCACATGGGTGGATACGAGAGAAAGCTGATTGCAAGAGGCTGCTCTTTCTATGCCCCAATTCGTTACTCAGAGCTCCCAAGATACTATAGAGACATTGATACTCCAAGCAACGTGGTAATGCTTCAGGTGGCACCGATGGATAAGCATGGTTTCTTTAACTTTGGGCCAAACGCTTCTCATCTTGGTGCAATGTGCGAGAGAGCCAGACACATCATTGTCGAGGTGAATGAGAATATGCCAAGATGTCTTGGCGGAACCGAGAATGGTGTACATATTTCAAAGGTTGACTATATTGTAGAAGGTGAAAATCCTGCTATCGGCGAGCTTGGTGGCGGAGGAGCGCCAACCGATGTGGATCGCAAGGTTGCCGAACAGATTGTTGCCCAGATTCCAAACGGAGCATGCTTGCAGCTTGGTATCGGCGGAATGCCGAATACCGTAGGAGCGATGATTGCGGATTCCGATCTGAAGGACTTAGGTGTTCATACAGAGATGTATGTAGATGCATTCGTGGACATTGCAAAGGCAGGAAAAATAACAGGTGCAAGAAAGAACAATGATAGGTTCCGTCAGGTATACGCATTTGGTGCGGGAACGAAAAAGATGTATGATTACATGGACGAGAACCCAGAGCTTATGAGTGCTCCTGTGGATTACACCAACGATATCAATGCAATATCTTCATTGGATAACTTTATCTCCATAAATAACTGTGTTGATTTGGACCTTTTTGGTCAGGTAAGCTCAGAGAGCTCAGGAATCAAGCATATCTCAGGTGCTGGCGGACAGCTTGACTTCGTGCTTGGTGCATATTATTCTAAGGGAGGAAAAAGCTTTATCTGCTGTTCTTCCACCTTTACAGACAAGAGTGGGGTTATACACTCGCGTATTCGTCCAACTCTTGCGGAAGGATCTATCGTTACGGATACCCGTGCCAACGCGCACTATCTGGTTACAGAGTATGGTATGGTAAATGTCAAGGGGCTTTCCACCTGGCAGAAAGCAGAGGCTATTATTTCCATTGCACATCCGGATTTCAGAGATGACCTCATCAAGGATGCGGAGAGGATGAATATCTGGAGAAGAAGTAATCGCTAAGGAGAGTATCAATGACACAAGAGAACATGGATGCTATGCATACTCAGGAAGAGCATACACAAGGTCATGAGGAGCATGCGCACACCCATGAAGGACACACCCATGAGGGGCATGACCATAGTCAGGAACCCCATACCCACGTGTTGGAGGATGGAACCATCGTCACCCACACCCACGGAGAACATGGCCATTATCACGCCAATACCAAAGCTGTGCTAAACCGTATGAGTCGTGCCATTGGTCACATGGAGTCCATCAAGACTATGATTGAAAACGGAAGGGACTGCAGTGAGGTACTCATTCAGATTGCCGCAGTTCGTTCGGCTATCAACAATATTGGAAAGGTGATTTTAGAGGATCATATCAACCATTGCATCGTAGACGCGGTGGAGCATGGGGATCAAAAAGCGCTGGAAGACCTCAATGAGGCCATCAATAAGTTTGTAAAATAGAATATTTTACCACTTACCATGTAAAAATAACCTCTTGGAGTAAAGCTATTTACTTCGAGAGGTTTTTTGCTTACACTGATAATCGGAAAGGGGAATAACAGACATGAAAATCACAATCGAAGTGGATGAAAGCCTGAAAGAGAGTCAGTTGGTACTTCGATGTGCAGGATTAACGGAAGATATCATGGCCATTCAGAAAAAGCTGATGGACCTGGTAAACCAAAGACAGCAGCTCCTGGTGAATAGAGGAGAGGTAGACTACTACCTGGTACTAGATGAAATCCTTTTGTTTGAAACCACAGGAGGGCAGTTGGCGGTACATACAGCCAATGAAATCTACTATAGCAAATACAAGCTGTATGAATTAGAGGAGTTACTTCCGGGAAGCTTTATGAGGGTTTCCAAATCCTCCATTATCAACACGAATCAGGTAAGAGCCATACACAAAAACATCACCGGAGCCAGCGAAGTGGAATTCGTAAACTCCAACAAAAAAACATTTGTATCTAGAAGCTATTACAAGGCTTTGGAACTAAAACTAAGAGAAAAGAGGTTAGCAAGATGAAAAGAAACACATTTTGGGGATTGATTTTAATTTTATTAGCAGCTTATTTGGTAATCAGTAACGTGGTAAATCCAATTATTCCGGTATTTACCGTAATCGCTACAGTAGTATTAGCGCTCATCATTTTTGATGGAATCAAAAAGAGAAGTATCGGAGAGATTGTAATTGCGCTTGGTATCTTATATCTGGTTTATGATGAATATCTTCCATTTCCAAAGGTATCAACCTGGATTGTAATTTTGGCAACCATTCTTTTGGCTTCTGGTCTTAGCATGATTATTAAGCCAAAGAACAGACATATCGAAGTCAACGGAAATTTTGACAATATTTCTCGTCAGGAAGAGTACACAAATGGTAACGTTCAGCACTCAGAAACTGTTTTTACGGATGGAAGCAATGGCAATTATGATGGAGAATGCCTCCATTTTGAGAACACCTTCTCTTCCGCTTCTAAGTACATTAACAGCACTTGCTTAAGAGAATTACATGGAGAGAATTCCTTCGGAAGTCTGAACATCTATATGGATAATGCAATTCTTGCTCCGGAAGGCGCATTTGCTCATATTGAAAACTCTTTTGGTGAGACCAAGGTATATCTTCCTGCAAGATGCCAGGTAAGAGCAAAAGAAAGCACTGGACTTGGCTCCATTAACTATGTTGGAACTTCATCAGGAAACAGCAACGATCCGGTACTCAATTTAGATTTGGAAGTTTCTTTTGGTTCTATTGTGGTATACTACAAATAAAAACCAAAAAGAATTGAGGAATACATATGACCGTTGTAACGCTGAAAAAGGGAGAAGGAAGAACCATCAAGGCCGGGGGAGCATGGGTGTTTGACAATGAAATTGACACCATTACCGGCACCTTCAAAAATGGAGACATTGTGACCGTGCATGATTTTGACGGATACCCTATGGGAAAAGGGTTTATCAATCAGAATTCCAAGATACGCGTTCGTATGCTTACAAGAAAGCCTGATCAAGAAATTGATGAGGCTTTTCTGACGTTACGGGTGAGAGCTGCGTGGGAATATCGTAAGAACACCATGAGAAAGGCTTTGGTACCGGGAGAAAAAGCCTTAACAGAGCATAGACCGGGTATGGGGAAGCTGGGACCGGAGTATATCGATATCAGTAGCTGCCGCGTGATTTTTGGGGAAGCAGATTTCCTGCCGGGGCTTACGGTAGACAAATACGAGGATGTATTGGTGGTAGAATGCCTGGCTCTTGGTATGGAGCCTTTGAAGGAGACTATCGTGAGTCTCTTGAAGGAAGAGATGGCTAAGGATGGAATCACAATCCGTGGCGTCTATGAGAGGAGCGATGCGAGAGAACGCATCAAGGAAGGTCTTCCAAAGGTTAAAGGCTTTATTGGAGAAGCATTTGATACCAACGTAGAAATAGTGGAAAACGGAGTTCATTATCTGGTTGACGTGGTCAATGGACAAAAGACCGGATTCTTTTTAGATCAGAAATACAATCGTCTTGCCATGCAGCGCATTTGCAAGGACAAACGTGTCTTGGACTGCTTTACCCATATGGGCACCTTTGCCTTAAACGCGGGTATCGCTGGGGCTAGTGAAGTGACAGGACTTGATATTTCAGAGTACGCAGTAGAACAGGCCACAGAGAATGCCAAGCGCAATCACTTAGAAGATACCGTAAAATTCCGCTGTGCCAATGTGTTGGACGAGCTTCCAAAGCTTGCGGCAGCAGGGGAACAGTACGACGTTGTGATCCTGGATCCGCCAGCCTTTACCAAATCAAGAGAGGCTACCAAGAATGCCATCAAGGGTTACCGCGAGATTAATATGAAGGGCCTTAAGCTGGTAAAGGACGGGGGTTATCTTGCTACCTGCTCCTGCTCACACTTCATGACTCAGGAGCTTTTGGAGAAGACTGTCAAGGAGGCTGCGAAAGCCACTCATAAGCGTCTCCGTCAGATTGAATTTCGAACCCAGGGATGGGACCATCCAATCCTTTGGGCCAATACCTCCAATGTGCCGGAGAGTTACTATCTAAAGTTTTTCATTTTCCAGGTGGTTGAGGAGAAATAATCTGATATACTATGCGTATGGAATAGTTCAAACTTTTTTGAATGGATGGTATTTATGAAGGAATCACTAAAGAAGATTTATCATCAACTGAATCAGTCTATTTTTATAGGAGATAAACTCCAAAGCAATATAAAAGCCATATCTTATGTTGGACTTGCAATTTCGTTTTGTGCAGTTATCACCACGATAATGAATCTTTTACAAGGTAGCTATTTTATGGCGGCTACAACAGCAGTATTTTGCGGTGTGGGGATATTAACCTATATTTCCTGTCATTTCTACAACAACAGGACCCCAGCTATATATGCAATTATTTTGTCATGTATGGTTCTTATGACATACTATGCCGTAACAGGTGAAAATGAAGGGTTTGCTATTCTTTGGACAATGATTGTCCCTTCTGCGGTTATGTTTCTTGGTGGCGTCAAATTAGGAATAAGCTTATCCTTATACTATTGGTGTTTGTTTGTGGTATTATTTTATACCCCCTTTAGAAGTTGTGTTGCAGGTCAGTATACGGAAACATTTATGAACCGATACCCTGTTATATACATGTGCGCCATAATGATTAACTCTGCAGCTATGATTCGATACCATATTAGTGTTTTAAATGATATGGAATACAATGAAAGGCTGACAAATGAGGTACAACGTCTTACTGCCATTGAAATAGAGCGTAGACAACAGATGGAACGCATGTCACTGCAAATGATAGAGACCCTTGCCAATGCCATTGATGCCAAGGACAAATATACAAACGGACATTCCTACAGAGTGTCAGAATATGCAGTTCTTTTGGCAAAAAAACTTGGTTGGGACGAAAAAGCAATCGAAATCATGGGTGAAGCCATCAAATGGACGATTTCCAAAAACCAGGTTTGGATGCGATGCTCTAAATCACAGATTATGTTATTACTAACAGAAGATGTTGATCAGATTGATCGTATTGTGCAGTGCATTTATGTGAATTTCTATAAGCTAACCGATGGAACGGCTTTTGAGTTATCATATGAAGTTGTTTTATAAAACGTTAACAAAAGGAAGAAAAACCAATACAAGCTCTGGTGAGAGTGTAAGAACCGGTTGGGACAATTCAAGGTTAAAGTACTTCGTCCCAGGAGGTTTGGACGGGAGTGAGAGAATGACCTACAAGGAATGGATGGAGCTGGCGCTGGTAGAGTATGAAGCTGTCAGCAAGAATTATAATTACAAGGTGTATGAGACGATGCTGAAGGACCCGGACACGGGTGAAATGAAGCTGATTCAGATGACCCTTAGGGAAGTGCTTCTCAGGTGTCAGGATACCAATTATGAGGATCGAATC
>JALEPP010000157.1 GCA_022767075.1 Agathobacter sp. | reverse complement strand
AAGAGATGGAGCTTCTTGAGGCTGTAAAGGCACACCTTGAGAATAATCAGATGGCTCGTACCTTTGAAGTGCCGGAAGACGATGATATGCAGATCTGGTTCAAGGGCTACAACCTTCTTACCGCAAAACCTACTATCTATGCTGCAAATGTGAAAGAGGATGATCTGGTTGATGATGGTGCCTCAAATGCAAATGTTGCCAAGGTGCGTGAGATGGCAAAGGAGGAAGGCGCAGAGGTGTTTGTAATCTGTGCGCAGATTGAACAGGAGCTTGCAGAATTGGACGACGAGGAAAAAGCAGAGTTCTTAGCAGACCTTGGGGTAGAGTCCTCGGGTCTTGATAAGCTGGTTGCAGCACGCTACAGCTTACTTGGATTGATTTCTTACCTTACCGCAGGAGAGGATGAGTGCCGTGCATGGACGATTACCAAGGGAACGAAGGCGCCTCAGGCAGCCGGAAAAATCCACACGGACTTTGAGCGTGGATTTATTAAAGCAGAGGTAGTAAACTACAAGGATTTATTGGAGCTTGGAAGTCTTGCTGCGGCAAGAGAGAAGGGCCTTGTAGGAATGGAAGGAAAAGAATACGTAGTAAAAGATGGAGATGTTATTTTGTTCCGCTTTAATGTGTAATCCCTAATTCTGATAGGAAACCACAATATCTAGTGAAATACCACTGGGAACTGTTGACAAGAAAAACCAGGAAAGTTATACTAAATTCTAAGTGTAACAAGAAAATACGGGGTTTTTATAAGGATCACGGAGGTACAATATGAAGTGTCCATTTTGTAGCAGTGAAAATACAAGGGTAATTGACTCAAGACCGGCGGATGATAACAACTCTATTCGCCGCCGTAGATTGTGTGATGATTGTGGAAAGAGATTTACTACATATGAGAAGGTAGAGACGATTCCGCTGATTGTAATTAAAAAAGATAACAACAGAGAACAGTATGATCGCGCCAAGATAGAATCAGGTGTTTTGAGTGCCTGCCACAAGAGACCTGTTTCTGCAGAACAGATTACACGTCTCATTGATGAAGTGGAAATTGAGATTTTTAACCGGGAGGAGAAGGAGATTCCTAGCTCTGTAATCGGTGAGATTTTGAT
Source organism: Agathobacter sp. (assembly GCA_022767075.1). Lineage (GTDB taxonomy): Bacteria > Bacillota > Clostridia > Lachnospirales > Lachnospiraceae > Roseburia. Next base: position 6,527 of record JALEPP010000157.1, on the reverse strand, counting down.
GGATAAGATTAAAGATTTAGATCAGGTGGCCTACGTTCGTTTCGCATCTGTATATCGCGAGTTTAAAGATGTGAATACCTTTATGAATGAGTTGAAGAAGATGTTAGACCACTAATATTCGTGTATTAAGAAGACGAAAGAGAAGACTTTTATTTTAGGGGTTATGTAACATCGACACTGGTCCGATATATGTTATAAGTAACCATAAAAGAAAAGGAGCGTATGGATGAACGTTTCAGGCATTCGACCTAATGCAGGGTTCTACCAATACAATTCCATAAGATTAGAGGAGCTTCGCAATCAGCAGATTGAGGCGTCTGAGAAAACGCAAAGTGTATTGGGGCAGGAGGCTTCTTCCAAGGAGGATTCGGTTCTTGATGTTCAAAGTGTAAGGGATCAGGAGGCGATGCAGCAGGAGGCGAGAAAACGTCAGACCTTCAATGCGTATGAGTTTGCCAAAGCATATAATCCAAAAGAATCCTTTGAGCTTACCGGAAAGGATTTTGATATCAATACCTTGGATATGGAGAAAGCTATTTCTACCATGGAAAAGGATCAGGTGCTTAAGCATTACCAGTTTTTTGTTGGTGACAGAGGTACAAAGACTTCGTCTTATGCAGTGATGCCAAGGACCGGAGAGAATTTTATACTATAGCTTATTGGAACCACGTTGCATGACGTGGTTCTTCTTTTGGAAAAAGCTATGACTATGGTGAAAACAGATGATTGTGGTGAAAGCTTGCACCCGGCAGGTAAATGTGTTATATTGCTCATGGATTTTAGAAACGAGGATGATAAATGAGTTTATTTTTTCCTAATGAATATGTAGATTCCACTTATTCGATTAATTTTGAAGAGTTTTATAAGGCTGGCTACAGAGGTGTCATTTTTGACATTGATAATACCTTGGTTCCCCATGGTGCGCCGGCAGATGAAAGGGCAATCCATTTTTTTGCCCGTTTGAGAGAACTGGGATTTGCAACGACCATGGTATCCAATAACAAGGAACCGAGAGTAAAATCCTTTTGTGATGCGGTAGAATCTCCCTATATTTATAAGGCGGGGAAACCAAAGCCGGAAGGATATGAAAAAGCAATGGACAATATGGGAACGGACAAGACTAATACCCTGTTCGTGGGAGATCAGATTTTTACGGATGTGATGGGAGCAAATCTGGCAGGAATTTACTCTATCCTGGTAAAGCCTATTCATCCAAAGGAAGAAATTCAGATTGTATTAAAGCGTTTTTTGGAGAAACCAATTATCTGGGCCTTTTTGCTTACAAAAAGAGGCCGTAAAGAAATATGATAATAGAAGAGGGAGAGTAGAAAATGAAAATTGCTATTGGAAACGATCATGCAGCTGTTGAAATGAAAATGGAATTAAAAAAGTATCTGGAGGAGCTTGGGCATGAAGTGGTGAACTTTGGTACAGATACAGAGGAAAGTTGCCATTATCCGGATTTTGGTGAGAAGGTTGGCCGTGCAGTAGTGGCTGGTGAGGCTGACTGCGGAGTGCTCATATGTGGAACCGGAGTAGGTATCTCCATTGCGGCAAATAAAGTAAATGGTGTTCGCGCTGCGGTGTGCTCGGATACTACCACAGCTCATCTGGTAAAAGAACACAATAATGCCAATATCATTGCACTTGGTGCCAGAATTGTGGGGATTGAAACTGCAAAAGATATTGTGAAAGCGTACCTTGATGCAGAGTTCATGGGTGGACGTCACCAGACTCGTATCGATATGATTCACGAAATTGAGAAAAGAAATTAGAAATACTTGAAAAGTATGGATTTATCGTGTAAAATGGAAAAACGAGAGAATTTACTCGAGCTATTTAAGGAGGAAAGATCGAATGATTTCAGCAGGAGATTTCAGAAATGGTGTTACTATCGAGTACGAAGGAAACATCTATCAGATTATTGAATTCCAGCATGTAAAACCAGGTAAAGGCGCTGCCTTTGTTCGTACAAAATTAAAAAATATTATCAGTGGTGGTGTTGTAGAGAAGACATTCCGTCCAACCGAGAAATGCCCAACTGCACACATTGATAGAAAAGATATGCAGTTCTTGTATGCAGATGATGATTTCTATCACTTCATGGACGTTGAGACCTATGACCAGATTGACCTTACAAAAGACAATGTAGGGGATGCATTGAAATTCGTAAAAGAGAACGAAATGTGTAAAGTATGTTCTCACAAAGGAAACGTGTTTGCTGTAGAGCCACCTCTTTTTGTAGAGCTTCAGATTACAGATACTGAGCCAGGCTTCAAGGGTGATACCGCTACAGGTGCTACCAAACCAGCTGTTGTTGAGACTGGTGCTACTGTATATGTACCATTGTTTGTTGAGCAGGATGATATTATCAAGATTGATACTCGTACAGGTGAGTACCTCTCACGTGTATAATCTAATTGCATATCATTACGGTGAATCTAGACACCGGGAGACGAGAGTTTCCTGGTGTCTTTTTGCGTAATAGAAGATGTGTATATCAGGTAGATGATTCCGGAAACCCCATAACTTATTAGCATTCCAAAGAGATAAGCATAGATTCCCCAGTTTGGAATACCGAACCAGATAAAGAGGATACGGATGACACAGCTTAGCAGATTTACCTTTAGTGGAAAGCTTGGATTCCCAAGACCATGAAAAATGCTGGCGAGCAAAGAGGTGAGAAATAAAAACGGACAAATCCAGCTGAGTCTTGCAATATATACACCGGCTAATACGTTGTGGAACAGCACTTCCCCAATGATATGGGAACAAAGTATGAAAACAAAGGTAAAACAAAATCCGATAAGAAGGCTGTAACGAACGGCTTTTCCGATAAATCTGGTTATGGTGTCGGAATCTCCCTTTGCTTTTGCGTTGGATATGATTGGCAGTAACAATACGGAAATGGATCCGGTGAAAACCATTGGAAGGAGGATGACAGGCATGGCCATTCCTGTCAGGGTTCCATAAATGGAGAGGGCATCATCGTGCTGATAACCAAATAGCATGAGCTTTTGAGGAATCAGCAGATTTTCGATGCTGGAAAAAAGACTCATAAATACATGGTTTGCACTTACCGGAATTGCAAAGGCGATGATGGAGAGAGAGGCTTTTTTTATGTTTCCGCGACAATGCTTGAAATCAAATAGCAACGGTGGAAGGCAGATTGCTAATGCAAAAAACTCTCCAATCAGTAATCCCCAGATGGCGTGAGACGCTGTGAAGGGAATCTGTTTTTGCTGGGTGATGCGAAAAATCAGATAGATTACCAGACAACGTCCAAGCTGTTCCGCCAGTTGACTGGCAGATGGAATAGCTGCTTTCTTTTTCCCATAATAATAGCCATTGATACAGCTGTGAACGGCAGCCGGAATCAGGGAGTAACTCATGGTCTTAATCAGTGAGATACTTTGAGGCTCCTTTAGAATGTATAATCCAATAAATTCCCGGTAGTGATTCAAGAGCATAGTTACAACCACACACCCGAAGGTGGAGCATAGCAATCCACAAACCAGATATAGTTTTGCTTCTCCTGGATTTTGGCTGGCTTCTTTTTCGGAGACATATTTGGAAATGGCTGTTTGAAAGCCGGAGGTGGTAAGGGAGAGACAAAGGGCATAAATCGGGAAAATCAACTGATATAAACCCAAACCGGTAGCACCAATTTCTCTGGATAAGAATATCTTATATAGAAAGCCGATACATCGGCATAATATGCCTGCTAGCGATAAAAGAAGAGTTCCTTTTATGAGAGTGCTTTGTAGGATTTTTTTTAAGAATTTCAAATCGGGCTCCTATAGGGGAGTTTGTGAATAATATATGTGTGTTTGGAGCGAAATATGAGTAGAGAAATCTATCTGGACCATGGTGCTACAACGCCGATACTGAAGGAAGCAAAAGACGCTATGGAACCATATCTTACGAAAGAGTATGGAAATGCTTCTACTTCCTATGAATTGGGGGAAAGGGCAAAAGCGGCCATAGAATCCAGCCGTAGAGTAATCGCTTCCTGTATGGGCGCAAGTCCGGAAGAAATTTTTTTTACTTCCGGCGGAAGCGAGTCGGATAACTGGGTAATCAAGGGAATTGCCGGAATGAAGAAACAACAGGGAAATCATATTATTACTACAAAAATTGAGCATCATGCAATTCTACATTCTTGCAAGTATTTGGAAGGGTTAGGATATCGTGTCACATATCTTCCGGTAAATGAAGAAGGAATTGTGTCGCTGAAGCAATTAGAAAAGGAAATTGGTAAGGGTACCACCTTGATTTCCGTTATGTTTGGCAATAATGAAATCGGTACCATTGAACCGATTGTTTCGATAGGAAGGCTGGCTCGAGAGCATGGGGTACTGTTTCATACGGATGCGGTTCAAGCAGTGGGACATTTTCCGATTCGCTTGTCTGAAATGCCAATTGATCTGCTAAGCGCCAGCGCTCACAAATTTGGAGGACCAAAGGGCATTGGCTTTTTATATGTAGCAAAGGGAGTACCCATTCCTTCTTATATCCATGGCGGGACTCAGGAAAAAGGCAAAAGAGCCGGAACGGAAAATGTAGCCGGAATTGTGGGAATGGGAAAAGCACTGGAAATTATGACATCCAATATGAGAAAAAATATGATGCACGAAAAAGCTCTTAGAAATTATTTGATTGAACGAGTGTTGCATGAGGTTCCTGGGGCAAAACTAAATGGCTCCCGTTATCAGAGACTGCCTGGAAATGTGAATTTCAGTTTTAAAGGTGTGGAAGGTACTGCATTGAAGGTGCTTTTAGAGGAGGATGGAATTTGTGCTTCAGTTGGTTCTGCCTGTAACACGGGACAAAGCAGAGTGTCTCATGTGATTGAAGCCATAGGAGTAGAGGAGGATTACGCGCCAGGAACCATGCGTTTTTCTTTGGGGTATGAAAATACAAGAGAGGAGATCGACTTTCTGGTGGAGTGCTTGAAACAATATGTACCAATTTTGGCAGGAGACTAGGTCTTGCAAAGTGTGGAGTACTTTTGTATGATAAATGAACGGTATAAATCATTTGTGTTAAAACGATATTGATTGAAAGTAAATGCGCAAAAAACATTAGTATAAAGATAGAGATAAATAGGCGAAGTTCTTATCGGGGTTGGAATTTTGCGTGGAGGAAAAATACGAGATGGAAAAGAAAAAGGTTGTTGTGGGAATGTCAGGCGGTGTGGATTCATCCGTGGCGGCATATCTGTTAAAGAAACAAGGATATGATGTGATTGGTGTGACGATGCAGATATGGCAGGATGAAGAGGAGTTTGCACAGGAGGAAAATGGCGGTTGTTGTGGACTTTCTGCAGTGGACGATGCAAGGCGTGTGGCTCAGGCTTTGGATATCCCTTATTATGTGATGAATTTCAAGAAGGAGTTTAAGGAAAACGTCATGGACTACTTTATTGAGGAATATCTCCATGGACGTACTCCAAATCCGTGTATTGCGTGCAATCGATATGTAAAGTGGGAAGCTTTGTTAAATCGTAGCCTGGCAATTGGTGCGGATGCTATTGCTACCGGTCATTATGCCAGAGTGGAACAGCTTGAAAATGGAAGATATGCCATTCGAAATTCTGTGACAGCCGCAAAGGACCAGACCTATGCCCTCTACAACCTTACACAAGAACAATTAAAGAATACCATAATGCCGGTTGGAGAATATACAAAGGAAGAAATACGACAAATTGCAGAGGAGATTGGGCTTCCGGTGGCGCATAAAAAGGATAGTCAAGATATCTGTTTTGTCCCGGACAATGATTATGCCGGTTTTTTGGAGCGGGAAGTCGGACCACAAAAACCGGGAAATTTTGTTTCGGTGGATGGAGAAGTGCTTGGGGAACATAAGGGAATTGTTCATTATACCATTGGACAGAGAAAAGGATTGGGATTGTCTATGGGACATCCAATCTTTGTATGTGGAATTCGCCCGGAAACCAACGAAGTGGTAATCGGAGAAGAGGAAGAGGTGTTTACCCATGAACTATGGGCAGACCATTTGAATTTTATGGCAATTCCTGAAATGGAAGTGGGAGATAAAATTGATCTTGTTGCAAAAATTAGATATTCACATAAAGGACAGGCATGTACGGTTACTAAGATAGAGGAAGATGTTATTCATGTCTATTTCCCTGAACCGGTAAGGGCCGTAACTCCGGGACAAGCGGTGGTACTGTATCAGGGAGAGTATGTAGCGGGTGGCGGAATTATCATTAGATAAGTTGTATGAATTGTCTGAACAAAATGCTTAAAAAGATACAATAGAATAACTTAAGAAAATTGCGAAAAATGTCGTTGACTTTGAAATACCCCCATGATAATATAACAAAGCTGACGCGAAACACATTGATTTGTAGAGTTCGGTCGGCGAAAAAAATCATAAAAAGTTGTTGACAAAAACAGCTTGAAATGATAAATTAAATAAGCTGTCGCTGACAGCAAAGAACATTGATAACTGAACAGTGAAAAACCTTGAAAGATCCAAGAGATTTATTTCTTGAAGAATCA
>JALEPP010000141.1 GCA_022767075.1 Agathobacter sp. | reverse complement strand
AATTTTAGAAGGGCTGGAGGCAGTAAGAAAACGTCCGGGTATGTATATTGGATCCGTATCCAGAAAAGGTTTGAACCATTTAATCTACGAAATCGTAGACAACGCAGTGGACGAGCACCTGGCGGGGGAATGTGATACCATCTGGGTCACGTTAGAAAAAGATGGATCCTGCACCGTAGAGGACAATGGACGAGGCATTCCTGTTGGAATGCATGCAAAGGGCGTTTCCGCAGCCCGAGTTGTGTTCTCCACGCTACATGCAGGTGGTAAGTTTGACAATTCTGTATACAAGACAAGCGGTGGTCTTCACGGAGTAGGTTCTTCCGTGGTAAACGCGTTGTCAACCTATCTGGATGTGGAGATTTGCAGAGACGGATATATCCATCATGATCGGTATGAACAGGGCAATCCTGTGGTAAAACTGGAAAAGGGACTTTTGCCGGTTCTCGGAAAGACCAAAAAGACTGGTACAAAGATTAATTTCCTTCCGGATCCTACTATTTTTGAAAAAACCAGATTTAAAGAGGATGAAGTAAAGAGTCGTATGCATGAGACCGCATACCTGAATCCGAATCTTACCATTATCTATGAAGACAAAAGAGGGGAAGAGGTCGAGCATATTGAATACCATGAGTCAGATGGAATCATCGGATTTGTAAAGGATCTGAACAAGTCCCTTGAGACTCTTCACGATGTCATCTACTTTCAGGGAGAAAGCGAAGGAATTACCATCGAGTGTGCATTCCAGTACACCAATGAATTCCATGAGAATATCCTTGGCTTCTGTAACAATATATACAACGCAGAGGGTGGAACCCATATCACAGGGTTTAAGACCATCTTTACCTCTGTTATCAATACCTATGCAAGAGAGCTTGGAATATTAAAGGAGAAGGATGCCAACTTCACCGGTGCTGACGTGCGAAACGGTATGACAGCAGTGGTGTCAATCAAGCATCCGGACCCAAGGTTTGAAGGTCAGACCAAGACAAAGCTGGACAACCAGGATGCTTCAAGAGCAACCTCAAAGGTGACCGGTGACGAGATTCAGCTGTTTTTTGACAAGAACCTGGACACCTTAAAGACAGTCATTTCCTGCGCGGAAAAGGCGGCAAAGATCCGTAAGACAGAGGAGAAGGCCAAAACCAATCTTTTGACAAAGCAGAAATTCTCCTTTGATTCCAACGGAAAATTGGCAAACTGCGAGAGCAGAGATGCAAGCAAGTGCGAAATCTTTATCGTAGAGGGAGATTCCGCAGGAGGCTCCGCTAAGATGGCGAGAAACCGTATGTATCAGGCAATCATGCCAATTCGTGGTAAGATCTTAAATGTGGAGAAGGCAAGTATTGATAAGGTCCTTGCCAATGCAGAGATTAAGACCATGATCAATGCCTTTGGATGTGGATTCTCAGAGGGCTATGGAAACGATTTTGATATCACGAAGCTTCGCTATGACAAGATTGTCATTATGGCCGATGCGGATGTGGATGGTGCCCATATTTCCACTCTTTTATTGACGCTGTTCTACCGCTTTATGCCGGAGTTAATCTATGAGGGACATGTGTATGTGGCCATGCCACCACTTTACAAGGTGATTCCTTCCAAGGGACCGGAAGAGTATCTGTATGATGACGCGGCATTAGAGAAATATCGCCGAACTCATACCGGAAGCTTTACCCTTCAGAGATACAAAGGTTTGGGTGAGATGGATGCAGAGCAGCTTTGGGAGACAACCTTAAACCCGGAAACCAGAATGATGAAGCGTGTGGAAATCGAAGATGGCCGTCTGGCCTCTGAGGTTACCGCAATGCTTATGGGTACCGATGTACCTCCAAGACGCCAGTTCATCTATGCCAACGCAAAGGACGCAGAACTTGACATATAACAGGAACAATAGGAGAGATAGAAAATGTCTGTAGCAGAAATGGAAGAAAGCAGAATTATTCAGACGGAATATTCGGAACTGATGCAAAAATCGTATATTGATTACGCCATGAGCGTTATTATTGCCAGAGCCCTTCCGGATGTGAGGGATGGCTTAAAGCCGGTACAAAGACGTACCTTATACGATATGTATGAGCTTGGAATTCGCTATGATAAACCATATAGAAAGAGTGCCCGTATTGTGGGTGATACCATGGGTAAATACCATCCTCACGGAGACTCCTCTATCTACGATGCGCTTGTGGTGATGGCACAGGATTTCAAGAAGGGACTTCCCCTTGTGGATGGGCATGGAAATTTTGGCTCTATCGAGGGTGATGGAGCCGCTGCAATGCGTTACACGGAGGCGAGATTACAGAAGGTAACCCAGGAAGCATTTCTGGGAGATTTGGATAAGAACGTCGTAGATTTTGGACCGAACTTCGATGAGACAGAGAAGGAGCCACTTGTTCTGCCGGTAAAGGTTCCAAATCTCTTGATCAATGGAGCAGAGGGTATTGCGGTAGGTATGGCAACCTCCATTCCTCCTCACAATTTGGCTGAGGTAATTGATGGAGTCATCGCCTATATGAAAAATCCGGATATCACCACAGAGGAGATGATGGATTACATCAAGGGACCGGATTTTCCAACAGGAGGTATCGTAGCAAATAAAGATGAACTGTTATCCATTTACGAGACAGGAATGGGCAAAATCAAGCTTCGCGGAAAAGTGGAAGTGGAGCATGGAAAAGGCGGAAAGGATCGCCTGGTTATCACAGAGATTCCGTATACCATGATTGGTGCCAATATCGGCAAATTTTTGAATGATATCTATAGCCTGGTTGAGACCAAAAAGACTGCTGATATCGTGGATATCACAAACCAGTCCTCCAAAGAGGGAATCCGAATCGTGCTGGATCTGAAAAAGGGTGCCAATATCGAGAACCTGGAGAACCTTTTATACAAAAAGACCAAGCTGGAGGATACCTTTGGAGTGAATATGCTTGCAGTGGCAGATGGAAGACCGGAGACCATGGGGCTGTTATCCATTATTCGTCACCATGTGAACTTCCAGTATGAGATTGCCACCAGAAAATATAAGACCCTGCTGGCAAAGGACTTAGATAAGAAGGAGATTCAGGAAGGCCTAATCGAGGCATGTAATGTTATCGATTTGATTATTGAAATCTTGAGAGGAAGCAGCAGCTTAAAGCAGGCAAAGGCATGTCTGATTAGCGGCGAGGTATCGGATATTAAGTTTAAGTCCGAGGCTTCCAAAAAGCAGGCAGGAAACCTTCGGTTTACAGAGCGCCAGGCCACAGCCATCCTAGAGATGCGTCTATACAAGCTGATTGGACTGGAAATCGAAGCTTTGATGAAGGACCATGAGGAGACCTTAAGAAATATTGCAACCTATGAGGATATCTTAAGCCACAGGTCTTCTATGGCAAAGGTGATTATCAAGGAGTTAACGGGCTTCAAGAAAGAATACGCAAGAGAGAGAAGAACCCTAATCGACAATCTGAAGGAAGCGGTTGTTGTGGAAAAGCCGATGGAGGTCAAGGACGTGGTGTTCCTTATGGACCGCTTCGGATACGCCAAGACCATGGAGCTTTCCTTGTACGAACGCAACAAAGAGGCTGCAGACAGCGAGAACCGTTATGTCTTTGTATGTAAGAATACAGATAAGATTGCAATCTTCACCAATATCGGACAGATGCATCTGCTAAAGGTTCAGGATCTGCCGGTATGTAAGCTTAGAGATAAGGGTATCCCAATTGACAATAAGAGTAATTACGACAGTAAGCTTGAGGATGTGATCTGTGTGGCGGCCTTAGAGCAGTTAAACGGTAATAAGCTGTTCTTTGGAACCAAAACAGGTATGGTGAAGCTTGTGGATGGAACAGAGTTTGACGTGGCAAAGCGCACCACAGCCGCAACGAAGCTTGCAGACAACGATGAGGTGCTCAACGTATCGGTGCTCTTGGGACAGGAAACGGTAGTAATGCGCTCCAAGAAGGATATGTTCCTTCGTATTGAAGCAGGAACCATCCCTGAGAAGAAGAAGGGCGCAATCGGTGTGAGAGGTATCCGCCTGGGAGTAGATGATTCTCTGACCGATATATACGTACTTCCGGAGGGGGAAGCAAGAGAGGTAGAGGTAAAGGGAAAAACCGTTGCCCTAAACCGACTTCACATTGCAAACAGAGACACAAAAGGAGTCAAAAAGTAAATGAACTTGACCTATGAACAGGCAAGAGCTTTTCTTGCGGAGGCAGGAAAAAAGGGAAGCATACTGGGACTGTCCACCATGGAACAGCTGATGGAAACCTTACATTTCTCCTATGAGCTTCCTGTAATCCATCTTGCCGGAACCAATGGGAAAGGCTCTGTAGGAGCCTATTTACAGAGCATTCTATTGGAGGCCGGGTATCGGGTAGGACGATATACATCACCGGCGGTATTTGAAGAGCTTGAGGTCTTTCGAATCAATGGAAGGAATATCACAAGAGAAGATTATGCAAGGATGATGTCACAGGTGAAAAACGCCTGTGATATTCTTGTATCAAAGGGGGGACCGTCCCCAACTGCCTTTGAGATTGAGACAGCCCTTGCTTTTTTGTATTTTGCAGAGGAAAAGGTGGATGTGGTGCTTCTTGAGACGGGAATGGGAGGAGCTACGGATGCTACCAATGTGATACCGAACCCCCTGGCCTGTGTGATTACCACAATCTCCAGAGACCACATGCAATTTCTGGGAGAATCCATAGAGGAGATTGCGCAGGTAAAGGCCGGAATCATAAAACCGGGTTGTCGGGTCTTTAGCGCATGGCAACAAGAACGTGTAGAAGCGGTACTTCGGGCTGTCGCAAGGAAGCAGAGAGCTTCTATTTCATTTGTGGATAAGGAAGCACTGTGCAGAATCAGTCAAAGG
>JALEPP010000138.1 GCA_022767075.1 Agathobacter sp. | reverse complement strand
CTCCCGGATGGAAGATTTTTAAAGGGAATCAAATTCAGGTTCCCAATCTTTTATAATGGAGTTGAAACAGATCAACTTGATTTTGAAAGTTGTTGGGACAAAGAAACGAATGACGAGTGCGTAGTTCTGCTGTCGCGAGCGAAGTGAAGCGAGAGCAGATTACGGAGGTCCATGGGATAGCTGTTCGTGACTGGCGAGCACAAAGTGCGAAGACAGAGCGGAAAAAGTGAACCGCGGAAGTGGTCTGCCTTTTATACCGATGAAAAGCATCCGTTATTGGATGAAATGATAAGATAAGAAGGACGTCGAGAACATGGAGTATAAAATTGCAATCTGTGATGATTCAGATGTAGACAGAGAATATGTTACCAACATGGTAAAACGTTGGGCGGAGTCGTTGGGATATCTGGTACAGCTGGATACTTTTTCTACAGCAGAGGGCTTTCTTTTTCACTATGAAGAGGAGAAGGATTATGATATTTTATTGCTGGACATTGAAATGGGAGATATGGACGGAGTGACAATGGCAAAGCACCTTCGGAAGGAGAACGATACGGTTCAGATAATTTTCATAACCGGATATTCGGATTATATTTCGGAGGGCTATGAGGTTGCGGCACTTCATTATTTGATGAAACCGGTAAAGGAAGAAAAGCTTTGTTCCGTTCTGGAACGGGCCACAGAGAGACTTTCCAAGAATGAAAGGGTTTTGAATCTGAAGTCAGGCGGTGAAATCATACGAGTGCCAATTTACCAAATACGTTACGCGGAAGTATATGGGAATTATGTTACCATACATGCGGCCTCTGATGTTATGGTAAAAATGACACTGAACGAACTTGAAAATCAGTTGGATGAACGTTTTTATCGTGTAGGCCGTTCTGCGGTTGTGAATTTGACGAAGGTCAGTCGTGTGACCAAGACGGAAATCAGATTGAATGAGGGGACGACTATGCATTTACCGAGAGGGGCATATGATGGGATTAATCGAGCGATAATCAATATGAGGTAAGGCGTATGAATTTGTTTTCAAAAAGGATGGAAACCCGGATTGCAAAGTATCAACAGGAGTTAATCGAAACCCATTATCGGGAGGTTGACAATATGTATCGTCAGATTCGTGGCTGGAGACACGACTACCGAAACCATATTCAGACTATGAAGGCATATGCGGCAAACGGGGATCTTGATGCGATAAAGAATTATCTGGATTTGCTGGATGAGGACTTGACTACGGTGGACACTGTGGTTAAGACAGGTAATCCTATGACAGATGCAATTCTCAATTCCAAAATATCTCTCGCAAAGGCAAGGGGGATAGAGGTTGTGGCAGATGCACATATCCCTGTAAAGTTAAAATCTTCGGAAATTGATTTGTGCTGTATTATCGGCAATTTGTTTGACAATGCCATTGAAGCTAGCATGAAGCTCCCCGCCGATCAGCGAATGATTCGAGTGTATATGGACATGAAAAATACCCAGCTCTACATTTCCTTTACCAATTTTACTGCTGGAAAGAAGTTAAAAAGAGAAGGAATGAGGTATCGCAGTGCCAAGGGAGATGGACATGGTTTTGGGCTGGTTCGCATAGATGCTATCGTAGAGCGCCTTGATGGATATATAAGCCGTAATAGTGAGGATGGTGCATTTACAACTGAGATATTGCTTCCCCAGGAGTGAGAGGTGCCGTTCATCACCGGAGAATAGCGATTCGTCCCCAAAATACTCAGGGGACGATTTTTTATGCCATGATACGGTTGTGAGGTGAGACAACATGAATGTAAAAGAAAAGCCAAAATACAATGCCATTCAAAATATTGGTTGGATGGTGAAAATTGCATGGAAAACAAGAAAACGTGTGTTAATGTTTTGCGTGTTGACAGCTACCCTGGAGGTATTGCTCAATTTAACCCAGCTTTACATTGCTCCAAAGGTCCTTGGATGCGTGGAACAGAAGACCTCCGTGTGGATGCTGCTTGCAACGATTGGTGTATTCACGGCGGCCCTATTTGTGCTAAACGGGCTGAAGGCATATGTGAATGAAAACACACTATTTGCAAGGATAGATGTGCGGAGTGTTATCATTGGAGAGGTTGCGAAAAAATGCAATATGACTTCCTATCCCAACACGTTGGATGCGGAGTTCATCAAAAAAAGGGATAAGGCCTATTATTGCTGTAATGGCAACAGTCAGGCAACAGAGCATATCTGGCAGACTCTTACCATGCTTTTGAAAAATATAGGTGGCATGCTCGTATATCTGACGATTCTCTCTCGATTAAATGGTTTCCTACTGCTTGTTGTGATTGCAACCTGTTTTGCCGGATTTCTGGTATCGAGATATACGAACAACTGGCGTTATGCCCATAGAGATGAGGAGGAAGAGTATTACCAAAAAAAGAGTTACCTGAGAAGCAAGGCGGAGTCCATAGAGATGGCAAAGGATATCCGAATCTTTGGGTTACAAAACTGGCTCAATGAGATTTTAGACCAGATTCACAATCTCTATTTGGACTTTAGTCTTCGCTGTGAGAGGGTGGAAGCAATCGCCGACATCACAGAAACGTTTTTCCTGATTGTTCGAAATGGCATCGCATATTTCTATTTGATAAATATGTCTCTGAAAGAGGGGTTAAGTGTCTCAGAGTTTCTGCTTTACTTCACGGCTGTAACTACTTTTACGGCATGGGTAATGGGCATTTTACAGGAGATGAGTACACTGCATAAGGAGAGTCTGGATATCTCGTGCGTCCGCGAGTTTTTGAACTTCCCGGAGCCGTTTTTGTTTGAATCGGGTGTGAATATTCCGGTGGCAGACCGTTATGAGCTGAAGCTTGAGAATGTATCATACCGTTATTCCGGTGCGAAGGAGGATACGATTCATGAAATGAACTTAACGGTTCGCCCGGGAGAAAAATTGGCGATTGTAGGATTATACGGTGCAGGTAAAACTACACTGGTAAAGCTTCTCTGTGGATTATTGGATCCAACGGAGGGGACGGTGCTGTTAAACGGAAGGGACATCAGAGACTTCAATAGAAGCTGCTATTATGACCTGTTCAGCGCAGTGTTTCAGGAGTTTTCTGTTCTGGATGTTACTGTGGCAGAAGAAATTGCCCAGACTGCAGTTGGAATAGATTACGAGAAGCTTGCAGATTGTGTGGAGAAAGCGGGGCTTACCTCCATGGTTGAGAAGCTGCCCAAAGGTCTGGAAACCCATGTTGGTCGTGAGGTTTATTTGGACGGGGTGCTATTTTCAGGGGGACAAACACAACGTCTGATGCTTGCGAGAGCCCTGTATAAAAATGCCTCAATCCTGCTGTTGGATGAACCTACAGCGGCTCTTGATCCCATTGCTGAAAATGATATCTATACCAAGTATAACGAAATCACATATGGAAGGACTTCGCTGTTCATATCCCATCGGTTGGCCTCCACGAGATTTTGCGATCGTATTATTTTTATCGCAGATGGAAAGATCAAGGAGGAGGGAACCCACGAAGATTTACTTGCAATGGACGGGGAATATGCCAAGCTTTTTGAAGTTCAAAGCCGATACTACCGGGAAGGAAAGGAGTTCTAGTGATGAAAGAAAAAGTAAATGTTCGACGTGCTGCTTTGTTGCACCTGCGCGCGATAAAGGAGCTCCATAAGGTATCTTCCAAATTTTTCCCGATTATGACCTTGTACTGCCTTTTCAGTGCAATTACCCCTTATATAACGGTTTTCTTTTCTGCGCAAATATTGAAGGAGCTTGCAACATTACGCAGGGCGGAGCAACTATGGAGATGGGTATTAATCAGTATGCTGGTTGTTGGCATTGCAACCTTTTTAGATGCAGGCTTGAAGCGGCGATGTGAGACCTTATTGGATGACTTGTGGGGGAGAAAAGAAATCCTGTTCATCCGTAAAATGTTCGCACTCGATTTTTCGGAACTGGACAAACAAGAGAATCATGATCTTAGAGCACAGATACAGCAAAATGAGAAATGGTCTGGCTGGGGGTTGATGAGAGCAGTATATCTCTACCAGGATTTGGTCACAAGTGTGATCGGTATTTTCAACGGTATTGCATTAACAATTAGTTTATTCACTTCTCCGGTACCCGAGGATGGTGGCTGGCTGGTTGCGATGAATCATCCCTCATTTGTACTGATATTGGCAACAATTATGGTTGGCGTTAGTATCCTGGCAGGCAAGCTGACTGCAGCGGCCACCAAGTGTTGGAGTGATAATGCAAAGGATGCCACCTTAGGAAATCGCTTGTTTAGCCATTTCGGGTTTGTGGGAAAAGACAAGGAACGAAGTGTTGATATTCGAATGAATAATCAGCAAAGGTTGATAAGTGCCTATTGGAAAACGAATTCCTATTTCGGTGTGGAAGGACCAATTGGGAAAATCGCAATGGGAAAAATGGGTGTATACGCAGGCTTGGGAGAGTGTGTCGCTACCGTGATTACAGGCACCATATATGTGTTCACCTGTCTAAAGGCCTGGGGTGGAGCCTTCGATATCGGAAGTATTACTCAGTATGTAGGAGCTGCCACAGCGATGGTGCAAAATATTTATGCGCTGACAACTCTGACGGGAGAAATGAAAACCAATGCCGATTACCTGGAAAAAACCTTTGAATTTCTTGATATTCCCAATTCCATGTATCAGGGTAGTCTTACCACTGAGAAGAGAGCGGATTGTAGATACGAAGTGGAATTTAAGGATGTGTCCTTTCAATACCCGGGCTCTGATATCTGGGCGCTTCGGCATGTGAATATGAAATTCAAGATTGGGAAAAGGCTGGCAATAGTTGGAGAAAACGGATGCGGTAAGACCACGTTTATTAAATTGCTGTGCCGTTTGTATGATCCACAGGAAGGTCAGATTCTGTTAAATGGAATTGACATCCGCAAGTATCGCTATGACGATTACATGGGAATCTTTTCGGTAGTGTTTCAGGATTTTCAGCTTATCTGCCAACCTTTGGGGGCAAATGTTGCCGGTGGTATAAATTATGATAGCGACCGGGTAAAGAAGGCGTTAGTTGACGCCGGATTTGGGGAGCGTCTTTCTCATATGGAAAAGGGTCTGGATACCATGATTTATAAAAACCTGTCGGAAGATGGTGTTGACGTCTCCGGAGGGGAAGCCCAGAAAATTGCCATTGCACGTGCTCTCTACAAAGATGCCCCGTTTATTATCCTGGATGAACCTACGGCTGCTCTTGATCCCATTGCTGAGGCGGAGATTTATAGTAAGTTTGATCAGATTACAGGACATAAGACTGCAATCTATATTTCCCATCGTCTGTCATCCTGCAAGTTCTGCGATGAAATTGCCGTGTTCCACCAGGGCAGGGTTATTCAACAAGGCACCCATGAAAGCCTTGTCAATGAGAGAAACGGCAAATACTATGAGCTGTGGAATGCACAGGCACAGTATTATGCGGAGTAATCAAGTCTGGCCTGTTGGCATAAGGGGAGAGGATGAAACCTAGTCCATAAGAATCGTGAGATAAGAATACCTCACAGAGGAATAATTCGTTTGCGTGTTTTAGGCCTCGTTGCTATAATGTTTCCGTAATATACAATGTATAGAAGAGTGACATAGAACAATAAGAAGCGGAGAACAATGGATTTGACCAACGAATTATTTGAAAAATATGAAAATGCTGAAATTACCATAGAGGAGCTGGGGGATATTCATCCGTCCAAATATCAATTGGTGGATATCAGAGATGAGGTATCTCACCGTTATGGTGCCATTCCAAATTCCAAGTGGATAGATGGCTTTATGGAGCAGGGAAGACAAGGGCTTCTGGACCGGGAAATGGGCTACGTCCTTTACTGCATGAAGGGGACTCAGAGTCTGGAAATGGCAGCCGAGCTGCGAAGTCTTGGATATCAGTGTGTCAGCCTGAAGGGGGGATATGGAGCCTATCTTACATCCATTTTTCAGGAGGCAGATGAGGAGAGACAAAAGGAGGTGGAGAAGGGCATCCAGAAGACCTTCCACAAGCGTCTCTTTACGCCCTTTGCCAAGGCAATCAATGAGTATGACATGATCCATGAGGGGGATCGCATTGCAGTATGCATCTCCGGTGGAAAAGACTCCATGCTTCTTGCTAAGCTGTTTCAGGAGCTAAAGAGACACAATAAGTTTCATTTTGAGCTGGTATTTCTGGTGATGGATCCCGGATACAGCGAGATCAACCGCACCCTGATCGAAAAAAATGCCAAGCTGCTTGGAGTTCCGGTGACTATTTTTGAATCCACGATTTTTGATACGGTGTATGATATAGACAAGAACCCTTGTTATCTTTGCGCCAGAATGAGAAGAGGCCACCTATACAGCAAGGCGAAAGAGCTTGGATGTAACAAGATTGCCCTGGGACATCACTATGATGATGTGATTGAGACTATTCTTATGGGGATGCTTTACGGAGCCCAGGTTCAGACCATGATGCCGAAGCTTCACAGCACCAACTTCCCGGGAATGGAATTGATTCGCCCAATGTACTACATCAGAGAGGATGATATCATACAGTGGAGAGATACCTACAACCTTCACTTTCTGCAGTGCGCATGCCGCTTTACAGATACCTGTACCTCCTGCAGAGATGATGGGACTTCTGCTTCCAAACGTATGGAGATTAAGAATCTGATTGCCACCATGAAAAAGGGGAATCCATACGTAGAAGGTAATATTTTTAAGAGTATGTACAATGTCAATTTAAGTACCGTGATTCAGTACAAGGACAAAAATGGTGTACGCCATAACTTCCTGGAGGAGTACGACCAATGAAAAGAGAAAAACTGACACAGGAACTGAAAAACAAATATAGCGCGTTAAAAGAAACCATCGCTACCTATGAAAAGGTGGCGGTGGCTTTTTCAGCAGGGATTGATTCGACCCTTTTGCTCTTCGCTGCCAGGGAGGCTTTGGGAGACAAGGTCATTGCCATCACAGCTACCTCGTGCTTTTTCCCGGGGAGGGAGGAAAGAGAGGCTATCTGTTATTGCAAGGAGCTTGGGGTAAAGCATGTGCTTCTTCCGGTGGATGAACTGAGCAATCCTGAAATTCAGGCAAACCCAAGGAATCGCTGTTATCTGTGCAAGAGGGATCTGTTTGGAAAAATGAAGGAGCTGGCGTTAAAAAACGGAGCATTAGAGGTGCTGGAGGGCTCCAATCTGGATGATACAGGAGATTACAGACCGGGACTTGTGGCGGTAGAAGAGTTGGGAATAAAAAGTCCCTTGCGTGAGCTTGGCTTTACCAAGGAGGAGATTCGGAATCTTGCAAAAGAATTGGACATTCCAAGCTGGAACAAGCCATCCTTTGCCTGTCTTGCAACCAGAATTCCATATGGTGAGCCCTTGAGTAAGGAGGTTCTTGATCGAATTGATCAAGGTGAGCAGTTGCTAATGGAACTGGGCTTCCATCAGTTTCGTGTCCGGGTACATGGGGATATGGCACGCATTGAACTTTTGCCTCGGGAGATGGACAGGATGCTGGAAGAGTCTGTGCGAAATCAGGTACACGAAGCCTTTCAAAAACTGGGATTTACTTATGTGGCACTTGATTTAAAGGGGTATCGTACCGGAAGCATGAATGAAACTCTTTCCTAGAAAAATAAATGGAAACTCCTTGCGAAAAAGTAGGGATTGTACTAGCATGAAGGTATGAAGAAAACAGTAGAAACGATAAAAAAACAATGGCTGGATGTCTCCTATCAGGAGCTTCATCAGGTGGCCAGGCAGCAGGTCAAACTATATATGGAAGAGCTCAATGTGCTTTATCAGCAGCAGACGGGATATGGTTTTATCCGCTTTATGGAGGAGCGAATGAAACGCCCGGAGAGTATCTATGGGAAGCTTCAACGAAAAGGCTATGAGCCAGACTTTGAAACCGCCAATGAAAAACTCAATGACATCTCAGGTGTGCGGGTCATTGCCTATTGTCTGGGAGAGATTTACTGGATTGCGGATCGCGTTGCTTTGGAAGGACGATTTCCACTTCGAAAGGTAAAGGATTATATTCGTAAGCCGAAGAAAAATGGTTATGAGAGTTATCATATGATTTTAGAAGTTCCGGTTTTGAATGGGGATGAGGAAAAGATTGTCCCTGTGGAATTACAGCTTCGGACTATTGTGATGGATGCCTGGGCTTCTATGGATACCAGAATAAGCTATAAGAAGAAAAAGAACCTTCCTTTGGAGGAGGAGCGAAGAATTAAGAAATACGCCAAGCTCGGGAAACATCTGGATTGCCTGATTCAGGAGACAATGGCGCATAATGCGGCGGACAGAAAGGCTGGGATGTCTCCGGACGAATGGGCAGCACAGCAGGAGCTGGCAGAACTTTTTCTGGAACAAAGGCGCAAGGAATGGAGGAGTCTTCAGAAAAAGCAGAGCAAACATCAGGACAAATCAAAAAAGAAACAACAAGAAAAAAGCAAATAAAACGGGTGTGCTTATGAGAAAGCTGTTTGTGATGGATGAAAAGAACTACACCAGGAATATGGAAGTGGTGACAAGATATGGAGTAAGAGCCGTGATTGTTCGAGATGGTAAAATCGCCACAGAACGTGGAATGGCTGGGGACTTCAAGATTTTGGGTGGTGGAATCGATGCTGGGGAGACCTGGAGAGAGGCTGTAATTCGAGAGGTAAAAGAGGAGTCAGGACTTTTTGTGATTCCTGAGACCATTGAGGAAATCGGTGAGGTGGAAGAGCTTCGAAGGGATCGTTTCTGCCAGGACCAGGTGTATCACAATATTACTTATGTGTATCGCTGTCAGGTGAAGGAGGTATCCATTGCGCCACAGATGACGGAAAGTGAGTTGGCCAAGGGCTATCAGCTTTATTGGGCGACACCCGAGGAAATCATAGAGGCGGGCCCCGGTTTTGGAGAACAGCCATGGATTGTCAGAGATGCAAATATTATAGAAATGCTCCAAAGGGAGGGCCTTTTGATAGAGAGCGAATCTTGTTCAAAATAGGGATTTGTGGTAGGATAGGGGATAAGTAGACAAAAATAAAAGGAATAGGAAAGTAATTGAGGAAATAAAATGGACGAAAAGAAAATGGCATTTCTTCCTTTTGGGGGAGAAGATGAGAATGCGGATCCACAGACCACCGTCAAGGTGAAAAATCCGGAGCTGGAGGCTGCAATAAAGGTGTATGCAAAGGAAAGGAGCGTGGATAATCTCAATGATTTGCTTCGTGCGATGCAACGTTCCAGAGTATTGGTACCGGCAACCTTTGGGAAGGAGGCTAGACCAATCCCGATTTTTTTAAAGGATAAAAATCAGGAATCTTATCTCCCGGTATATACTTCTATTGAGCAGGTTCCTGAGAAACCGGTAGTTCCGGCGCTTTTGAACATGGACTATGAATCAGTGAATAAGGTTGGGGCTGACGAAAAGGTTAATATTATCGGAATTGCCCTGAATCCTTTTACGGATAACCTGATTATCAAGAAGGAGCTTTTGAAAAAAATAGCGGATCATCATGAGAACCGTAAGAAAATGGAGACAGAGACCAGGACCATTAAGCTTACCGAGGTGCAATACCATCAGGTTTCCAGAAAGCAGTTTGAGTTTAACAATCTACCAAAACGTTTCTATCAGGAGGGTCAGTCATTTGTGGATGCAATTTCTGAGGAGAAAGAGACCTTCTTGGATGAGTTTTATGAGTCCTGCTATCAGGACCAGAGAATGTATCCATATTTACCGGAGGAATTTTCTGTCATGCCGATGGGAATTGAGGAGGACCTTATGGTGGTATCTGTAGATTTTCCTGCACGTTATGAGAATGTGCCTTGTTGCCAGAGGGTATACCTTACCTGGAATGCAAAGGAGCAGAAGGGCCATTACTATACCATCGAATATACCGAGAATAAGGAGGTATTTAACTTAGGTGAGATTACCTCAGAGGGCAAGCATATCGAGCATGGAGTGGCGCCGGTAGAGGGTGCGCAGCTTCAGGCTATTATCGATTTACACAAGGAGAGCTTTGGGGGGAACTAATTCAAAAGGGACATGGAAAAGAGATAAAAGGAAGTGAGCAACTATGCGGCAGATGGAATTTAAAATGGAACGTCCGGGACTTACCAAGGTAGGAGACCACTTGAAGATTACCGAGAGCAAGCTTCCTACTTCCTACTATTACACCATTGAACATGCGATTGCCATGTCGGGGAACTATGAGGTAAGCCAACGTCTCAAATCCAGACAAGGGACCGTAGTGGATGTAAAGGAAACAGAAAAGGGTTATTTCGTCACAATGGAGTTTGATGAGGACTAGCATATGAGATATCTTACCATTGATAAACTGGAAAAAGGAATGGCCATCGGCCAGGATATTTTTGGCGGAACAGGAGAAGTTCGTTACAAAAACCATGAAATCCTAGATGAGATTACAATCCGAGAATTGGAAGCTATGGGATATCAGGGAATCTATGTAGACGATGCATTTACTCAGGGAATTGAGATTCAGGAGGTAATCAGCCCTGAGATTCGAAGAGAGACCCTAAAGTCGGTGCACGAAGTGTTTATGACCGGAAATGAGCCGGGAACCCCGGAAGAGCGCAACCTTCAGCGTACCATTGAGGGTGTGGTAGATGAGATATTGAAAAATGGAGACGTTATGTGCAATATGGTGGACATAAAGTCTTATGAGGATTATATCTATTTCCATTCCATTAATGTGGCAATGATTTCCGCTATGATGGGATGTCGAATGGGAATGAGCAGAGAGCGTCTTCAGGAGCTTACCACCTGTGCGCTTTTGCATGATATAGGGAAACGCTTTATCGAAGATGAGATTTTGGATGCCCCAAGAGCACTGTCTGAGGCGGAGAGAGAAGAGATGTCACAGCATTCAAAGCTTGGATATACCTACTTGAAGGAGCGCTTCCATTTTGGCGAGGAGATTCTGGAGGGTGTGCTGGAGCATCATGAATGGTACAACGGCGAGGGTTATCCTATGCGTAAGGCCAGTGATGAAATCTCTCTGTTTGGACGTATTATCAAGATTGCGGACAGCTATGATGCTATGGTGAGCAAGACTCCGTATCACAAGCCAATTGTCCCATCTGATGCGGTGGAGTACATTATGGCTATGGCCGGTGTGGAGTTTGATCCAAAGCTTGTGATTCAGTTTTTGGATTGCGTAGCGGTATATCCTGTAGGCTGTGAGGTTGTCCTATCCACGGGAGAGCATGCGATTGTTGTAAGAAACTATCGTGGATTTGTGTTAAGACCAAGAGTAATGCTTATGGAATCGGCCACTACCATTGACTTAAAAGATGACAAAGATGCAAGATGTATTACCATTGTGGAGCTGGTAGCGTAGTATGACAAAACAAGGGAAAAATGCTATTGATGTGTTGCTGGCAGAGGCTTTAAAGGAGCTTGCTGCAAAGCGCCCTATTGAAAAGATTACAATCAAAGAGATTACGGATAAAGCAGGGGTAATTCGCCCTACCTTCTATAACCATTTTCAGGATAAATACGAGCTTATGGAATGGATTATCACGAATGAGCTGTTAGACCCTATTTATCCGTTGATTTCAAATGGAATGGTTACAGAGGCTATGGTGCTTCTTTTTACCAACATTCAAAAGGACCGGGTGTTTTATACCAAGGCAGTGAAGATGGATGGAGTCATTACTTTCTCGGATGTGGCAAACAAATGTGTTGTGAGAGTGTTGGAAAAATTATTTGCAGAACAGTGCAGGGGGCGACACCGCAGGATGCCTTGGCTTACCACGGAGGTTGTGGCTTCCTACTATGGACAGACCATGTGCTTTGCCATGATGGAGTGGGTCAAGACCGGTATGAATGAATCTCCAAAGCAAATGGCAGAGGCCTATACCTACATGATTTCTCATTCCATGGAAGAAGTGATGAAGGAGATTTGATTTACAAAATCGGATTTGATATATATATTGGGATATCTGTATATGGCAAACCCTTGGGTTTGCCATTATAATGTCCCTAGTAGATTGTTTCCGGTGGAAAGGAGAAAAGATGGGCTGGATTGAATTGATGCTCATTGTGGCGGGGATTTCACTAGATATCTTTGCTGCTATGGAATGCCAGGGAAGCCTGGTGCAGAAGGTAGACAAAAAACAATTATCTCTCATCTGCTTAATCGTTGCGGTTTGGCAGCTGATTGCTTTATTTATAGGGCATTTCCTCTCAGGACTTTTGTACCGAGAGTCAGATGCCACCGATGAGTTTTTTATTGGCTGTATTCTGGCAGTGGTAATCTTCTTCTGTCTGGGAGTAAGATTGCTGGTAAAAGCGGTCAAAAATGAAAAGGTCTTTGAGCGACGCAACGATAAATTGGAGTTGAAGCGTTTTATCTGGATGGTGGGAGGTACCAGCTTTTACACCTTTATGGCGGGAGCGGCAATGGGTCTCCTCCATATGGATTTTCTGTTGATTCTGATTTTTATTATTGTGTTTAGTGTGGTATTTGTAATTGCCGGAATGTATACGGGATACCACTTTGGATTTGAACATAAGACCAAGGCATATATGATTGGAACTGCTCTTTTATGGATTGCAGGGATTGATGTAGTAGTCAGAATGCTGAACCATGCAATCTGATTGGGAAAGTGAGAAAGGGACGTATCCATGCGCATACAGATTGCAAGAGGGCAGACCTTATTAGAGGCTCTGCAGCAGGCGAAAATAGAAGTCCATGCTCCATGTGGTGGAAATGGAACATGTGGATTATGTACCGTAGAGGTATATGGATATGGCAGGGTGAAAAGCTGTCAATTCTGTAAACCCGGAATATATGAGATAAAGCTTCCTGAAAAGGAGGCTTTTCGTGTTTTACGAGAAGAGGGAGAAAGGGCATATCCCTGGTATCAAAAGAGGGTGACGGAAGGAACGCCTTTTTCCCATGAACAGGCACAATTTGTGGCGGTAGATCTGGGAACCACAACGGTGGCTGTGACTGCATATCTTCATACAGGAGTGTCGGAAGCTTCCTTTGTGAATCCCCAGCGTGCCTATGGAGCGGATGTGATTCATAGAATCCAGGCAGCAAATGCAGGAAAACAACAGGAGCTGCATCAGCTGATTGTGAATCGTTTGGAAGAAATCTTAAGGGAAAGAAAGGTGCCAAAGGAGGTTCCGGTGTATATATCCGGAAATACGACGATGCAGCACCTGTTCCAAAATCTTTCGGTGAAAGGCCTTGGGAACTACCCGTTTACTCCGGTGGACCTCTCCTATAGAAGGGTGCATGCAATTGGGGAGGATGGCAGAGCCTTTTTCCTTTTGCCGGGAATCTCCGCTTATGTGGGTGGAGATATCGTCAGTGGAATCTATGGGCTGGACATATATAAGGCAAAGGCTCCGGTACTGCTCCTTGACTTTGGAACCAACGGAGAGATGGTTCTTGGAACGGAGGGCCAGATGTATGTCACTTCCACCTCCGCAGGCCCCGCCTTTGAGGGAAGTGCTCTTGGAATGGAGCTTCATGGTGCAGGAATTCTAAAATTGCTGGCCCTTCTAAGAAAACAGGGAATTCTGGATGAGACAGGGCTTTTACAGGAACCCTATTTTTCAGAGGGTTATCCGGTGTCGCTCTGGAAAAAGGATTGTGATCTTGTGCTCACTCAGGATTATATTCGGGAGATACAGATGGCAAAGGCTGCAATGACGGCGGGGATAGAGGTCTTGCTGCAGCATGCAGGTGTGAAACCGGAGGAAGTGGAGAAAATCTACCTGGCCGGAGGAATGGGACATTTAATGGATCCTTCGGATGCTGTGGTTGTGGGTCTGCTTCCAAAGGAAATGAAAGGAAGATGTATCCCGGTAGGAAATGCATCCCTGATGGGGGCAATTCGCTTGGGCGAAAACCGGGGAACGTTTCCTCAGGCTGCCTGTACCAATGCAAAGGAGATTGTACTTTCAAATGAGGAAACCTTCGAGAGCCGCTATTTGTCTCACATGAGTTTTCCAAAGCTTGGGAGCTTATAATGAGTGGGAGGTACGTTGGAATTGAATGATTATGTGGTAGTAGACCTGGAAATGACAGGCCTTCGTATGAAGGAAGATAAAATCATAGAGATTGGTGCGGTAAAGGTACGAAACCATCAGGTGGTAGATACCTATGGTACTCTTGTGAATTCCGGGAGGACGATTTCGGAAAAAACCACCAGCATTACGGGAATCAGCCAAGAAATGGTGGAAACCGGAATGCAGGAAGACGAAGCGATTGAAGGTCTTTTGGATTTTATTGGGGAACTGCCCATTGTAGGTCATAATGTGATATTCGATTACAGCTTTTTGGCACAGTGGGCGGCGAACCACAAGAAAGAGATTCCCATGTGCGGAGTGGATACCTTAAAGCTTGCCAGAAGGCTTTTGCCGGGACCACAGTCCAAAAAGCTGGAGGACTTGTGCACCTATTTTCAGATTCAAAGAGAGCGGGGGCATAGAGCATTGGATGATGCCATAGAAACCCAGAAGCTCTATGAGATTTTTCTAGAGATGATGAAGCAGCAGAAGCTGGAGCCGGAGCCTCCAAAGCCTCTTTTGGTAAAGGTGAAAAAGCAGACAAAGGCTACCGCTCATCAGCTACAGAGACTGGAGGAGGTCCGAAAGCTATATGGGATTACGGAGCCACTGGAATTGGAAACCCTCACCAGAAGCCAGGCTTCCAGACTGATGGATCAATATCGCAGCAGATTTGGAGCAATAAAAAAGGAAGACTCTACAGAGTAAGGTCTTCCCCCATATTTTCTTTGGCAATGGTGTATTTCTCTAATTGAGTCTTGAGTCGTTTGGCTGTGGATTGGTTGGGACCTTGGGCAAAGTTTTGGTCAATGGTTGTGAAGAGATGTTGCACCTTTTCCTCGCAGCCCTCCTGCTGGTAGAGGGTGGCAAGCTCCAGATATAAGCCGGAGATGTCGCCGCCATTTTGCAGCATGAATTCTAAGATGTGGATTGCATCTGCCCTTCGGTCTGCGGTGCATAGCTCTTTGGCATATTCCAAAACCACTTGCTGCAGGCGGATGAAATTGGATTCATAAGAGGAAAGCTCATCCAGGTTGGCTGTGCCGTATTGAAGCTTTAGCTCGGTATTGGATAAGCCCTGGAAATTCTTGATGCGCTCTTTGGAAAGCGCCACAAGCTCCTTTTCTGCATCGGTATTAAGCCCTAGTGGAAATTGTTCTAAGGGTATGGTAATATAATCTAGTTTTTCTAAATCCTGACGTCTGGTATTGCCGGCGGCAAGCTCCTTTTCCCAGAAGGCTTTTTCAGCATTGTCCTGTGATTGGGTGACTTTGGAGCGGTAATAGCCCAGTACGATGATGACAACAAGTGTAATTGCTAGAAGAACTAACATAAATAATTCCTTTCAAGGGTATTGCCTTCCGAGATATTTCGGAAAGAGTAATCATAGTATAGCTTATTTTTTTCGTGAGGTGAACAATAATGTACAATTTTAATGGAAATCCTAAGAGAAATCGTCGAGTTGCAATTGTCGTATTGATTGTGATTGTGGCAATGGTCTTAACAACAATTATCCCAAGCTTCTTCGTGTAAAAACGTACAAAAATCCACGAGAAATGTAGGGAGTTTCGTGGATATTCATTCTTGAAAATGAAGTGGATTATGATAAAATGGTTCATAAGTAACGCAAAAAGTAACACGAAACAAAAGTGTGTAAAAAGCGAGGATAGTATGAAGAAATATAAGGTATGGATGCCTCTTTTGGCATTGACAGTTTTACTTGGACTGGGACTTGCAAAGACCAGTATGGTCAAGGCCTCAGAGAGCATGGAAATTCGTATTGTAGATGGCGTATTCATTGGAAATGTGGATGTGAGCGATCTTACTGAGGAAGAGGCTCATGCAAAGGTACAGGAACAATTGGATGCTCTAATGGGAACCACCTTTGAGCTGGTGAGTGAAAACGGAACCGTGGAAACCACCTTGACAGAGCTGGGAGCGTCCTTTGATTTGGATACAGCGGTACAGGAAGCTGTGGCAGTAGGTCATTCCGGCAGCTTAATTCGTCGCTTCAAAGAGACAGAGGACTTAAAGAAACAGGAACAGGTAGTAGATCTGAGATTGAGGGTGGATAACCAGACTGCAGCACGATTTTTGTATGCAAACGGAAAGAGTCTCAATCTTCCGGCAGTAAACATGGGCCTCGTAAAAGAAGGAGGCAGCTTTACCACAGTTCCGGGAAGCAACGGTAACGAAGTCGATTATGTGGCAAGTGTTTCTGCTATCAATGATGCCATTAATAATTGGACGGTTGGAGACGATACCACAATTAAGCTGGTATGCAACACCGTACAATTCAAAGGCTCGGAATCAGAGCTTGCAAAGGTAAAGGATTGTCTCGGAAGCTTTTCTACTTATTTTGGTACCGGAAATAGCGGCCGTGAGATTAACGTAAGAAACGGCTGCTCTCTGGTAAACGGTGCGGTGGTCTATCCGGGAGATGAGTTCTCGGTAAACGTTGCACTTAGCCCATACACCTACGAAAATGGTTATCAGGAAGCGGGCTCTTATGAAAATGGTCAGGTTGTAAATAGTATGGGAGGAGGAATCTGCCAGGTTTCTACCACTCTTTACAATGCCGTAATTCGTGCAGAGCTGGAGGTTACCCAGAGAGCACCACATTCCATGGTGGTTACCTATGTGGATTTATCCGGTGATGCTGCAATTGCCGGTGACTACAAGGATTTAAAATTCAAAAATAATACCGATGCTCCAATTTACATTGAAGGATATTGTTCCGGAGGAAATATCTGCTTTAACATTTATGGACAGGAATCAAGAGCAGCAGGAAGAAAGGTGGACTTCGTAAGTGAGACCCTTTCTGAGGATAAGCCTGCTACCAACTTTAATCTTTCCGGAGACGTGCCTTTGGGATATTACCATAAGGATGTTTCTTCCCACATTGGCTACAATGCCAGATTGTGGAAGATTGTGTACCAGGATGGGGTAGAGCAGAGCAGGGATGTCTTTAACAACAGCACCTACCGTGCTTCTGCGGGAACCACTACCGTTGGTGTGGCCGGGGCAACAGAGGAACAGTTAGCTGCAATCAATGCAGCCATTGCTCAGGCAATAGCGACCAAGGATGATCAGGTGGTTGAGGATACGGTAGCGGCACTTGCTGCACCGCCGGCACCGGTAGAGACACCGCAGCCACAGGCACCACAGCAGCCTTCTGAACCTCAGAACCCAAGTCAGGATACGACTCAGAACCCGACTCAGGATCCAACCCAGAAGCCAACGCAGGAGCCGACTCAGAACCCGACTCAGGATCCAACCCAGACCCCAAATCAGGATTCAACTCAGAATCCTGGTTCAAATACAAATGTGGATGGTAACAATCAGACCACTGTAACCCAATAAATCAGAATAAGGATAGGCTGCCCTGAAGAAATCGGGACAGCCTAATGTCGCATATATCATAGTATTAAGGAAGGACGTTCTCGTGAAGTCAGGTAAGATTTCGGAAGCAATTTTAAAACGCTCCGTGTTAAAACAACTTCATATAGAAAACGCTGCAACCGTAGTAGCCTCCTCGGTAGGGGAAGACTGCGGAGCGGTAAAGCTGGAGAAGGCTTGCCAGGTGGCAATCTCTTCAGACCCGATTTTTGGAGACCTGGACGATCCGAAGGCCTTGGCGGAGAGAACGGTACTTCGAGCCATAAACAATCTTGCGGCAGCGGGAGCCACTCCCCTTGGCCTTAGCGTGGTTGTCCTTTTGCCAACCTCAGCCAAGGAGCCACAGCTTAGAAAGCTGATGGAAGAGCTGGAAAGAGCTGCCAAAGCCTTTTCCATGGATATCTTAAGCGGACACACGGAGGTGACCAGAAGCGTCAGCCAGTGTATCGTTATGGTTACTGCCATGGGAAAAGCCAACGAAGTGGTGCGCACTTCCGGGGTAAAGCCGGGGATGGATATTGTTGTCAGCAAATGGATTGCTTTGTCCGGTACTTTGCAGCTGTTGGAACGAAAGAAGGAAGCATTAAGAGAGCACTTCTCGCAGCCTTTTTTAAATCAGGCAAAGAAATTAGAGGTGTGTCTACCGATTCTATCGGAGGCCGCAGTCGCCGTGTCGTCTGGCGTTAGTGCCATGCACGACGTCTCAGAGGGTGGCATCTTTGGTGCACTTTGGGACATGGCAGAGGCATCTGGCGTCGGACTGGAAATTGATTTGAAGAAGATTCCAATCCGCCAGGAAACCGTGGAAATCTGTGAATACTTAGGAGTCAATCCATATAAACTGGTCTCAGGAGGCAGCCTTTTGATGGCCACGGAGGATGGCCTGGGGCTTGTGAGAGAGCTGGAAAATCATGGAATACCATGTGCTCTTATTGGAAAAGCAACCCATGGAAATGATCGTGTACTCATCAATGAAGACGAAAGAAGATTTTTAGAGACTCCTCAAAAGGATGAGATTTATCTCGTGGAGTAGAGAGGATTCCTGATAGATTTTGTGCAGGTATTTGGCGGATTCTAAAAAAGGAAAGAGGTAAGATAGAAATGCGTGAAAAGATTTTAAAACATATTGAGAAAAACAGCCGTATTGACTTAGCTGATTTAGCAGTGATGTTAGATATGCCGGAGGCAGAGGTTTTAAAGGAAATCGAAGCCATGGAGAATGAACACATTATCTGCGGATACAATACCATGATCGACTGGGATAAGGTGGGCACAGAGAAGGTCACTGCCCTCATCGAGGTGCGTGTTACCCCGCAGAGAGGAATGGGATTCGACAAGGTTGCAGAGCGGATCTACAACTATCCGGAGGTGAAATCTGTCTATTTGATCTCCGGAGGCTTTGACTTTATGGTTACGTTGGAGGGAAAGACCCTTCGTGAAGTATCTCAGTTCGTGTCAGATAAGCTTTCTCCACTGGAGAGTATCTTAAGTACAAAGACCAACTTTATTTTAAAAAAATACAAAGACCATGGAACGATTATGGCAGAACCAGCAAAAGATGAAAGGATTATGATGTTCTAATGAGAGACCCACTATCAAAAACTATAAAGACCATCCAACCATCGGGGATCCGAAAATTCTTTGACATCGTTGCTGAGATGAAGGATGCCATTTCCCTTGGAGTTGGAGAACCTGACTTTGATACCCCATGGCATATCCGTGATGAGGGTATCTATTCCCTGGAAAAAGGAAGAACCTTTTACACCTCTAATGCAGGACTAAAGGAATTAAAAGTCGAGATTGCCAAATTTTTAGACCGTCATTATGGTCTTTCCTATGACTATAACAAAGAAATGATTGTCACAGTAGGTGGTAGTGAAGCAATTGACATTGCTTTCCGCGCCATGCTTGACCCGGGCGATGAGGTGCTGATTCCACAGCCAAGCTATGTATCCTATCTGCCGTGTGCAGTGCTTGCAAATGGAGTTCCGGTTATCATTGAGCTGAAAGAAGAGAACCAGTTTCGACTCACTGCAGAGGAGCTTGAGGCTGCGATTACCCCCAAGACAAAGATTTTGGTATTGCCTTTCCCCAATAACCCTACGGGAGCCATTATGGAGAGAAAGGATTTGGAGGCCATTGCGGAGGTAATCATCCGACATGACTTGTTTGTAATGAGCGATGAGATTTATTCGGAGCTGTCCTACAACCAAAAGCATGTATCCATTGCAAGTCTTCCGGGCATGAAAGAGCGTACCATCACAATTAACGGTTTTTCCAAGTCCCATGCTATGACGGGATGGAGACTTGGCTATGCATGCGGACCGGAAGAGATTATTCAGCAGATGTTAAAGATTCACCAGTTTGCCATTATGTGTGCACCAACTACCAGCCAGTATGCGGCAGTTGAGGCAATGAAAAATGGGGATGCTGATGTGGAAATGATGAGGGATGAGTACAACGGAAGACGCCGATACCTGCTGAAACGCTTTCAAGAAATGGGACTTACCTGCTTTGAACCATTTGGAGCGTTCTATGTGTTCCCGTGCATCAAGGAGTTCGGGATGACCTCGGAGGAATTTGCCACAGCACTTTTACAGGATCAGAAGGTGGCAGTAGTTCCGGGAACTGCATTTGGTGACTGTGGGGAGGGATATATCCGCATTTCCTATGCGTACAGCTTAGAGAACCTAAAAATCGCCATTGGGCGAATTGAAGCATTTATCACAAAATTACGAGAGGAAAAGAATTCTTAACGTAAAGGAGAGAAAAACAAGATGGCAAAATTAAATGTAGTGTTATATGAACCTGAGATTCCGGCAAACACAGGAAATATTGGAAGGACCTGTGTGGCAACAGGAACTGTCTTACATTTAATTGAGCCACTTGGATTTTCTTTAGACGAGAAGCATCTGAAACGTGCGGGAATGGATTACTGGTCAGAGCTTGAGGTTCACACCTACGTGAACTGGGAGGACTTCTGCCGGAAGAATCCGGATGCAAAGATTTATTACGGAACCACAAAAGCACAGCACACATACTGTGATGTGCACTATGAACCGGACTGCTTTTTGATGTTTGGTAAGGAAAGCGCAGGGATTCCGGAGGAAATATTAAAAGAGAACCCTGACACCTGTGTGCGTATTCCTATGATTGGGGAGACACGTTCACTGAACCTTTCCAATTCCGTAGCAATCGTTTTATATGAGGCTTTGAGACAGAACAACTTCGATCACATGAAATTGGAAGGACAGTTACACAGACTGCACTGGTAAAAGAAAATGAGTATGATTAAGGCAACGAATCTCGTTCACGAGTACATTCGTCGCGATGAAGAGGCCAACGTGGTTGCAATTACCACTGCATTAAATCATGTGGATATTGACGTAAAGCCCGGTCAATTTATCGCCATTCTGGGACATAATGGTTCCGGAAAATCTACATTGGCAAAGCATATTAATGCCCTGTTAGCGCCAAGCGAAGGAGAACTCTGGGTAGACGGTATGGAGGTGTCCAAGGAGGAGAACATTCTGTCTGTTCGAAAGACAGCCGGAATGGTGTTTCAGAATCCGGACAACCAGATTATTGCCAGCGTTGTAGAAGAAGATGTAGGATTTGGACCGGAAAACATTGGGATTCCAACCAATGAAATCTGGAATAGAGTTGAGAAGAGCTTGGATGCTGTAGGAATGTCTAAGTATCGCAAGCATTCCCCAAATAAATTGTCCGGAGGACAAAAACAGAGAGTGGCCATTGCGGGGGTTGTGGCTATGGAACCAAAATGTATTATTTTTGATGAACCCACCGCTATGCTTGATCCCAACGGGCGAAAAGAGGTTATTCATACGGCCCACAAGTTAAATCAGGAGAAGGGAGTTACCATTTTGCTGATTACCCACTATATGGAAGAAGTGGTGGGGGCAGACTACGTCTACGTAATGGACAAGGGTCAGGTGGTCATGCAGGGGACTCCAAGAGAGCTATTCTCTCGGGTGGAGGAGTTAAAAGCTCACCGTCTGGATGTACCTCAGATTACTCTTTTGGCGGAGGAACTTAGAAAGAGCGGATTAGACATTCCAAAAGGAATTCTGACCAGAGAGGAACTCATGGCAGCATTGGAAAAGGAGGGCTCTCATGTCAATTATTCTAGATAATGTGAATTATTGTTACAGTGAAGACACCGCCTATGCAATTTGGGCGTTAAAGGATATCAATCTGGAGATTCCGGATGGACAGTTTCTTGGAATTATTGGACATACCGGATCCGGAAAAAGTACGTTGGTTCAGCACTTGAACGGTTTGATAAAAGCCACCTCAGGAACCATATATTACAATGGTCAGGACATTTATGATAAGGATTATGATCTGACTCAGCTGAGAGGACAGGTGGGAATGGTATTCCAGTATCCGGAGCATCAGCTTTTCGAGACCACCATTTTCAAGGATGTCTGTTTTGGTCCAAAGAACCAGGGACTGGATCAAAAGGCGGTGGAGCTTCGGGCATTTGAGGCCTTGCACAATGTAGGATTCCCGGAGGAATTATACGATGCATCTCCCTTTGATTTGTCCGGGGGACAGAAACGAAGAGTAGCTATTGCAGGTGTACTTGCCATGAAACCACAGGTGCTGATTCTGGACGAGCCAACCGCCGGCCTCGACCCGGCAGGACGAGATGAAATCCTGGGCTTGATTTCCAAGATGCACAAGGAATTGGGAATTACCATTATTCTGGTGTCCCACAGCATGGAGGATGTGGCTCAGTATGTGGACCGTATCCTGGTAATGAACGGTGGACAGGTGATGTATGATGACACACCAAAAGAAGTGTTTAGACATTATAAGGAGCTTGAGATGGTAGGACTTGCGGCACCTCAGGTAACCTATTTTATTCATGAGTTAAAAGAAAAGGGATGGAACGTGGACCTTTCTGCCACAACGGTAGAGGAAGCAAAGGCTACGATTCTGGCAGCCCTTAAGGAGTAATCTATGATTCGAGATATTACCATAGGCCAGTATTATCCGGCGGATTCGCCGGTGCATAAACTGGACCCCCGTGTAAAGCTATTTGCAACCTTAATCTATATTATTGCCCTGTTTACCTTTAAAGGGATACTTGGATTTGGAATTATTACGTTGTTTATGGTTGGAGTGATTAAGTGCTCAAAGGTTCCTTTCTCCTATATTGTGAAGGGACTGAAAGCCATTGTGATGATCCTTATGATTACCGCTGTGTTCAATCTTCTGTTGACACCGGGTAATACCACCTTTTGGCAGTGGGGCGTATTTCAGATTTCAGATACCGGTATTAGAAATGCCATATTGATGAGCCTGCGACTCATCTATCTGATTATCGGAACCTCTCTTATGACATTGACCACCACACCCAATCAGCTTACAGATGGTTTGGAGAAAAGCCTGGGACCTTTGAATAAGATTCATGTGCCGGTGCATGCCATTGCGATGATGATGTCCATTGCCCTTCGATTTATCCCGATTCTCATTGAAGAGACGGAAAAAATCATGAAGGCACAGATGGCAAGAGGTGCCAACTTTGAAAAAGGGAACATTATTGAAAAGGCCAAGAACATGGTGCCAATCCTTGTTCCGCTTTTTGTATCCGCCTTTCGCCGTGCCGATGACTTAGCCATGGCTATGGAAGCAAGATGCTACAATGGCGGAGAGGGTAGAACGAAAATGAAACCGCTTACTTATAGTGCCAATGATGGAAAGGCATATGTGATAATCCTTACGTTTATTGCACTGGTGATTTTGGCAAGAATCTTTTTGCCATTTCCGATGTAAAGGAGATTTATGCGTGTAAAGATGGTGGTAGCCTATGATGGCACCAACTACTGCGGTTGGCAGATTCAGCCAAACGGTGTCACAATCGAACAAAAGCTTAATGAAGCACTGACAGACCTTTTGCAGGAGCCAATTAAGGTTACGGGCGCCAGCAGAACCGATGCCGGAGTCCATTCTCTGGGAAATGTATGTATCTTTGATACCAATACGAGAATGCCGGCTGAGAAAATATCCTATGCGTTAAATACAAGACTTCCGGAGGATATTGTGGTGCAGGATTCCTGCCAGGTTCCAGAGAGCTTTCACCCGCGTTTTTCCAAAAGCCGAAAAACCTATGAGTATCGCATCCTAAATCAGAAATTCCGCAATCCGACCAGAAGGTTGGACACTCATTTTTATTATTACGATCTGGACGTGGAGGCGATGCAACGGGCGGCAGCCTATCTGGTGGGAGAGCATGATTTCAAAAGCTTTGCATCCACAGGTGGACAGGCTGAGACTTCCATTCGAACCATCTACTCTCTGGATGTGGAAAAGAGAGATTCCATTATCACGATTCGTGTAAAAGGCAATGGCTTCTTATACAATATGGTCCGCATCATAGCAGGAACCCTGATTAAGGTAGGAGCAGGGGAAATCCTGCCAGAGGAGATTCCGGCTATTCTGGAGGCAAAGGACCGCAGTGCAGCAGGGCCCACAGCCCCTGCAAAAGGACTTACCATGATTGGATTGGAGTATGAAGAAAACCCTGCAAACTGATGGAAAAATCCTTGACATGAGGGTGCAATCGTAGTATTATGTGTAAGTCTGTGAAATAGGCGATAAATGTTAGCCAACAGCCCCGGCGAGCATTTACAATATATTGTGGTTTGGAAGAAAACGAACCACATGACCAATGGGAATACAAGTAGGATGGCGTCCGGACATACGCGATTCAAGAAGTGTTCCAGTGAAATTTGTTAATTGATCAAGGAGGAAAACCCATGAAAACATTTATGGCTAGCCCAGCAACCATCGACAGAAAATGGTATGTAGTTGATGCTGAGGGAAAGACCTTAGGACGTTTAGCATCAGAAGTTGCTAAAGTATTAAGAGGAAAGAATAAAGCAATCTTTACACCACACATTGATACTGGTGATTATGTAATCGTAGTTAATGCAGAGAAGATCAAGGTTACTGGTAAGAAAATGGACCAGAAGATCTACTACCATCATTCAGACTATGTAGGCGGAATGAAAGAGACTACATTAAGGGAAATGTTAAACAAACATCCAGAGCGCGTTATTGAGTTCGCTGTTAAGGGAATGCTTCCAAAGGGACCTTTGGGACGCCAGATGTACACCAAATTATTCGTATACGCTGGACCAGATCACAAGCATGCAGCTCAGAAGCCTGAGACATTAACATTTTAATTGAAGGAGGTAAGGTAAATTGGCTACTACAAAATATTACGGAACTGGTAGAAGAAAATCATCTGTTGCTCGTGTATACTTAGTACCAGGAACAGGTAAAATTACAATCAATAAAAGAGATATCGATGAGTACTTAGGACTTGAGACCTTAAAGGTTGTTGTTCGTCAGCCATTAGTTGCAACTGAGACAGTTGACAAATTTGACGTACTTGTAAACGTTAAGGGTGGTGGATACACCGGACAGGCCGGAGCAATCCGTCACGGAATCGCTCGTGCATTACTTCAGGTAGATGCTGAGTACAGACCAGTATTAAAAGCTAACGGATTCTTAACACGTGATCCACGTATGAAAGAGCGTAAGAAATACGGTCTCAAAGC
>JALEPP010000134.1 GCA_022767075.1 Agathobacter sp. | reverse complement strand
GCATCTGAAATTAGTAATCTGGCAGATGAATCTAATAATGCAACTGCACAGATTGCTAAGATGATTGAATCCATACAGGAAAGCTCGAAAGAGGCAGTTTCGGCAATGGAAAAGGGCCTTGAGAGTGTTGCGCAGGGAACGAAGGTTGTGAACCATTCTGGAGAGACATTCAGGCTTATTGTAGAGCGCATATCTGATATTTCAAAGCTGGCTGAGGTGATGCAGGGGATTGTTCAGGAACTCTCTGATGGAACCGATAACGTGAAGAGTTATTTTGGTGAAATTGATTATATGTCCTGCAATGTGGCAGATGCCACAAGCAATGTATCTGCTGCCTCCCAGGAACAGGCAGCCAGTGCACAGGAGATATATGCTGCAAGTGAACGTTTTACGAAAAAGATTGAGGAATTAAACGATATTATACATAAGTTTAAAATATAATTATATTGTCTGCATTTTATAAAAAAGTGTGCTAAGCACACTCTCAGCTCCCCTGCCCCTCAATTTTGAGGGGTGGGGTGTTTTACGGTTTGCACAATACCAGTGTTTCAGAACTGCAATTCCTGAGGATTATCCTTTGCTTCAGGCTAAGAACACGCTGCTCACTCCTCATGTGACATTCCTTACCAGGGAATCTATGGTGCGTCGTGATTTTAAGACTGACGGATGAACTAATGAAATGATGGAATGGAGAAGCTGGTAGCCACAGTTGTAAACCTGGTGGACAGGGTTAGAATAGAAAATCCTATCCTTTACACAAACAATTCATTTGATTTTTCAAAAGAACAAGCTCTTTTTATTGCAGTAGCAGCAATAGAAGTCATAAGACTGTTGACCTTTCTGGCATGAACCGGACATATGGATACGCATCGCATACAAGAGATGCATTTGCTTTTATCTGAAACCCTTAGCTGCTCTGTTGAGATGGCACCTGCAGGACATTTCAATGCACACTGTTCACAAGAGGTACAGGCAGACCCTGCTTTTGGAATCATTCCGGCGACTGCTTTCTTGTATGGTCTGTTGCCGGGAACAGATGGCAAAGAGCTTATTGAAACCTGCTATGCGTTTGACGGTACAAAAGCACAGGCATAAGCCCAATTCGAAGTACGAAACTATTTCTTCAGGAGTATATATCTTTTGTTCAAGAAGAGATAGTTCAACGCTACCTATCATTCCATGGAGAAAAATGGATAAAGCTATTTCTTGTTCATGAGATAAATTGATTCCTTTACACTCGAGGTTAGAATTTTTACCAGATTAAGCAAGTCCATAATAGTCGAAAGTATACGGATGTATTCCGTCCCCAAGTGTTTAAGTTTACCCGAGCATGGACGTGTCAAGGTGACAATCTTTATAATCATAACATGTAACGGAGCATCTACTTTAATTTGTCGTCATAGACGGCTCGTTCCCCACCGATAAACTTGGGCCTGGTGCGGGCATATACCACATGGGCATTTCCAATTTGGTTATAGGGAAGGCGAACTGGAACTGCTACATCCTGTAGATGCATTCCAATCAAGGTATCTCCGATATCCATTCCGGCAGCAGCCTGAATATGTTCAACAGCCACTGGCTCCCTCATAGTCTTGTATGCCAGGGTTGCAAAGGAACCTCCGGCTTTAGGCTGTGGTACAACATTCACAATAGGATAACCATATTGAATAGCCGCAGCTCTTTCTAGAATCAGAGCTCGATTCAAATGTTCACAGCACTGAGCTACCAGATAGACTCCTGCCTCCTGGGTGGCTTTGTAAACTCCACTAAATATCAGTTCCGCCAAATCTATGCTGGAATGGGTGCCAATGGTAGCGCCGCCAACCTCGCTGGTGGAGCAACCCACCACAAAGAGTGCTCCCTGTTCCAGTTTCGCTTCTTCAAGAAATTTCTTTGTGGCAATATATGCCTCTTCTCTAATGTTAGTTAAAGCATCTGTCATGAGCATACCTCCCATAAGATATATATGCCTGTATATTACCACTTCCAGTATCAGAAAACAAACAATCCCGGATAGAAAGCTGCTTTTTACGGATTCAAGACATGAAATCTCGTGTAATATTTTTCAACCATTTCTCTTTTTTGTAATGAAAAAAAACCACGGGCATCTTTTCAAACTCGTCTAAGGTCATTACAAAATATACCCAGATTGGGGGAAGCTTTAACACATATGCGGCAAGGAACATCAATGGCACGGCTACCAGCCACATAAAGACCGTGTCGATGACCATACCGAATTTGGAGTCCCCCCCACCGCGAAAGCATCCACAGATCAGGCAGGTATTGATTGCCTCCCCAACCAGACGCCAGGTGGTCATAATCATGATGCTGCCCAGGTAGGAAATAGCTGTTTCTGTAAGCTTATCCCGGTAAAATGCAATCATAAAAGGTCGAATGGCAAGGATGATGGCACATCCAATAAGGCTTACTGCAATGGTGATGTGAAGCATTCTTTTTCCATATTCCTTTGCGGTTTCCAGCTGATTATTTCCCAGGGCCTGGCTGACTATGATGGTAGTGGCGTTGGCGAAGCCTCTGCAGGCGATGGCACCGATATTCACCACCATTACAGCTACGGCATTGGCAGCAACCATATCATCGCCGATATGTCCCAGGATTGCCGCAAAAGCGGATGCAGCCAGACTCCATACCACATCGTTAACCACCGCGGGAGCACTGATTTTGAGAAAGTCCTGAAGTAGTACACCGGATTTCGAAAACAGATATTTAACCCGGAAGCGTATTTCCTTGCTGGTTATAGAATAAATCAGGCAAATCAGAACCTCTACGATTCTGGCAATCACCGTTCCAAGTGCAACACCCACTACACCAAGCTTTGGCATTCCCAACAGACCAAAAATGAAGGTGGCATTGCAGAAAATGTTCACAGCCAGAGAAACCATATAAGTGACGGAAGGAAGCACCACCTTTCCTACACTTCGAAGGGCACTCATAAAGACCTGGGAGAAGCCCATGAAAAGGAAGGAAAAGGATACCACCTTCAGGTATTCACTTCCGGCAAGAATGGTATCCGGGCTGTCGGTGAATAAGCGCATAATGGTCTCCGGAATTGAGAAGGAGATTGCAAAGAATAGAAGCGAGATAATAATGGACAATCTCTCTGCCAAGCCAATGATTTTTTCAATGGTCTTTCTATCTCCTTTGCCCCAATACTGGGCACATAGGACGGAGGTTCCCGTGGCCAGGCCATAATAGAGACAGAAAAGTACAAAGGTGTACTGATTGGCCAGGGACGAGGCAGACATAGCAGTCTGACTCACATACCCCAGCATTACGGTATCTGCGATACTGACCAGGGTTCCAATCAGGTTTTGTATCATAATTGGAAAAGCCAGTTTAGAGGCATGTTTCAAAAAATCTTTTTTATTTAGCATATGGTTACTCTCCTTTTTTACATATATTAACAATATATTAGGATTTAAGAAGTGTCAAATAGTTCGAAAAGGGGGGAATTTGGGATGTCATTTCTAAGCAGAAGATGTAGTTGGAAAAGGATTGAAAATTAGGCTGGAAGGATTATAGTGGTATTAGGTATCTTTTTCGGAAATCAGATAAAAACAAAAATTTTGAGAAAAATGCTTGACCTTCCACCTTGTGGAAGCTGTATAAAGAGTGTGTCAGACAGATAGGAAGGGCATTGAACCATGAAAATCAAACAAGTGGAAGAGCTGGTTGGAATCACCAGTAAGAATATCAGGTTCTATGAAGACCAAGGGTTGCTTCAACCACAAAGAACAGAAAACGGATATCGGGATTATGGACTTGAGGAGGTAGAGATACTTAAGCAAATCAAGCTGCTTCGTAAGATTGGTGTTCCTGTGGAAGAAATTCATAGAGTTTTTCATAGTGAGATTGAGATTGGTGATTGTCTGGAAAAACAGGAGGCTCTTTTAAGAAAAGAAAAAACCAACATCGAAAAAATGTGTTTGCTTACAAGAGAGATGCTGGAGGCTTCTGTTACCATGGAGAAGATGGACACGGACTATTGGCTGGATGAGGTAGAAAAAATGGAAAAGGAGGGAATAGATTTTGTGAACGTAAGCAAAATTGATATTCACATGAAGAAAAAGCTTGGTGCCGTAATTGGGGCGACGGTAATGATTGTGATGATGGGACTTGTTCTTGGGACTTTAATTTATGGGTATACCCAGGATACACAGTTTCCACTTTGGGCACTGCTTATTTTTGCAGTTCCAATGATTGCAGTTATTGCCGGTGTGATTGTTGCAATGAGAAGTAGAATGAAAGAGATTGATAAAGGAGAAGAAGATGAAGCTGCTAAGTATTAATTATATTCCGGGTTGTGATATTGAAGCATTAGGAATGGTAAAGGGAACTATCGTACAGACAAAAAATATCGGGCGAGATTTTATGGCCGGTATGAAAACGCTGGTAGGTGGAGAGATTGTTGGTTACACGGAGATGCTGAACGAAGCAAGACAGATTGCGGTAAAGCGTATGGTAGACGAAGCAAAGGAGCTGGGAGCAGACGCGGTCATTGATGTGAAGTATGGCTCATCCCAGGTGATGCAAGGTGCCGCAGAGGTAATTGCTTATGGTACAGCTGTTAAGATAGTCAAAGGGGAGATCGAGTAATGGAAAT
The DNA here is from genome assembly GCA_022767075.1 of Agathobacter sp. GTDB lineage: Bacteria > Bacillota > Clostridia > Lachnospirales > Lachnospiraceae > Roseburia. The sequence goes on along the minus strand of JALEPP010000134.1, from coordinate 1,059 downwards.
ACAGACAATTGGAGCAGTCCCTTTTATGGGAACTATTTTCTCCATCCTTGTTTCAATCGGTGTTCCGATTGCTTTGACGGTGATCGGCAAAAAGAAGTTCGGGGCGCAAATCTCAACCTTCTTTATTGGTGCGGGAACCTTCCTACTTTTTGCGATGATTTTAGAGCAGATTCTACATATACTTGTCATTAGAGTGTTGGGATTAGATGCCAAGACAAATGAATGGCTCTATTATTTCTATGGAGCATGTGCAGCTGCCGTCTTTGAAGAGACGGGACGCATTGTGGCAATGAAGTGGTTCATGAAGAAGAGATTTGATTTACCCAATGCGTTTATGTACGGAATTGGACATGGCGGTGTAGAAGCTATCCTTATTGGAGGACTCGCCAATATTGGTGGACTAATCAATATGATTATGATCAATAACGGAATGATGCAGGCCTCGTTAGCGATTTTACCTGAGGAGATACAGGCTCAGACCGTGGAACAGCTTTCCACCTTATGGACCACACCTCAGTCTTATTTCTTTGCATCGGGAGTAGAGAGACTAAGCGCTGTGATCATTCACATAGGGTTGTCATTGATTATCTATAAGGGATTAAAGGATAGCAGAAAGGGAATTATTGCTATGGCCTATGGATGTCACTTCCTGGTAGATTTTGCGGCAGTGGCTCTGGCACCAAGGCTCTCGGTATGGTTTATCGAGCTGATTATATTTGCTTTGGCAGTTGCGATATTTATGCTTGCCCATAGAGTGAACAAGGACAGCAGTGTGGGGAAGGTATCCGCCCAAGGATAATTTTTTATATTAGGAGGACAGTAGGATGGCCATTACAGTAAATATTTATTATTCAGGGAAAAATGGTGCTGCACGTAAATTTGCAGAGGAAATGACGTCGTCCGGCGTTGTAGATGCCATTCGCAGGGAAAGTGGGAATCTCCAATATGAGTATTTCTTCCCGATGAATGACCCGGAGACAGTGCTATTAATTGATAGCTGGAGTAGTCAGGAAGCGATAGACATCCATCATGGGACGCCTATGATGCAACAGATTATCA
>JALEPP010000055.1 GCA_022767075.1 Agathobacter sp. | reverse complement strand
CATGTTGATGTTATAGTTGGAGGTCCCCCTTGCCAAGCTTATTCACTTGTTGGAAGAGCTCAAAGCAGTCACATGTTAGTTCCGATGGAAGATGATCCTAGGAATGAACTTTACAAGATGTATACGCGATTCCTTACTAGGTATAAACCTGAAATGTTTGTTTTTGAAAACGTTGCAGGAATTAAATCTGCGCGAGGCGGAGCAGCATATAAGAATCTTCAGGCGCATTTAAAACGAGTAGGTTATGAGTTTGAATGTCGAGAACAGAATGCATTTGACTTTGGAGTCCTTCAAAGTCGAAAACGTATGATCATCATTGGATGGAGAAAAGGAACGGATCATTTTTATCCGGAGTTTGTAGCAAACAATTCGGAGGCAATTGTAAATGATCTGTTGGTTGACTTAGCTCCTGTTAATCGCGGTGAGGAAAACAATGCATATGCGGTTCCGTATGAAAATTGTAGTGACTACCTAAAGGAAAGTGGAATACGTACACCGAATGATTTCGTAACACACCATATAGCCAGACCAAATTGTGATAGGGATGTTCAGATATATGGTATGGCGATTGATGCTTGGAATGATGGTGAACAGAGATTAAGTTACGATAGACTTCCGGAAGAATTAAGAACACACAGAAATACCACATCCTTTAAAGATAGATTTAAGGTTGTGGAAGGAAATAAAAATAGTTGTCATACAGTGTTGGCTCATCTTGCGAAAGATGGACATTACTTTATTCATCCAGATAGAGAGCAATGCAGATCTATTACAGTAAGAGAAGCTGCGAGACTTCAGACCTTCCCCGATAGTTATTATTTTGAAGGAAGCAGGGGCGAGAAGTTTAAGCAAATTGGTAATGCTGTGCCGCCTATGATGGCAAAGGTAATTGCAGAGGCAATACGAGATCAGTTGTAAGAAAGGAGAGGCAGCATGGGATTTGTTGATGGAACCTATGCAGAAATAAAAAAGCAAGAGCTTTCACAAAATCCATATAGCTGCTTATCTTTATCTAGGATTGATTTGAATCCACACCAGATAGAAGCTTATGTTTTTTCGCTTGCTGCGATGAAGAATGGTGGTGCTATTCTTGCTGATGAGGTAGGACTTGGAAAAACAATTGAAGCAGGACTGGTTGTTAAACATCTTTTGATGAGTGGGAAGAGCAGAATTTTATTAATCATGCCTTCTAACTTGAGAAGACAGTGGCAGATTGAACTTGAAGAAAAATTTGATATTGAATCGTTCATAGTAGATAGTTCGAATCTGGAGGAGTACCAGGAGGAACTTCATAAAGACAAAGCGGTTATTATTGCCTCATATAATTTTGCTGCAAGACAAAAGAAACTGCTTGGAAAGGTTCCTTGGGACTTTTGTATATTTGATGAAGCTCATCGAATGAGAAATATACATAAAAGCGGGATGAAGATGGCGTCCGCAATTTTTGAATTAACCAAAGCAATACCCAAGCTTTTGCTTACGGCGACGCCAATGCAGAATACGCTTCTTGATATGTATGGGCTGGTGCAGTTTATTGATGAAAAAGTCTTTTACAGTAAGGCTGTATTTAGCGAACGTTATGTAAAGAATGAAATGTATGATGAGCTAAAGCAGCAATTAGCTCCTATTGTTCAAAGAACACTTAGAAGTGAAGTGTCAGATTATATTCTATTTCCTGAAAGAAAAGAGATTACGGTAGATTTCTCTCTGTCACCCAAGGAAATAGAATTATACATGATGATAAATAACTATCTCAAAAAAGAGATATTATACGCTTTGCCTAATTCTAGGCGAACACTTATTACCTCTGTAATTAGAAAACTGCTTGCATCTTCGAGCGTGGCTGTTGCAGAGACTTTTGAAGTGCTAAAAAAGCGACTTGTAGTATTGAAAGAGTCTTCACGCGAAGAATCCGTTGCGGAGAGTTTAGACTACTTCTTTGCTTTTCTTGATGATGAGCTTGATGATGATAATGAGCCAGAAGAACGTCAAGAATTATATACAAGAGAATTGGTTAATGAGTTCATTCAGCACGAGATTGATGAAGTTGATGCAATTATAAAGAAGGCAAATAGCATTACTCATAACGCTAAGGCGGATGCATTAAGAGTGGCTATTGCTCGTGCCTTTGATAGTCAAACAAAAGAAAACACAGATAACAAGGTGGTTATATTCACTGAGTCTGTCCGTACACAAAACTTTCTTTTTGAAGAATTGTCAGAGCATGGATACAAGGGTGATGTTTTAATGTTTAATGGAAACCCAGGAGATCCAACAACTAAAGCAATTTATAAAGCTTGGAGAGCTAGAAATTACGGAAAGTCCTATGGAAGTAGGAATGTCGAAATAAAGAATGCTATCGTAGAAGCATTTCGAGATGAATACAAAATCCTTTTGGTAACTGATTCAGGTTCTGAAGGACTTAACCTACAGTTCTGTAATTCGATTATCAATTATGACTTGCCTTGGAATCCACAAAAGATTGAACAAAGGATAGGTCGATGTCACCGTTACGGCCAGAAGAAGGATGTTGTAGTTATAAATCTCTTAAATACGCAGAACGAAGCTGACAGAAGAGTTTATGAAATCCTTTCTGAAAAGTTCCAGCTGTTTAAGGGTGTGTTTGGTGCTTCAGATAAGGCTATTGGACTTCTGGAAAGTGGCTCGGATTTTGAAAAAAGAATTACTCAGATTTATCAGGAGTGTAAGACTTCAGATGAGTTTGTAAAACGCTTTAATTCACTTGAGAAGGAGATTGATCGTAAGCGAAATAAAAAGATGGATGAGTTACGCGGACTCATTACGAAACAGTCTCCCGATGAGCATAAAAGAAGTTTTGCTCATATTTTGGCAGAAATAGATGATTACAAAGAACAGGTCGAATACTGGAATGGAGTACCTGATCCGGTAACAACCGGAAGATTTCCTAAGTATATGGAAACAAACTTGGATGTCTTGGATGATGGTTCTCATGGTTATTTAATCATAGGCGGATGGTACAATGACAGCCAATTAATAAGCTCAGTGTTGGCCGTTTGTGGTGAAGATAATCGAGTACGGAAGATACCGGAGGCAATGTCCAGGGAGGTTGTTTCAAAACTGACTGATGGATGCGTAGTAGAAAAAAACTGCGACACTAATTCGGTTGGGAAGGTTATAGAACACGTGGAAAATCTTCTGTACGACGATATGTGCGCTGGTAAAGTTGGAGAGCTTGCAGCGAATAGACGAAAGATGGAAGTCTGGCTTAATTATCGTAAAGAAGAGTTCTTGCTAAATATGAAGGACACTTCTGAGATAAGTAAGTTACTAGAAGAATACCAGGCTGAAAAGAACTTTAAATTAAAAATCCAGCTAAAGAAAAAGATAGAAGAGCTGGAAAAAGAAAAAGAAAACTCAGAGGCAGCTTTCCAAGAAAAGATGCAGGAGTTAGAAACAGAAGCTACGGAATTAACGAAAGTGTATGAGAAGGATTTGCTTAAGAAACCAAGCTTATACGCAAAGATTGTAGTGAAGTATTAATCAGGAGGCAACATGGAAAAAAAGGGAAAACTCGAATTAACATGGGTTGGAAAATACGAGGAGCAGGATCTTGAACCTCGAATTTTGATTGAGGATACAAGCAAATCTTATGGAGACGTTGAATCGGAAAACATGTTGATTCACGGAGATAATTTATTGGCGTTAAAAGCGCTTGAAAATGACTTTTATGGGTCTATTAAGTGTATTTATATTGATCCTCCATATAATACAGGTGCAGCTTTCGAATATTATGATGATAATTTAGCTCATTCAATTTGGTTAAGTATTATGAGAACCAGATTGCAGTTATTAAGAAATCTTTTATCAGAAGATGGAACGATCTGGATTCAAATAGATGACGAAGAACAGGCATACTTAAAAGTCTTATGTGACGAGGT
>JALEPP010000113.1 GCA_022767075.1 Agathobacter sp. | reverse complement strand
CAGATAACGTCCGCCAAGAGTTCAATTGGTGCTGGATTACAGGAGTGCTCTCTAGCAATGACAAAGCAGAGCGAAGCCGCTAAGACATTTTTATTAGGGCATGACCCTGGAATGGAGCAGAGGCGGCACCCCACTATGGGTAGGCTGGACGAAGGAATTTAGGACTCACGATAGATGGATGATCCTGTTAGACATGAGAGGTTAGCAGCCATAGGGAAGAATGGGACACAGATTCGCCTTCATAAAAAAGGATGACGTTTTATTTCGTGTACCTTTCTGACTGGAAAACGAAGTGCATTGAACCTGAAATGACACAGTTTTCGCCCATTATTGAATGCTTATCATTGTTATTAACTTAGTTAACCATTGTACAAATGGCTTAAATACAAGCTTTTTTGTGCAAAATAAATAAGAAAGTATAGAGAGAAAAGAAAATGCGCAGGAAAAAAGGATTTATGATTTTTTGGGTTGTATGGCTGCTCTGGATTGGGATTACTTATTACATTAGCCTTCCGGCCATCAACCTTCATTCCATGGAATTCTGGTTTTATCTGATTATTGTAGTGCTGCTTCCGCTGGCCATTGCACTGGCCATCCGACAGTCTGCTATCAATATCTCAAAGAGCGGAATCCAGATTGAAAAAGGATTGTTTGGAAAAGCCTCCAAAATAGTCTTTGGAGTTATCGCTCTTTCCCTTGTAATTTTGGGATTAAACGCCGTGTTTAGCGCCAAGATTTTTCACGCTAAGCGATATGCTTCTATTCTAAATATCCAGGAAAAGGAGTTTACCGAGGACATTGACCAAAGCACCGCCTTGTCGAAAATCGCCCTTATGGACACCAGCAGTGCCATTCGCCTGGGCAACAGAGAGCTTGGTAGTCTGGCAGAATTGGTAAGCCAGTACAACGTTTCCGAGCACTATGCACAGATTGATGTAAACGGGGCTCCTATGAAGGTTTCCGCTTTGGACTACGACGGATTTTTCAAATGGCTGGGCAACAGAAAGCAGGGTGTCCCTGGATATGTCACCGTTGATCCGGTGGGACAAAATGCGAATTATATAAAACTGGACAGCGGAATGAAATATGTTCCTTCTGCATTTTTCAACGAACGTCTGGATCGACATATTCGTTTCCAATATCCTACCAAGTATTTTGGCAACACTCATTTTGAGGTTGATGAGGAAGGAAAGCCTTATTATGTGTCCTGCGTCTATGATTTTAAAATCGGATTATTCTCCGGTACAACCGTAAAAGGCGCCATCATATGTGACCCGGTCAGTGGCGATTGCAGCTACTATGATGTGAAGGATATCCCTATCTGGGTTGATAATGTATTTGATGGAGAGCTTTTGACTACCCAGTACAATTGGTATGGAGAATTGTCCAACGGATTCTGGAACAGTCAGATTGGAAAGAAGGGCTGCAAGAAATGTACCGAAACCACCAATAGCAGCGGAGATGGTTATGTGGCTGATTATGGCTACATTTCCAAGGATGGAGACATCTGGATTTACACCGGTGTAACCTCCGTCAATGACGATGCCTCCAACATCGGTTTCATTTTGGTGAACCAGAGGACCGCCGAAGCTCACTACTTTATGATTCCGGGTGCTGATGAGAGCTCTGCTATGAGCGCTGCTGAGGGTGAGGTTCAGGAAAAACGATATGAGGCTAGCTTCCCTTCCCTTGTGAACATCGACAATCAGCCTACCTACGTTATGGTATTGAAGGACCAAAGCGGTATTGTGAAAATGTACGCCATGGTTAACGTGGAGCAATACAACATCGTATCTACAGCCAATACCTTAGATGAGTGTTTTGTCAACTATAGAAAGCGTCTGGGAATAGAGAAGGTGGAAGACCTTACTTCCTCTGAGGAAAAAGAAGAAAAGCCTTTGAAGGAATATGAGATAGAAATTGCTTCTCTTCAATATGTAAGTATCGAAGGCGACACCTATGTATATCTGCTTGGAACCAACGGATTAATTTTTAGGCAACGTTTCGCCGACAATGAACAGCTCATTTCCCTACACGTAGGAGATTCCATTAAGGTGTATGCCCGTGAAAATATGGAGGGTGCTTATCCGATGGAGGATTTCTCAAGAATTGAAGAGAACTAGAAAAAGAGATCTGAAGTGTCCCTTTCCACGGGGACGTTCCCCGTGGAAAGGGACGCTCCCCATGGAAAAAAGAACGTCCCCGTGGAAAGGGACGCTCCCCGTGGAAAAAGGAACGTCCCCACTTAGGTCTACTTTGTGGCGATGGCCTCTACCTCAAGCATGACATCCTTTGGAAGTCTTGCTACTTCTACGCAGCTTCTTGATGGGTATGGCTCCGGGAAGTATTTGGCGTATACCTCGTTGATGGCGCCAAAGTCGTTCATCTCTTTGATGAATACGGTGGTTTTGATTACATTGGCTGTGCTTGTGCCTGCTGCCTCAAGAAGGTTTGACAGGTTCTTGAACGCCTGCTCCGCCTGAGCCTGTGATCCTTCCGGGATGTTGCCGGTTGCCGGATCTACCGGAATTACTCCGGAGGTAAATACCATATTGTTCACTTCAATTGCCTGTGAGTATGGTCCGATTGCTGCCGGTGCCTTGTCTGTTCGAATAACGTTTTTCATTTTCTATTCCTCTCTTCCTACTTATTCTCCTTTTGCATGACTGACTCTTCATGCCAAGGGTTCTATTTTACACGACGGATTTTCCCGCCGGCTAGATCAATGATTCTTTCTTTATATAGATGTCCTACTGCACGTTTAAATGCATTCTTGCTAAGTCCTGTCTCTCGCTTGATTACTTCCGGGCTTGCCTTCTCGGAAAACGGAAGAACCCCTGCATAGGAGTCGATAATCTCAAGTAGCTTTTCTGCATCCTTGTCCATCTGAAGATATGCCTTCTCACGAAGTGTCAAATCAAGCTTTCCATCCTCTTTTACCGCTGTGACCTTCGCTTCGATGACGTCTCCGATTTTTAGGTAGCTGTGATCCTCATGCTTTGGAATACGGGCGCTGTACTGATCGTCTACCGCCACAAAGGTTCCAAAGTTATCGCTAAACTCGTATACGCGTCCGGTGACGGTATCGTCCTTTTTGTACGGAGAGTCCAAAGACAGCAAATGATAAATTCCACGCATGGTGGCACAGAGTCTAGTGCTCTTGTCTATGTAGAGACTTACCAGAATCTCATCCCCTGCTTCGATTCGTCCTACCATCTCTTTATATGGAAGGAAGAGATCCTTTTCCAGTCCCCAATCCAAAAATGCTCCTATTTTTCCAACCTCTTTTACGGTGAGGACCTTGAGCTCGCCCATGGTGAGTTTCGGCTCATTGGTGGTTGCAATCAGACGGTCTCTGGAGTCCTTGTACAAAAACACGTTAAGAGTATCCCCAAGCTTCAGATCCTTGGGTACCTGTTTGGCCGGCAAAAGTACTTTTTCCTCGCTGTGTCGATTCTCTGCCAGATAGATTCCAAAGTCTACCTTCTTGATATATGTCAGTTCCTGATATTCGCCTAGTTTCATGAGTATTCCGTCCTTTCTTGTATGAGGCAGCTTGCTACCTTGTATCATGAGTGTTTGCTAATTTTCGGTTACATAACCTCTTCCAGCTCCATCTGAACGATGGCGTAGGGTTTCTCCTCCTTATCCTCTATGGAAACGGTAAGGATATTGTCTTGGCGATTGGTTTTTATAACCAGGGCTGCTCCCAACAGTGCCTCCCTTCGATACTCTACGGAAATACGCTTTGGTTTCTCATTCTGCTTCAGATACTGCTGGGCAAGCAAAATGTATTTGCCGTTGTTCATATGCTGGTTGGTATCGATAAAAAATGGAAGGACCTCTCTCTCGTCCACCTTTTCCATCTGCTCCGGAAGCCTGATTTTGCGGTTGATTTTCGGCAAATCAAGAGGTTCGCCGTTACCGTAGGCTTCCATCTCCTCCTGAGGGGCTTTGGCCGGTTTTCCCGTTGTGGTATCGATGTAGACCCAAAGGGAATTGGCGCATGCCAGCATCTCACCTTCCGAAGTCTCCATCACAAAATTACGGTACCCGAAAAAACCCTTAAACCCATATGGCCATGTCTTAACCACGACTTCTTCCTTTAGTCTTGGCAAACGATTAATATGGATATCCCAATAGGAAAGAAGCCATGCTACATGATTCTCCTTCAAATATTCGATTCCATATCCGATGGTCTCTGACTGGTCAAAGGAGCAATCCTGAAAATAATTCACCAGTCCATCAGTGGTTAATACTCCATCCGAGCCTGTTTCACTGTATCTGATTTTTCCTGTAATCTGATGTGCCATTACCGTATGCCTCCTTTTCAACTACCTTACTCTTTTCTTTTCCCATAAGCAAGTAGAAAAAAAGCAACCACTTTCGTGATTGCTTGCAGCTGGCCCACAAGGATTCGAACCTTGAAATGACGGAGTCAGAGTCCGTTGCCTTACCATTTGGCGATGGGCCAATGTCTTTCAACAAATGGTAGTATACATGATAGGATTTTTAGTGTCAACTATTTTTCGGGAATATTTCCAGTTCTCCACGGTTCATTCCGTAGCTTACAGGGTCACCCCATTCCAGCTTTGCATTGCCACTGGTAAGCTCTGTGATTTCCTTCTCAATGGCTTCCTTTTGCTCCAATGGAATCATCACCTCCATTGTAACATCTGCGGCATACTGAGAATCTAAAATAGAAATCTGCTCTTTTCCAAATAAGTACTGAAGCTTGCCCACTCCGTTGTAGTCCGTTCCCACTGTGAGCTTTCTTCCTTCTCTGCGCTCCATAATATAGGAAGCATCCAGTCCTGCCTGGACCGCACTCTGGTAAGCCCGCACTAAGCCCCCTGTCCCAAGGAGTACCCCTCCAAAATATCTGGTAACCACTACCGCTGCATTGTGAATGCCTCTTCCCAAGAGGACCTCCAGCATGGGACGGCCTGCGGTTCCTGCCGGCTCCCCATCGTCGGAGCATCTGGTCAGCTCCTGTCTGTCTCCAAGCACAAAGGCACTGCAATTATGTCTGGCATCCCAGTACTTTTTCTTCATCTCTGCAATAAATGCCACAGCTTCCTCTTCTGTCTCCACGGGCCTGACGGTACAGATAAAGCGGGATTTTTTCTCGATGATTTCTCCCTCTCCACCTTCTCTGACGTAATTTAAGGCTGTCGTCTCTTCTGCCATGTTCCTTACTCCATTCTCCTATCTATCAGGTCGCTCTATCTCTCATACTATGGGGATGCCCCCATTTTTCATCCATTTCATCCCCATTATGTTATCACGTACCCTCTTTTTCCAGCAACTATTTTCTTAAGGTTCTATTACGTTATGGCAATATTTCTTCCCTATTATCCTATTTTTTGCTATAATAAGGTTTGATTTACCTGTAGGTAAAGAATAAGTTCTAGAAAATATGAACATAATTGAACATAAGGAGGCTATATGAATTACGGAAAACGTAGTGCTGAGCGTCGCATAGAAAAAGTCGACTCAAAGGGCACAAAGGTTCGCAAACGGATAAACGTAATCATTTCCAAGATTATTCTGGCCTGTGTCATCATTGTTGCCGTGTTTGGCTGTTCAGCCGGACTTGGCATCTACAAGGGAATCATTGATTCCTCTCCTGACATGACCAAGTACGATGTCATCCCTACCGGATACTCTACAACTGTATTGGCCAGCGATGGTTCCGAATCGGCTACTTTGGTAGCTTCCGGTTCCAACCGTAAGTACGTCACCATCGATGATGTGCCAAAGCATCTGCAACAGGCTTTTATAGCCATTGAGGATGCTCGTTTTTACACCCACAATGGTATTGACCTTTACGGTATCGTCCGTGCCGGAATCAATGGCATCGCATCCGGTTTCCACTTTAATCAGGGTGCAAGTACCATCACCCAGCAGCTCATTAAGAATAACGTCCTTACTTCCTGGACAGGAGAGACCACAAGGATTGAACGTGTCCAACGTAAAATTCAGGAGCAGTACCTTGCCATTCAATTGGAAAAACAGGTTTCTAAGGAATGGATTCTGGAGAACTACATGAACACCATTAACCTTGGTTCCAACTGCCTTGGTGTCCAGGCTGCTTCTCTTCGCTACTTTGGAAAGGATGTCTCTGAGCTGACCTTATCGGAAAGCGCGGTTATCGCCGGTATTACCAAGAACCCTTCCGCGTACAATCCTATTTTGCATCCGGAAGCCAGCAAAAAACGTCAGAAGCTGGTTCTTGACGCCATGCTGGAGCAGGAAATGATTTCTAAAAAGGAATATGATGAGGCGCTGGCGGACGATGTATTCTCCCGAATTGCTGAGTACAACGTCAACGTTACTGACAATACCAACTCTTACTTCGTAGATGCACTGATTGATCAGGTTATGGAGGATCTGGTGGCCGCCGGATATACCGAGTCCGAAGCCTACAAGCTTCTCTACCAGGGTGGTCTTACCATCCATTCCACACAGGATCCTGCCATGCAGGCCATTGCGGATGAAGAAGTAAGCAACGAAGAGAACTATCCATTTGTGAAGTACTCCTTCTTCCTTTCCTTCCAGGTTAAGGAAAAGGACGGCACCATCAACAATTACTCCCACAATACCATGCTCAGGTATTACCAGGAGATCAACCACAACAGCAATTACAACATAAACTATGACTCGGAAGAAGAATGTATGGAGGCCATTGCTCAGTACGAGGCTGCCATGTGTGAAAATGGCGGAGAAGTCATGGAGGGCAGTGAGTCTATCACCATTACGCTTCAGCCACAGCTTGCTCTTACCATCATTGATCAATCCAATGGATATGTAAAAGCTCTCTGCGGTGGCCGTGGAGATAAGGCAAGCAACCGTACCTGGAACCGTGCTACCGACACTACCCGTCAGCCGGGCTCCTGCTTCAAGATAATCGGTTGTTATGTTGCCGCCCTTGATGGCGGTGGCAAGACTCTTGCTTCTGTTGTAGACGATGCCCCTCTGACCGTTGGAACCAAAGAGTTCAACAACTATGACTTTGTTCATCACGGCTGGACCACCATCAGACAGGCGATTATCATGTCCATCAACATTACCACGGTAAAGAACTTACAGGATATCGGCGTAGACCTTGCTTACCAGTATGCCAACAAGGTGGGTATTACAACCCTTTGCGAGGACGACAAAAACCTGGCTCTGGCATTGGGTGGTATCACCTACGGCGTGAAAAACGTAGACTTAACCGCTGCCTATGCAACCATTGCTAACGGCGGTACCTACTACGAACCAATCTACTATACTGAAATTTATGACCATGACGGAAACCTGCTTTTAGATCGCACAGCCACTCAAAAGCAGGAAAAAGTGCTTAAGGATTCTACCTGTTTCCTTCTCTCTGATGCTATGTCCCAGGTTCTTACCAGCGGTACCGGTACTGCTGCTTACTTTGGAACCGGAATGGCTCAGGCGGGCAAATCAGGTACGACCACCAACAACCGTGATACGGTATGGGCCGGTTACACACCATACTACACCTGTGCGGTATGGGGCGGTTTCGATGACAACGCCATCCAAAGCGGCTCTGCAGTTGCCTATCCAAAGGTAATTTGGCGAAAGATTATGCAGCGTATCCACGAAGGCCTGGAGCCAAAATCGTTTGTTGCTCCTTCCTCCGTTGTCCAGGTTCAGGTATGTGCGGAATCCGGACTCCTTCCTCAGGAGGGTGTCTGTGACCAGGATCCAAGGGGATCCAGAATCATTACGGAGTACTTTGATGTAGACAGTGTCCCTACCGAAACCTGTAATCATCACGTGAAGCTGACCATCTGTAATGATAGCGGAAAAATCGCTAATCCTTACTGTCCTTCTTCTTCTGAGACAGAGAAGGTCTTTGTAGTGGGTGCTTCTCCGGAAACCATTGAAGCTGACGTGCTTGCCACAGACGAGTTTCTCAATCAGGTTTGTGAGGTACACAATGCTTCTACCCATGCCGCACAAAATGCAGCAAACGAGAACAATAATAACAATAATAATTCCAATACCACGGGAAATACCACGGGAAATACCACCGGAAATACCACCGGTAATACCACCGGCAATACTACAGGAAATACCGGCAATAACACCGGAGAATCTAACGGGACAGGTACCACCGGAGATCCTAACACGGGCACTTCTCCGGAAGGAGGCAATCCCTCCGGAGGCAGCAATGGTGAGTCTTCCGAGAATGGCAACAACACCCCGGGAGGAAACCTACAGTCCTTAATTGATCGAGTCACACAGCCGTAACCACGGTTAGGATGTAAAAAAGCGTCTCTTGTTTGTAAGAGACGCTTTTTTTATTTCGGATCGTACATAGTTCCTCTCCCATATAGGGAATCTCTATTCTGTTAAAAATGGCTCATAGGGTTCGTACTCACTCTTTTTCTTTGGAATGGTGATGGTTACGGTTGTACCTACTCCAATCTCGCTTTCAATCTCATAGGTGCCTTCACACATGGTCTCAATACGTTTTCTGGTATTCTCGATTCCCACATGGGTTCTTCCATCCTTTGGCTTTCCCTCTACGTCAAACCCTGTACCATCGTCTTTTACAAGGATGTAATAGTTTCTTGCATCCTCCCTGGTGGCAATGAGCACAGTGCCCCCTTGCTTTTTGTTCCCAAGGCCATGCTTTACCGCATTTTCTACTGTGGTCTGAAGGGCAAGAGCAGGGCAGGTAAAATCCTGTGTTTCCAGATCATAAGACACCTTTAATTTCTCTCCAAATCGCACCCTCTCAATTTCCAGATAATTCCTTACGTGCTCCAGCTCCTTGTAGAAGGAAATGGGTTCCTGGTATCCGAGAGATTCCATGTTCCCCCTTAGATACCTAGAGAAATGGTCTACCACCTCGCTGGCTTTTTCCGGATCAATGGAGATCAAAGCCTGTATGGTTCCAAGGGAGTTATACAGAAAGTGAGGCTGAATCTGCCTTACCATATTGGTAATATTGGATTGCATCAGCTCCTTTTCCACCTCTCTCACTCTCATATTCTGTCTCATGGCGCTTTTGGAGATATTGATTAGCACAAAAATCTGCATCAGTACAAAGATAATGAGTCCGCCTTCATATACCAGATACAAGAAATAATCGTAAACCAGGTAGTGGGTAATCTCAATGACAATGGAGATGGCAAATACAATACTTCCCACAAACACACCTCTGATGTTCTCGTTCTGGGTTTTCTTGTATTCCCACAAAATGCAGGCCATTTCTATGAGCACAAGAACCACAAATATCACCAAAAGCAGCGCATAGGCACTGGGTCTTGTGGTTCCTGTATAAAAAGCACGTAACACAACCCCTATGACCATAATTCCCCAGATATAGCAGATTACAGTGGTTATCCTTTGGGAACGTCTTTCCCCCAGATAGCATTTCAAATACACGATCAACGAGGAGGTGACTATCAGCTGTACCGAAAAATCCAGAGCGGTAACAAAGTTCAGCCTTGTAATAAACAGCTGTATGTAGTCATAGTTGATAAATGCTACCAAAGACCCGGAGAGGCTTAAAACTCCGCATACCGCGTACTCATATACATTTGGGAATCCAAAAAAGCTCAATATCAAAGAGACAATTAATACGGATACCCCAAAAATCAGTACGATGGAGCACAAAATCACCGACAGCATTTTCTGTTGGAAATTTTCCCGAAGAATCGTCTCCAATCTTCCCACGTAGCTGTTCTTCATACAGTGATACATTGCATGAGAGACATCTCTTTCTTCGCTGTACATTCGTATCTCTATCTGATCTCCCACATTCAGTCCCTGGGAGACGAAGCTGTCCCAATATTCCATATTGTCGTAAGCATTGGTGAATTGTTTTTCCCCATTTACATAGATTTCTACGCGAATATCCTCAATCTTCTGAATCACTTCCACATTTTTCGGAATCTCCTGACTGCATTCTCCCTTTAAGAAGATCTTGTAGGCAGTCAAATCCTTTAGCTGCTCCGGGGAGGTATATTCCCGGGGCTCTCCCCCGTCTACGATCATCGTCCCCTGAAACTGTACGGGACGAGTCTCCACCACCCCCACGGACGGGTTCTCCATCCCATATCGTCCATATATACAAAACAGAACCAATCCCAGCAAAATCACCCCAAAGATGATCAGACCGTGAGATAGCGCTTTTCTTTCTTTCATAGCAACGCTCCCTTATGCAAATAGAGGTCAGGCGCCATAGCACCTGACCCCATGATAGCGGATCTTTTTAAAATGCAGATACTTCGAACAACAAATCTCCATAGCTTGGCATTGGCCACATATCCTTTGATACAATCATCTCAAGCTCATCTACCGGTCTGCGGAGTGCCTCCATTGCAGGGGTCACCTCTGCATGATAGTAATTTGCCTGTTCCGGTCCCTGTGGCATTGCTGATGCCTTATTGGCAACGTCGGTGAGGTGCGCCAGCGCTACCTTTGTATCAGAAAGAAGTGCACTGGTCTCAATAAGGAGCTCTTTCTGTACGCTGGTGTCTGCTTCCTCACAGGCTGCCTGAACAGCGGAGAGTGAGTTGGCAAGTACCGTTGTGTACTTGATTACTGCCGGGATAATGTGTTTTCCGGCGATATCTATCATGGATCTTGCTTCGATGTTGATGGTCTTTGCATAGGTCTCATACTCGATCTCTACACGTGACTCCAGCTCGGCCTTGGTAAATACACCAAACTTCTCAAACATCCGGACATTTTCCGGTTCGATGTATGCCGGAACAGCCTCCACCATGGATTTGATATTTGGAAGTCCGCGTTTCTCGGCTTCTTTTACCCATTCCTCTGAATATCCGTTGCCGTTGAAGATAATGCGCTGATGTTCGATAGCGTATTTCTTAATCAGATTATGCACTGCCAGCTCAAAATCGTCTGCTTTCTCCAACACATCACATGCCTCGCTGAAGGCTTCTGCTACGATGGTGTTCAGCACAACATTGGCCTGAGCTACCGTATCCTGTGAGCCTACCATACGGAACTCGAATTTGTTGCCGGTAAATGCAAATGGTGAGGTTCGGTTGCGGTCTGTAGCGTCCTTCATGAAGTCCGGAAGTGTCTTTACTCCGGTCTCAAGCTTACTTCCTGTCAGACTGTGAGTTGCTGATCCGGTGGATACCAGCTGCTCAATCACGTCCTCTAGCTGTTCTCCTAAGAATACGGACAGGATTGCCGGTGGTGCCTCATCGGCTCCAAGTCTATGGTCATTTCCTACGTTTGCAGCAGATGCGCGAAGCAGTGTTGCATGCTTATCTACTGCCCGAAGAATACAGGTTAGAATTAACAGGAACTGTATATTCTCATGTGGGGTCTCACCCGGCTCTAAGAGGTTAATCCCGTCGTCTGTGGTAAGTGACCAGTTGTCATGCTTTCCTGAGCCATTTACCCCTGCAAATGGCTTCTCATGAAGGAGACAGTGAAGTCCATGACGGCCTGCCACCTTCTTAAGGGTCTCCATTACCAGCTGGTTGTGGTCTACTGCTACGTTACACTCGGCGTAGATTGGTGCGAGCTCGTGCTGCGCCGGTGCTACCTCGTTGTGCTGTGTCTTTGCTGATACTCCAAGCTTCCACAGCTCTTTATTCACATCGCTCATATATGCTGCGATTCTCTGACGGATAGCGCCAAAATAATGATCATCCATCTCCTGTCCCTTTGGAGGCATTGCTCCGAACAAGGTTCTTCCTGCAAATATCAGGTCCTTTCTCTGCAAATACTTCTCGCGATCAATAATGAAGTATTCCTGCTCCACTCCCACACTTGGTGTTACCCTGGTAGAGGTCTCATTCCCAAACAGTCTTAACAGTCTGAGGGCCTGCTCATTAATGACCTCCATTGATCGCAGTAGCGGTGTCTTCTGATCCAGGGATTCTCCTGTATAAGAGCAAAATGCCGTTGGGATACAAAGTGTTGCTCCTGCCGCATCCTGTCTTACAAACGCTGGCGAAGTACAATCCCATGCAGTATATCCTCTTGCCTCGAAGGTTGCTCGAAGCCCTCCAGATGGGAAGCTTGATGCATCCGGCTCTCCCTTGATGAGCTCTTTTCCGGAAAAGCTCATAAGCACCTTGCCATTCTCCATTGGTGCTGTAATGAAGGAATCATGCTTCTCCGCTGTAAATCCGGTCAATGGCTGGAACCAGTGGGTATAGTGTGTTGCTCCTTTCTCGATGGCCCATTCCTTCATCTCATGTGCAATGACATCTGCGGTCTCAAGATCCAGATCCCTTCCCTCTTCCATTGCTTCGTGAAGCTTTTTATATACCTTCTTTGGGAGTCTGGTCTGCATAACAGAATCGTTAAATACATTTTCTCCGAAGATATCTGCAACATTGAATATTTCTGCCATAGGTAGTATCCTCTCAATCTTCTTTTCTTATATAAATTTCTACTCTAATTTCCCAAAAAAATCAAGTAATTCTCCCACATTTCTGCCCATTTCCCATATCCATTTCTAATAAATCAACCCCAATCCACTTATATTTCC
>JALEPP010000176.1 GCA_022767075.1 Agathobacter sp. | reverse complement strand
TCACCCATTACGCCAACTGAACGCATATTGGTAAGCGCTGCAAAGTACTGGTTTGGCATCCATGCCGGCTCCTCACCATTAGCTTTTTTGTACTCTCTTGCAGCTTTTTCCACCTCACTGCGGTAAATCCAGTCTGCGTCCTGAACAATGCGAACCTTATCTTCCGTCACTTCACCGATGATGCGAATTCCAAGTCCCGGACCTGGGAATGGCTGACGGAATACTAAGTAATCCGGCAGGCCAAGCTCTAAACCGGCTTTGCGAACCTCATCCTTGAACAGATTGCGAAGTGGCTCAATAATTTCTTTGAAATCTACGTAGTCAGGAAGACCTCCTACATTGTGATGTGACTTAATTACAGCAGATTCTCCACCAAGTCCACTCTCTACTACGTCAGGATAAATCGTTCCCTGTGCTAGGAAATCTACAGTTCCGATTTTCTTTGCCTCTTCTTCAAAGACTCTGATGAACTCTTCCCCGATAATTTTTCTCTTCTGCTCCGGCTCTGTTACTCCTGCAAGTTTTGCGTAGTAACGCTCCTGAGCATTTACTCTTACGAAGTTGATATCGAATGCTCCGTCCTTTCCGAATACACTCTCAACTTCATCTCCTTCGTTTTTACGGAGTAAGCCATGATCTACAAATACGCAGGTAAGCTGTTTTCCGATTGCCTTTGCTAAAAGGGCTGCGAGTACAGAGGAATCTACCCCTCCCGAAAGGGCAAGGAGAACCTTTCCGTCTCCAACCTTCTCGCGCACTTCCTGAATTGCATTTTCCACGAAAGAATCCATCTTCCAGGTTCCTGCGCATCCACATACGCCACGTACAAAGTTGTAAATCATCTGAGTTCCGTTGATGGTATGAAGAACTTCCGGATGGAACTGAACCGTATAAAGCTTTTTCTCAACATTCTGTGTTGCCGCAATTGGGCAGTCTGCAGTATGGGCTACAATTTCAAATCCCGGTGCCACCTCTGAAATTCTATCAAAGTGACTCATCCAGCATACGGAAGTCTCCGGAAGATTTTCAAACATTACACCATTGGATGCGTAATGAATCTCTGTCTTACCGTACTCTCCAACCTCTGGAGTAATAACCTTTCCTCCCAGCTTATGCATCATGAGCTGAGCTCCGTAACAGATACCAAGCACTGGAATACCCAGTTCGAAAAGCTCTTTCTGATAAGATGGTGAATCCTCTTCGTAGCAGCTGTTAGGACCACCTGTAAGGATAATTCCTTTTGGATTCATCTCTTTGATTTTCTCCAGCTCGATTTTATAGGAATAAATCTCACAGTAGACATTGCACTCACGCACACGTCTTGCAACCAACTGGTTGTACTGTCCACCAAAGTCGATGACGATGACTTTCTCCTGGTTCATTAATTGTTCCTCCGTATAAATAAGTAGTTATTTAAAACAATGGCTTATGATTCATTATAAAGGTCACTACGTCTATTGACAAGTGTGAGTTCTGAAGAAATCACACTCCTCATCGTTACATTTTTCGGCACTTTGCAGTCTAATATTCAAATGAAATACGTGATTCAGCTTCTCACTTTCATCCCCGTAATCTCTGTATTCACATTCCACTCCAAGTGACATAAGCTTGTCTCTCATCTTTGGAGCCTCATCTCGAAGGAAATCTCCGTTGCTAGTCATAACGAATGCCGGTGGAAAAGCT
>JALEPP010000175.1 GCA_022767075.1 Agathobacter sp. | reverse complement strand
GTTTTTGAAAAAATTTTTGACAGATAACTGTTATTCACACCTATCTGTTGACTTATATCCTGTATTTTAAATGGCTTTCTTAAATTTCGTGCAATATAATCTTTGCATGCATCGATAAAAGGATATTTTTTATTGTTCGTTGTATCAGAAACCAATTTTGTGAACATAAGATTAGATAACATAGAGATTTTCATATACTCTTTAAATGTCCTTGCGGTTGATAATTCCTGTAGAAATATATCACTCAGTTCATACGCAGCCTCAACAGAGACGCCTGCTTCTGCTGCTGCTCTGGAAACAAGTATAATTTCTGTAACCATATAATATTCGTAACTCTTTAAAAAATCCTTAGATACGTTTCCTATTGTTGAAAGATCAACATCCGCTTCCGACTGATACATTTTCTTAATTCCCTCAAGATCACCAGATTTTACACGTTCAATCATCCGTCGCTCGATTAAAACCGCATTGTGATTTCTACCATGCTCAGACTGCTCAAGCTGGTATTTCTCCAGTTTTGCAAGGTATTGGGTTGCATATTCTTTATCAAAATTCTTAATTATCTGATTTGCAGTATTTAAAAAGGAATCCACCTCACTTCTGCTATGTTTATCAAAAAAACTGTTATTATCCATCATTTTAGATTTTGCTCCTCTTGTATATAGTCAACAAGGGACGGAAAAGATATCTTTTTATTTTCCCGTCCCATCAGACCTCTGACTCTCGATTATTTTTTTATATCCTTTTAATAGCTGCCTGATTACAGGTGGTCCTCCTGGCACAACTACACATTATCATATCACTGAGCGGACTCGCAAGTAAATCTGGCTTCCACGGCGGATAGTGTTAAGTTACTGTCAGTTGGTGCATCCTGCTTGTACTCATATAAGTATACCAGTTTTGATATGCCCCCCTCGTTTTTAATGCCTCCGTTAGCACAGCCACCTCTGCAGCTTCAGTAAGTCTTTCATGTTTATCATTATGCTCCATTTATGAAGCGATTCAGGAACTAAATATAACGGGTGATAGTTTTCGTGTCAAAGGAAATGATTTTATTGCAAATAAAGGTACGGAGGTATCACATGAATAATGAAACAAATATATTGTACCAGAAGATGCCAAGCCATCTGACAACATAATCTACTCGTTCTTTTCCCAATGTTCTTATCGCCCCAATAACCAAGACTGTTGGCTCTGATAGCTACGATATTTCTCTGTTAGTTTTGTGCTTAAATTTTAACTGAACATTCCCCCAGCCAAAATCCCTATACGGACCATCACTCACATAAGACCAAACTGCAGGCAACTGAGTAGTCAATCTAAGCTTATTTAATGCTATGTCACCACAGGGGGCTATCGACCAATGATAATTTCTAGCCAACGCATATGCTACTTTCTCCGGATCAGTTGGCATATACTCATTTAGCAGCTCACTAAATAGTGGTTTTTCGTAAGCTCCATCAAATACACATCTAATTAGGCCATCACAAAAAAAGACCTGAAATCATGCGATTTACACATGA
>JALEPP010000062.1 GCA_022767075.1 Agathobacter sp. | reverse complement strand
AGCTGATTATCGACGATACTCCGGGTATCAGTATCTCCGAATTGAGAAGTAAATGCCGTAAGTACAAGCTGGAAAGTGATTTGAAGCTAATCATCATTGACTACCTGCAGCTTATGAGCGGCTCCGGAAGAAGCAGTGATTCCAGACAGCAGGAGATTTCGGACATTTCACGATCTCTCAAGGCCTTGGCCAGAGAGCTCAGTGTACCGGTTATTGCACTGTCCCAGCTTTCCCGTGCGGTGGAGCAGAGACCGGATCACAGACCGATGCTTTCGGACCTTCGAGAATCCGGAGCAATCGAGCAGGATGCGGACGTTGTAATGTTCATTTACCGTGATGATTATTACAACAAGGACACAGAGCTTAAGGGAGTATCGGAGATCATTATCGCCAAACAAAGAAACGGCCCGATTGGAACCGTTAACCTTGCATGGCTGCCACAGTACACCAAGTTTGCCAATCTGGAGCACAATCCCGGGGAGTACTAGGGCGAGAAATGTCGAAATTTTTGGATGAAAACTTTTTGATAAACCAATGCCTGACCACTATAATAAAGTGGAAAGGCAGGTGTGTAGATGGAAAAGGTACGTTACATGATCTCCGATGCGGCAGACATTGTTCATGTGGAGACTCATGTGTTACGTTACTGGGAAGAGGAACTCGATTTGGCCATCCCGCGTAACGAGATGGGACATCGATACTACACCAAGGAGAATATTCAGCAGTTCCAAAGGATAAAAGAATTAAAAGAGCAGGGTTATCAGCTAAAAGCCATACGCATGATGCTTCATGAGGGAGAGGTAGTGCATTATCAAAGTGCACCGGGCAATCAAACCCCGGCATGTAAGCCTCAAGCACCGCAGATAGTAAGCATCATGGACGATCCGGAGGAGAGAATGGCACAGTTTCGCCTGTTGATGAGCGAAATTGTAGGACAGGCCATTGCCCAGAACAATGAGGCACTTGGACTTGCAGTAGGAAAAGAAGTCGAGGAGCGCGTGCTCAAGGAGATGAACTACCTAATGCGGGAACAGGATGCTGCGGAGGAGGAACGTTTCCAAAAGCTGGATATGGCAATCCGCTCCGAAATACAGAAAAAAAGAAAATGGAAGCTGCCGAAAAAGGGGAACAAACCCAAATAGACAAATCCAAATAGATAAACCTAAATAAAAGCAAAAGAAAAAACGCTGTCAGTTGCAATGCAAAGGACAGCGTTTTTATTACTCCTATGTACGCGAATTACTGCTGGCTGATAGCACCTGTTGGGCAAACTCCAGCGCAGGTTCCGCAATCGATGCAGGTATTAGCGTCGATTTCGTACTGAGAAGCTCCTGCAGAGATAGCTCCTACTGGGCACTCTCCAGCGCAGGTTCCACAGCTTACACATGAATCAGAAATAACGTGTGCCATTGTAAATTCCTCCTTAAAAATAGTATGATATCATTACTTTTTAATGATTAAGGCTATGATACAATTTTACGTAGGAAAATTCAAGTGGCAAAAGTTTTGTATTTAAAATAGGACAAATAAATGCTATAATAAAAGCATTATGAAGACAGTAATTTCGCGTGTTGACGCAAATAATCCAAACAGAAAAGATATGGAGATGGCAGGACAGTTTATCGCATCGGGAGAACTGGTGGCGTTTCCAACAGAGACGGTATATGGGCTCGGGGGAGATGCATTAGATTCCGAGGCGTCCAAAAAGATATATGCAGCAAAAGGAAGACCTAGTGACAACCCGCTTATCGTACATATTGCAGATTTTTCCGGAATGGAGATATTGGCAGAGTCAGTACCAGAGGCCGCAAGGAAACTGGCAGATGCTTTTTGGCCGGGACCACTGACCATGATTGTGAGAAAGAGTGCAAAGGTACCTTATGAGACCACAGGTGGAATGGATACCGTAGCGATTCGTATGCCCAATCATCCTGTGGCATTAGATTTAATCCGTACCAGTGGGTGTTTTATCGCAGCTCCTAGTGCCAATACCTCCGGAAGACCTTCCCCAACTCAGGCAAGTCATGTGGAAGAGGATTTATCCGGAAAGATTGCTATGATATTGGATGGTGGACCGGTAGGCATTGGAATTGAATCTACAATTATCGACTTAACTGAGGAGATTCCGATGGTGCTTAGACCTGGATATATTACCCCAGAGATGCTGTCAGAGGTATTAGGTCAGGAAGTGATTATTGACCCCGGCATTATCGCTGCGGATGACCTTACCAAGCCAAAGGCACCAGGCATGAAATATCGGCACTACGCGCCAAAAGCCAAGCTTGTGATTGTAGACGGAGTGCCGGATGCAGTGAAGGAGAAAATCAATGCTCTGGTGAAAGAAGCAAAAGCAGAGCAAAAAAGGATTGCAGTGATTGCCACAGATGAGACAAAAGAGGATTACCAGGCAGACATTGTGTTATCCATCGGGAAAAGACAGGACGAGGATTCTATCGCCAGGCATCTATTCCGGATATTGAGGGAATGTGATGATTTGGAAGTAGACGGAATCTATTCAGAGAGCTTTTCAACCCCAAGAATTGGCCAGGCAATCATGAACCGATTATTGAAAGCAGCAGGTCATCATGTGATTCAGGTATAGGAAGAGGAATCATTTATGGATAGAATTGAACGCATTATATTTGTAGGGAAATGCGGAAACCGCAGGGAACCTATGGCAGAAGGGATTTTTAAGGACTGCTGGAATGGTCCGGAGGTAGAAGTTCTTGCCAGAGGGCTGATCGTACAGTTTCCGGAGCCTATGAATCAAAAGGCGGAAGCCATTTTAATCAGTAATGGAATTCATCTGGAGGAGTACACCTCCGTACAGTTCCAGGAGAAAGAGTTGACGGAGAATACGCTGGTGCTGGCTATGGAGCAAAGCCAGAGAGCCAAAGTCTTAGATATGTGTCCGGAGGCAACGGAAGAACAGGTTCAGGTGCTTACGGATTATGTCGGGGATGAATTAGAGATCATGGATCCATACGGAGGGACACTTCAGGCATATGGATTGTGTTATGAGACGCTCCGAAAATCAATTAAGAAACTAGTGAAAAAGCTAAATGAAGGAGAATAACGATGGCAAAAGTAATGGTAATGGAACACCCATTGATTCAGCACAAGATTGGAATTATCAGAAGAGTGGAGACCGGCTCCAAGGATTTTCGTAAGCTTGTAAGCGAAATAGCAATGCTTGAGTGCTACGAGGCCACCAGAAATCTGGAGCTCAGAGACGTAGAGATAGAGACTCCAATCTGTAAGACAACCGTAAAGGAGTTAAAGGGTAAAAAATTGGCGGTTGTGCCAATCTTAAGAGCGGGGCTTGGAATGGTAGATGGAATGCTTGAGATGATTCCGGCAGCAAAGGTAGGACATATCGGACTGTACCGTGATCCGGAGACTGCAGAGCCAATCGAATACTATTGCAAATTGCCGGAGGATTGCGCAAACCGTGAGATTTTTGTAGTAGATCCGATGCTTGCTACCGGTGGATCTGCGGTGGCTGCGATTCAGATGTTGAAGGATAAAGGGGTTAGAAATATCCACTTTATGTGTATTATTGCCGCTCCGGAAGGCGTGAAGGTGTTAACTGAGGCACACCCGGATGTAGACGTCTACATTGGAGCCTTGGATGAATGCTTAAATGATCACAAGTATATTGTGCCGGGACTGGGAGATGCCGGAGACCGTATCTTCGGAACGAAATAGAAGCCACAGGGAGATGCCGGAGAAGGGCACCTTAAAGAGTGAGCAGCCGGAAGTTCGGTAAGGAGACTAGGAAATGGGAAAAAGAGAGGACTATATCAGCTGGGATGAGTATTTTATGGGGGTGGCGGCTTTATCTGCCATGCGCTCAAAGGATCCCAATACACAGGTGGGGGCATGTATTGTCAGCCCGGAGCATAAGATTTTATCTATGGGTTACAACGGCTTTCCTTTGGGGTGCTCTGACGATGAGTTTACCTGGGAGAGAGAGGGAGAAGACAACAAGTATTTCTATTCAACTCACAGTGAACTCAATGCCATCTTGAACTATAGAGGTGGAAGTCTGGAGGGGGCAACCATTTATGTAACCCTGTTTCCATGTAATGAATGTGCGAAGGCAATTATTCAGTCCGGAATCAGGACTTTAGTGTATGACAGTGACAAATACGCGGATACTGCTATGGTAAAGGCATCCAAAAAGATGTTAAAGGCAGCAGGTGTTCAGATCATTCCGTACAAACATACCGGAAGACATATAGACATTTCTCTGTAACTGTCATTGGACTCTTGCAAGAACCATGCTATAATTAGCAATAGTTAAATCTTTGTCAAAACCCCCAATAGAGAGGAGTCACGTATGGGCAACAAGGGTGTATGGGACGCGTTTGCAATGATATTTCAATTTGGAATCAATATGATTGTTCCTATTGCAATCTGTGTTGCGCTTGGAGTGTGGCTTGGAAATCGGTTTGATATCTCCTGGATCGTAATTCCTTTGTTTTTTGTAGGGGCACTAGCCGGATTTACCAACATTTTCAAGCTGGCCAAAAGGATAGGACAGCAAAAAGATAAAAGGAAAGTAAGCAATGTTAAAAAGAATCAATGACGCATTGCCAGGACTGGTTGTGGGAATCATCCTTTATGGGATTGTGATTCAGCTTACAGGAGTATGGTTTGTGGAGGATAAGCTTCGTTATTCCACAGGCCTTTGGGCTGGAATCATCATGGGGGTAGGACTTGCAATCCATCTCGCCATCGTTATACGGGACACCGTAGAGATGGGCGGAGATACGAAACACGCCAATGGCAGAGTTATCGCCAAATCGCTTATGCGATACGGCACCGTGGTAATCCTGTTTTTTATATTGGGCTATTTTCATTTGGGTAATTTGATCACCGCATTTCTAGGAGTAATGGGACTGAAGGTTTCAGCGTACTTACAGCCTGTTGGAATGAAATTGGCGGGCAAATTACGGGGAAGAAATGATGCGGCTTCCCCGGAACAATAGCGAAAACTTCATAAGGAGGTGACATCGTGAATCAAGCGATTCTATTGTCAAGTGGCGCAGACATCGACTTTATGATACATGGGCTGTACTCGTTCCAGTTATTTGGACAAGAGGTCTGGATTACAACCTCGCATGTGTGCATTTTCATTGTCATGATGTTAATGGTGATCTTCGCAATTGTTGCCAATCGCAAGCTTGCGAAAGCAACTGAAGTGCCGGATGGCTTTCAGAATGTCATCGAGATGCTAGTGGAATTTTTGGACAATATGGTATCCGGAACCATGGGACAGTGGGCTCCTAAGTTCGTGAACTATATCAGTACCATTTTCATCTTTATCTTGATGAGTAATATTTCTGGTCTATTCGGTTTACGTCCACCTACAGCGGATTATGGAACAACATTCGCTTTAGGACTGATCACATTCTTTCTGATTCACATTAATCAATTCAAGCATCAGAAACCTAGTACAATCTGGAAAGATATGTGTTCACCGTTACCACCCTGGCTGCCTATATGGCTCCCAATTAACTTAATCAGTGAGATCGCAGTACCAATCTCCCTGTCCTTACGTTTGTTTGCAAACGTATTGTCAGGAACGGTAATGATGGCACTGGTGTACGGACTGCTGGGAAAAATCGCTATTATTTGGCCGGCAGCACTGCATGTGTACTTTGACTTGTTCTCAGGAGCAATTCAGACATATGTATTCTGTATGTTAACCATGACATACATCAAACAGGCATGTGACACAGAGTAGTCACCAAAACATTTTTAGGAGGATCTTATTATGGATATCAACGGACAGGATTTAATCAAGGCATGTTCAGCAATCGGTGCAGGTTTAGCAGTTATCGCAGGTATCGGACCTGGTGTTGGACAGGGTATTGCAGCAGGACACGGTGCAGCAGCAGTAGGACGTAACCCGGGAGCACAGGGACAGATTATGTCTACCATGCTTTTAGGACAGGCCGTAGCAGAGACAACCGGTCTTTACGGATTGTTAGTAGCTATGCTTTTACTCTTTGTACAGCCATTAAAATAAGATTGGATTTCAAAAATCTGATGGAATGGTAAAAAATCCACGGAAAGGAGAGTAAAAGATTGCTCGCACAAACATATTTATTTAATCTGGATATGCAGCTCTTATTTAGCACTGGATTACTTGCAATCGCTGTTTTCTTCCTTTTCTTATTTATGTCACGATTCCTTTTCAATCCTGCAAGAAAGATTCTTGAGGAACGTAAGCAAGGAATTGCCAACGACATTAAGAGTGCAGAGGAAGACAAAGAATCTGCAGCAGCAATGAAGGCTGAATATGAAGCGAAATTAAAAGATATTGACAAGGAAAGGGATGCAATCCTTTCGGAGGCTCGTCAGAAAGCGATCAAAAATGAAGCGAAGATCGTAGACGAAGCAAAACAGGAAGCTTCCCGTATCATCAAGAGAGCGCAGGAAGAAGCAGAACTTGAAAAGAAGCATGCGATGGATGATATGAAACAGGAAATGATTCAGATTGCATCGATGATGGCAGCCAAGGTTGTGGCAGCAAACATTGATACAAAGGTACAGGATACGCTGGTAGAAGAAACATTAAAAGAAATGGGTGAATCGACATGGCTAAGCTAGTATCGACAACATACGGTGATGCATTGTTTGAATTGGCCCTTGAGATGAACCAGGTAGATGCTTTCCAGGAGGAAGTCAAAGCCATCATGGAAGCACTGGAGCAGAACCGGGACCTGGCCAAATTAATGAATCATCCCAAAATCACAAAAGAAGAAAAGGTCAAGCTTGTAGAAGAGATCTTTACAGACCGGGTATCCAAAGAGCTTGTAGGCCTCATGACCATGCTGGTAGAAAAGGGCCACGGCAACGAGATGCTTTCTACCTTTGCTTATTTTATCCAGAGGGTGAAGGAGCATAAGAACATAGGAACGGCTTATGTTACCTCGGCGATGGATTTAAGTGAAGAACAAAAGAAAGCCATTGAAAAGCGACTTTTGGAAACTACCAAATATGTAGAGTTTGAAATGCATTTTGACACAGACGCCGAATTAATCGGCGGAATGATTATTCGCATCGGGGATCGAGTGGTGGACAGCAGTGTGCGTACAAAGCTATCAGACCTTACTCGCCAATTATCCCAAATACAGTTGAAAGTAGGTGAATGCGTTCAATGAATTTAAAACCAGAAGAAATCAGCTCGGTAATCAAGGAGCAGATTAAAAGATATGCTTCTTCTCTTGAAGTAGCAGACGTGGGTACCGTTATTCAGGTAGCCGACGGTATTGCCAGAATCCATGGATTGGAAAAGGCAATGCAGGGAGAACTTTTAGAGTTCCCGGGAGATGTTTATGGAATGGTATTGAACCTTGAGGAAGATAACGTAGGTGCCGTACTTTTAGGCTCCCAGAAGAATATCAACGAGGGCGATACCGTTAAAACTACAGGTCGTGTAGTAGAGGTTCCAGTAGGAGACGCAATGCTGGGACGTGTTGTAAACGCGTTAGGACAGCCAATCGATGGAAAAGGACCAATCGAGACAGACAAATTCCGTCAGATTGAGCGTGTAGCAAGTGGTGTTATTTCACGTAAATCCGTAGATACTCCACTTCAGACCGGTATCAAGGCCATTGACTCCATGGTTCCAATCGGAAGAGGACAGCGTGAGTTAATCATTGGTGACCGTCAGACCGGTAAAACCGCAATTGCGGTTGATACCATTATCAACCAGAAGGGCAAGGGTGTAAAATGTATCTATGTAGCAATCGGACAGAAAGCATCTACCGTAGCTACTATCGTGAAAACCTTTGAAGAATACGGCGCAATGGATTACACCACTGTGGTAGCAGCAACCGCATCTGAGCTTGCACCACTTCAGTACATCGCACCTTACAGTGGATGTGCAATTGGTGAAGAGTGGATGGAGAATGGTCAGGATGTATTAGTAGTATACGATGACCTTTCAAAGCACGCAGCTGCTTACAGAACCCTTTCTCTTTTGTTAAAGAGAGCTCCGGGTCGTGAGGCTTACCCGGGTGATGTATTCTATCTTCACTCAAGATTATTGGAGCGTGCAGCAAGACTTTCAGACGCATTAGGCGGAGGATCGTTAACAGCACTTCCAATTATTGAGACTCAGGCCGGAGACGTATCTGCCTACATTCCTACCAACGTAATCTCCATCACCGATGGTCAGATTTACTTAGAGACAGAAATGTTCAACGCAGGCTTCCGTCCGGCAATCAACGCCGGTCTGTCCGTATCCCGTGTAGGAGGCTCCGCTCAGATCAAGGCGATGAAGAAGATTGCTGCTCCAATTCGTGTAGAGCTTGCACAGTATCGTGAGTTGGCAGCATTCTCTCAGTTCGGATCAGAGCTTGACGCAGATACCACTGAGAAGCTGGCACAGGGCGAGCGTATCAGAGAAATCTTAAAGCAGCCACAGTACCAGCCAATGCCGGTAGAGAAACAGATTATCATTATCTATGCAGCTACGCAGAAATATCTCATTGATATTCCGGTAGAGGATATTCTTCGTTTCCAGGATGCTCTGTTTGAGTATATTGATACCAAGTACCCGGAGATTCCGGAGGCAATTATTACCAGTAAGGTAATTGACGAAGAGACCGAGGCAAAACTCATTAAGGCAATTGAAGAGTGTAAGGCAGCCTTTTAATTGGAAAACGGTAGAAAGTAGGTGATAATTCATGGCTTCCATGCGAGACATAAAGCGCAGAAAAAGCAGTATTCAAAGTACACAGCAGATCACCAAGGCTATGAAGCTTGTATCCACCGTAAAACTCCAGAAGGCGAAAACACACGCTGAACAGACTCAGCCATATTTCAACCACATGTATCAGACCATGAGTTCGATGCTTGCAAAGAGTTCTAACATCAACCACCCATACCTCACACCGGGAGAATCCGATCGCAAAGCAGTGATCGTAATCACTTCCAACAGAGGTCTGGCAGGAGGATACAATTCCAACATCGTAAAACTCGTTACATCCGGTGGTTTGGATCGAACAAAGCTGGACATCTATGCAGTAGGTGGAAAGGGAGCTGAGACCCTGGCAAGAAGAGGATACGATATCAAAGAGGACTTATCTGAAATCATGGAAGGGCCAACCTACCAGGACGCAAAGAACCTCTGCAATAAAGTGTTAGATTCCTTCTCAAAGGGAGAGATAGGCGAGATTTACCTGGCATACACACATTTCAAAAATACGGTAAGTCAGGAAGCGAAGCTCATTAAGCTATTGCCCGTTGAAGTAGACCCGACTCAGGAGGACGGTTCCGATGACAATGTCATGATGAACTATGAGCCAAACGAGGAGGAAGCTCTCGGGATGATTATTCCAAAGTACATTACCAGCATCTTCTATGGCGCGTTGGTGGAGGCGGTGGCCTCAGAAAACGGAGCCCGCATGCAGGCAATGGATTCTGCAACAAGCAATGCAGAGGAAATGATCAGTGATTTGTCTCTGAAGTACAATCGTGCCCGTCAGGGTTCTATTACTCAGGAGCTTACAGAGATTATTGCAGGTGCCAACGCAATTTCTTAGTGATTTGCAGGTACCAAATATATAACAAGGAGAATTGACATGGCAGAAAATAATGTTGGTAAAATTACCCAGATTATCAGTGCCGTTCTGGATATCAAGTTTACAGAAGGAAACTTGCCGGAGATCAACGATGCAATTCAGGTTCCACTCAAAGATGGAAAGGACTTGATTGTTGAGGTAGCACAGCATCTGGGAGATGATACAGTTCGTTGTATCGCCCTTGGACCAACCGATGGATTGGTTCGTGGAATGGATGCCATCGCCACAGGAGCACCAATCTCAGTTCCTGTAGGTGAGAACACCCTTGGTAGAATGTTCAACGTACTGGGAAGACCAATCGACGAGATTGATCCACCGGTAACCGATGAGAACTGGCCAATCCATAGACCAGCTCCAAAATTTGAAGAACAGGCAACCTCCCAGGAGATGCTTGAGACCGGTATCAAGGTCGTAGACCGTCTATGCCCATATCAGAAGGGTGGAAAAATCGGTCTGTTCGGTGGTGCCGGAGTAGGTAAAACCGTATTAATTCAGGAGTTGATCCACAACATCGCAACTGAGCACGGTGGATATTCTGTATTTACCGGTGTAGGTGAGCGTACTCGTGAAGGAAACGACCTTTACTATGAAATGAAAGAATCAGGAGTTATCGATAAGACCACCATGGTGTTCGGACAGATGAACGAGCCACCAGGAGCACGTATGCGTGTAGCTCTTACCGGACTTACTATGGCTGAGTACTTCCGTGATAAAGGTGGAAAGGACGTGTTGCTCTTCATTGACAACATTTTCCGTTTCACACAGGCAGGTTCCGAGGTGTCCGCACTTCTTGGACGTATGCCATCTGCAGTAGGTTACCAGCCAACTCTTCAGACAGAGATGGGAGCTTTGCAGGAGCGAATCACTTCTACAAAGAACGGATCTATCACATCTGTACAGGCTGTATACGTACCTGCAGATGACTTGACAGACCCGGCGCCAGCTACCACCTTCGCGCACCTGGACGCTACCACCGTATTGGAGCGTTCCATTGCAGAGCTTGGTATCTATCCGGCGGTAGATCCACTTGCATCTACATCACGTATTTTGGACCCAAGAATTGTAGGCCAGGAGCACTTTGAAGTGGCTCGTGGTGTACAGGAGATTCTTCAGAAATACAAAGAACTTCAGGATATCATCGCAATCCTTGGTATGGACGAGTTATCAGAGGATGATAAGCTTGTAGTTAACCGTGCAAGAAAGGTACAGAGATTCTTATCTCAGCCATTCTTCGTAGCCGGACAGTTTACCGGTCTGGAAGGAAAGTACGTACCAATCGCTGAGACAATTCGCGGCTTCCGTGAAATCTTAGAGGGAAATATGGATGATGTTCCGGAAAGTTACTTCCTCAATGCAGGAAGCATCGATGAAGTTCGTGCCAGAATGAACTAGAGGTGATGCTATGGCAGAGGCAAATAACTTATTTCAGGTAGAAATTATCACCGTAGACCGTGTATTTTATACAGGAGAGGCATCTTTTCTGGAGTTTAATACCGTAAGCGGAGAGATGGGTGTCTACAAGAATCACATTCCTCTTACCACAGTGCTCGCACCGGGTATGGTTACCATCCACGAAGCAGATGGCAACCGGATAGCTGCCGTACATGCAGGATTTGCAGAGATTCTCGGAGATAAGGTAACACTTCTTGCAGAGATTGCAGAGTGGCCGGATGAGATAGATGTATCCCGTGCAGAGGCGGCAAAGAGCCGTGCCGAGGAGCGCATTCAGAGAAAAGATGAGAATGTGGATGTAAAGAGAGCGGAATACGCACTGAGAAAAGCCTTGATTCGTATAGATGTGGCTGGTTATAAATAGGACTGCGGTATGGTTTCCGGAAGAATTTTTCTAACATAGACTTTTCTATGACACTTGACAAGAAAATTTTGCGTGACTATAATTAGGTCAATTGAAGCACAACACAGCGATGATAGGAAAAAGTAATCATTTGTGGAACATACAGAGAGTTGCCGGCAGTGTCAGACAGACACAGGGTGAGAGGCGCATGGAAAGCAGATGACGAATACCTCCTTGAGCTTCGTACCCAACGAGTGATACTCCAGTAGGCTGCGACGAATTAGTCTCACGTTAAAGAGACCGAAGTATTGTCGGATACTTCATAAGGCAGATAGTGTGAGCTATTTGCGAATTAAGGTGGTAACACGAGATAATCCCCCTCGTCCTTAAACAGGACGGGGGGTTCTTTTTATGGTGCAAGGTGGGGGACGGAGCTTTTGCTTGGTAATCTGCCGGAGTGCACGGTCAGTTATAGTAGTCATAGAGAAAGGAAAAGGAGAACGAATCATGACATTATATGATGAATTAGTAGCCAGAGGGCTTATCGCTCAGGTTACAAATGAAGAAGAAATTAAGAACATGATCAATGAAGGAAAGGCAACGTTCTACATCGGATTTGACTGTACAGCAGATTCCCTTACAGCAGGACATTTCATGGCATTGACCCTTATGAAACGCCTTCAGATGGCGGGAAATAAGCCAATCGCATTAATTGGTGGAGGAACCACCATGATTGGTGATCCATCAGGCAGAACCGACATGCGTAAGATGCTTACCAAAGAAGATATCGATCACAACGCCGAGTGCTTCAAACGTCAGATGGAGAGATTCATTGACTTCGGTGAAGGGAAAGCTTTGATGGTAAACAATGCAGACTGGCTCTTACAGCTTAATTACGTAGACCTTCTTCGTGAGGTTGGAGCATGCTTTAGTGTCAACAACATGCTTCGTGCAGAGTGCTACAAGCAGAGAATGGAAAAAGGACTCAGCTTCCTTGAGTTCAACTACATGATTATGCAGTCTTATGACTTCTACATGTTATACCAGAAATACGGATGCAACATGGAGTTTGGTGGAGATGACCAGTGGTCCAACATGCTGGGAGGAACCGAGCTAATCCGTCGTAAGCTTGGAAAAGATGCGCACGCCATGACTATCACGCTCCTTACAGATTCACAGGGCAAGAAGATGGGAAAAACAGCAGGAAATGCCGTATGGCTGGATCCGGAAAAGACCTCACCGTACGAGTTCTTCCAGTATTGGAGAAACGTAGCAGACGCAGACGTGCTCAAATGTATCAAGATGCTCACCTTCCTTCCAATCGAAGAAATTCAGGCAATGGAAGCCTGGGAAGGTGCAAAATTAAACGAAGCAAAAGAAATCTTAGCCTATGAATTAACTGCAATGGTTCACGGGGAAGAGGAAGCCGAGAAAGCAAAGGAAGCTTCTCGCGCATTGTTCAGCGGAGCAGGAGATTCTGCCAATATGCCAACAGTAGAAATCTCCGAAGCAGACCTTCAGGATGGAAAGCTTGATATCATGGGACTCTTAGTTGTAGCAGGTTTGGCAGAAAGCCGCAGTGATGCCAGACGTGCCGTGCAGCAGGGTGGAGCAACGGTAGATGGAGAGAAAGTGACTGACATTGCAACAAGCTACGAATTAGCTGCCTTCGAAGGAGAAGGAAAAGTAGTAAGACGAGGAAAGAAGAAATTTGCAAAGGTCATTGCAAAATAAATATCCTTGACAAAAACAGAATCCTTCGATATATTAGACCAAGATGAAAAATTACCCGTGAGGGAGTAGTTCGCGTAGATACGTGGTTTGTCAACAATCCCGATACTGGATTTAAAAGTATCTGGCAAACCTTAAAGAATGAGACTCATGTATGCAGGAACCCCATTGGTGGGCATACTGCATATGTGGGTCTCATTTTATTATGGAAAACGAGAGAGGAAATGTTATGGCACTTTTTATTGAAATCTTTTTAATTGGAATCGGTCTTTCTATGGATGCATTTGCCGTTTCGATATGTAAGGGACTGGGAATGTCAAAGCTCAACAAGAAACAAATGGTAGTAATTGGTTTGTACTTTGGTGGATTTCAGGCTCTGATGCCACTTGTTGGCTGGTTTGTCGGAACCAGATTCCAGAGCTATATAGAGTCCTTTGATCACTGGATTGCATTCTTTCTGTTGTTATTCATTGGTGGAAAAATGGCAGTTGAAGCAATCAAGGAGTGGAAAGAGGAGGATGTGGTAGAGGTAGCAGATAAGCCACTTGACCACAAGGAATTGGTGATCATGGCAATTGCCACCAGTATTGATGCGCTGGCAGTTGGTGTAACCTTTGCTCTTTTGGATACTCCAATCTGGTCAGCAATTGCAATTATCGGTGTAACCAC
>JALEPP010000044.1 GCA_022767075.1 Agathobacter sp. | reverse complement strand
CGTATGGCGGACGGAACAAGTCAATCTCATATCCTGTCAATTCCTTTACCTGATCGTAGACCCCCTGTAATTCCTCAGCCATTTCTTTTTTGGAAAGCTTTACCATATCGTAGTGATGTTCACTGTGATTCCCAAGGTCGTGTCCTTTTTCTACCAACTGCTTCACACACTCCGGGTTGTCTCTTACCCAGTTTCCGGTCATGAAAAATGTGGTTTTTACCTGATGCTTATCCAGAATCTCCATAATCCGTTCAAAATCCTCAGCGCCCCAGGCTGCATCAAAGCTTATGGCTATCTGGTTTTTTTCGGTGTCGACGCTGTAGATGGGGAGCTTGCGTTTGTCCGCAGAGGAAGAGACCGGCAGGAGGCTTTGTAGACGGAGGGGCTCTGCCCGGCTGTCTTTAGCGGAGGCCATATGGTCGGTAAGCGTGGCGAGAACTCCTTTTCCCTCCATGGAGCTTTCCTCCCAGGCTACGAGTCCCAGGAACAGAAGAGTGGTGATGGAAAAAAGAAGACTTCTTAATAATTTGATACGTTGTTTTCGTTTGCCCATGAGGCACCTCATACGGCATTTTTCTATAATATGTATGTGCGGTCCAAAGATATTATGCTTCCAAGATTATGGGAGCCCCGGACTTAGATTTTGGGGCAAAAAGAAAAGCCTCCCAGGGATACCCTAAGAGACCTCTAACGTTCTTCTTTGCGATGGATTATTGTCCGTTTTCTTCTTCCTCATCTTCCTCGTCAACAACAGCAGCTACTGCGGCGGTGACAGAGGATACTACCGCGATAACAGTCACGATAATTACCAACAGTATTAGGATAAAGAAAAATACTAAAAAACCTGCATCTGTCATATGATCATCTCCGTTCTCACTTATTACTAAAAGGAATTATAGCACATTTTGTTTCAAAAAGGAAAGCGACAAAAGAGAAAAAGTGTTCTTTATAAAATCTTTATCTTTTTATAAAATCCTTAAGAACTGATTCACACTCTTGTCACAATTTTCCTGTAGGATATAGTTATCCGAAAGGGGAAAAGCTTCGGATGACGAGCTTGATATTCAAGACATAAAATGGAACTACGGGTTATAAGGGGGTCCTTGTGGTTCGAATAGTTCCGACTAAAGATTATCTGGCTTAAGCAGCCAGTTCCTATAAAATATTTTTCATAACATTACTCCTGAAAGGCGGAAGGTCCATGGTGACCTTCCGTTTTTCGTTGAAGGGGACTTTCTTAAATAATTATAAAGAAATGGGAAAAACGGTTGCTTTTTCACCATCTATTTATATAATAAAGAGAACTGACCGACCAGTCGGTCAATAAGGAGGATGACATGATTTCAAAGTACAGCGTGAAAAAACCATTTACTGTTTTGGTTGGCGTGGTTCTGGTAATCGTTCTTGGAATTGTTTCTTTTTCTAAGATGACCATGGACCTTCTTCCGGACATGAGTTTCCCTTATGCGTTGGTAATTACCACCGATATGGGAGCAAGTCCGGAGGAGGTGGAGACCACTGTCACCGCACCAATAGAGTCGGCGATTGCTACCACTTCCAATATTAAGAGTGTGCAATCTATGTCTTACAACAGCTATTCGGTAGTTGTGTGTGAGTATGAGCAAAATGCCAACATGGACTCTGTCATGATTGAGATGCAGCAGAAGTTAGACCAGCTAAAAGGTGGCTGGGATGACATGGTGGGCACTCCTATGATTATGCAGATTGATCCTAACATGTTGCCGGTTATGATGGCAGCTGTGGATGTGGAAGGCATGGATGCTTACGAGATTACCGATTATGTGAACAACACCTTGATTCCTCAGATTGAGAGTACCGAGGGTGTTGCTTCTGTTTCTGCAACCGGTACCGTTACCCAGAGCATCGAGGTGACCTTAAATCAGGAAAAAATTGATGCCCTGAATGAGAAAATTCAGAATTCTATCGCAGATAAGTTTACTGAGGCTGAGGAAAAAATCACAGATGGTCAGAGTCAGGTTCAGACCGGTCAGGATGCCATTAGCGATGCTTCGGATCAGTTAACCAGTACCATTCAGGATACACTGGATGCAAGAGAAAAGCTTTTCCAGACAGAGAAGGATCTGAAGGATCAGAGAGCGGAGTTAGTAAAACAGCGGGACAGTTTACAGCAGATTGCAGATGGTATCAATGGATTCTTGTATCAGAAGGATGAGAGTGGGAAATTTACCACAACTCCTTCTGCTGAATACCAGCAATTGCTTGATTTGAGCCAGACCATTAAGCAGCTGGAGGAGGGAATTCCTCAGTTGGAGCAGCTTGCTCCACTGGATCCGTCCGGCCAGACACAGCTTCAGCTTGAGACCATGAAAGCGGGACTTGCACAGGCAAAAGAGGGTCTTGCTACAGCCAACGCTGAAATTGCCAAGCAGTTTGCACCTCTTTCTGCTCTCGGTGTTACCGTTTCAACCTACGAGGATTTGCCAACTGCATTGGGCGTGGTATCCCAGACCATTACCCAGATTAACGCCGGTATCGCGGCGATTGACGAGGGATTGAAGCAGGTGGAAGATGGCAAGATTTCTCTTGCAGAGGGACTTGACGTATTAAATGCCAATGCGAACCTTGCAGCCTTGCAGTTTGCTACAAACTCAGCAACTCTTGCTACCACAGCAGCGTCTCTGGAGGATGCTAAGGGTACCCTGGAGACCACAAAAGAGTCGGCTTTGGATGGAGCGGACTTAAATGGAATCTTGACCATTGATACCATCAATGGACTTTTGACAGCACAGAATTTCGATATGCCGGCGGGTTACGCTAAGGATGGAGATGACTCTTACCTGGTTCGTGTAGGTGAGAAGGTTTCGACCATTGATGAGCTTGAGAATCTGGTCCTCATTGATATGGGCATGGAGGATATTGATGCCATTCATTTGTCCGATGTTGCAGATGTGGAGGTTGTCAATGAAGACAACGATACTTACGCTGTAGTCAACGGCAATGCGGCGGTTATGCTTTCCATGGAAAAACAGACCGGTTACTCTACCGGAGATGTTACCGACAAGCTTTTAGATAAGTTTGAAGACCTGGAAAAACAGGAGGAGGCTTTATCGATCACGGTATTGATGAATCAGGGTATCTACATCGATATGGTGGTGAGCAGTGTATTCCAGAACATGATTGTGGGTGCGATTCTTGCGATTTTTGTATTGTGGCTTTTCATGAAGGATATTAAGCCTACTATTGTTATCGCCTGCTCGATTCCGTTGTCTGTCATTACAGCGGTTACCCTGATGTATTTTACAGGGGTATCCTTGAACGTGATCTCTTTATCAGGTCTTGCACTTGGTATTGGTATGCTGGTAGACAACTCCATTGTAGTAATTGAAAATATTTATCGTCTTCGCGGAGAGGGTTATTCCGTACGTAAGGCATCTGTAGAGGGTGCAGGACAGGTTTCCGGGGCAATTGTTGCTTCTACCTTAACTACAGTCAGCGTATTTTTACGAATCATTTTTACAGAGGGTATTACCAGACAGCTTTTCGTGGACATTGGTCTTACCATTTTGTTCACCCTTGGAGCCAGTCTTGCAGTGGCACTGACCTTTGTGCCGGCAATGGGATCTGCAATTTTGAAGCGCACCAAGGAAATCAGACATCCATGGTTCGATCGTGTTCAGGACTGGTATGGAAATTTCTTAAGAGTTTGTCTGAGATTCAAGCCGGTGGTATTTTTGGTTGCAATTGGACTTTTAGTTTTAAGCATGTTCCTTTCCCTTTCAAAAGGCTTTACCTTTATGGATATGGACATGGAGACCAATCAGCTTACCATCAGTATCTCGCCGAACAAGGACGAGACCATGGAATTTGAGGAGCTCATCGATGCTACAAAGACCGTTACGGAGAAAATCGAAGGAATTGAGGGTGTGGATACCATTGGTTCTTCGGTTGGAAGCAACAGTACTATGAGTATGATGGGCAGTGGCTCTGACGCAAGCATGTACGTTATCACCGATGATGAGCATACCTCCGGTGAAGTGGCAAAGGAAATCAAAAAGGCTGTAAAGGATATTGAGGATTTCCAGATTTCTATCAGTACCTCAAGTATGGATATGTCGGCGATGTTTGGAAGCGGCTTGTCCGTACAGGTGAAGGGTGATGACCTTCAGACCCTCCAGGGCCTTGCAAAGGATGTGGCAGAAATCCTTCGTGATACGGAGGGAACCGTGGACGTCAATGACGGTCTTACGGATATGACCAACGAGTTTGTTATTACGGTGGATAAGGAAAAAGCTGCCGAGTACGGTAGCACAGTTGCGCAGGTATACCAGCTTGTTGCCGGTGAGATGGCTTCTAGCAAGAAGGCTACAACCATTGAGACGGATATCAAGGATTATGAGGTTTTCGTTCAGACTGAGGAGCAGGCTGACACTACCATCGACAATATTAAGGCTTTGACCATTACCCACAAAAACCAGGATGGCGAGGAGGAGGAAATCCCACTTAGTGACATTTGTACCTTTACCACCCAGGAAACTTTAAGCACCATCAATCGTCAGGCACAGACCCGTTACATCAATGTGACTGCCGGTATCGATGAGGACCACAATGTCACTCTGGTAAGTAATAAGGTACAGAAGGCCTTGGATAAGCTGGAGATTCCTGAGGGCTACAGCGTATCTATGGCAGGTGAGGATGAGACCATTATGGAGGCTATGGGTCAGATGTTACTGATGCTTCTCCTTGCAGTCATCTTTATTTACCTGATTATGGTGGCTCAGTTCCAGTCGTTGCTTTCACCATTTATCATTATGTTTACCATTCCGTTGGCATTTACCGGTGGATTCTTCGCTTTGTTCTTTGCGGGAATCGAGGTGAGCGTTATTGCAATGCTTGGATTTATCATGCTTGCCGGTATTATCGTAAACAACGGTATTGTATTGATTGATTACATCAACCAGGAGAGAAGGGCCGGAGAGACCAAAAAGGATGCGATTGTGGCTGCAGGTAAGACCAGACTTCGTCCAATCCTTATGACGGCTATGACCACAATCCTTGCCATGAGCACCATGGCCGCTGGAGTCGGCAGTGGTGCTGAGATGGGCCAGCCAATGGCTATTTGTATGATTGGTGGTCTGGTTTACGGTACGATTCTGACTCTGGTAGTGGTTCCTTGTATCTATGATGCGTTCCACCGTGAGAAGAGTATGGTTGAAGAGGAGCTTTAATCTATGGGAAAATGGAAATGGACAGTGGATGCCTTTGTCAACCCTCCGGACAAGGTTATGAAAATGTTTGATGCGGTATTGGAGCTGGTTTCCGAGAAGGCGGAGCTCACTTCCCTTAAGGTCCAGGACATTACCACCAGGGCCGGAATCGGAAAAGGCACCGCATATGAGTATTTTGATTCCAGGGAGGATATTATCCTTTTTGCCCTGCTTTACGATTACTCCAAGAAAATCCAGAGACTTCAGCAGCGCTTCCAGAAGCAGGATAGCTTTCAGGAGCAATGCTATCTGGTAATGGATTGGCTGGTGGAAAACGGCGAGTACAACAGCAGCTTTCTGCATATGCTTCATTGGATTTTCCGGGATGGAGACCCTTGCATGGAGATTCAACAGAAAATCCCGGAGGAAATTTTTGGTGCCATGGAGGGCTTCCTTTTGAACGAATGCGACGCCATGCTGGAGAGAGCTTATCAGGATGGCGCCATCAAAGAGACGGACGTGATAAAGCGCCGACTTGCCTTTGGAAAGCTTATCATGGAGGTAATCTTCACACAGGCACCGGGACCTGGCCAAAAATACTTCCAGATGGACTTCAACAAAATGAAGGACCATGCATACAATTCACTTCTAAAAGAACTTTCTTAGTGGGGACGTTCCTTTTTCCACGCACAGCGTCCCCACTAGAAATAGCTTGACATTCTGGAAAAGGGAACGTATGATATAACAAATGTAAAGGTTGTGAAAAAGAGGAGTACACAAGGGATATTCCAAAGAGAGAGAGGTTCACCGGCTGAGAGACCTCTTGAAGAAGACTTGTGGAAGGTAGCTTTTGAACCGGATTTTTGAACGGCGTTTGGAATGGAACAGCCAAGTAGGGAATCACGACTCGTCCCCGTTAAAGGACATGAGGTGTTCGGATGTATGTCCTGACATGAACGAAGGTGGTACAGCGCTAATTCGCCCTTCTGATTACATGTGTAATTGGAAGGGTTTTTTTTATGTAAAATAGAAAAGGAAGGATGAGGAAAATGAGTAAAGAATTATCAAAAACTTATGATCCAAAGGAAATTGAGGATCGCCTTTACCAGAAATGGGAGGAGAATGGGTATTTCCATGCAGAAGTAGATCGCAGCAAAAAGCCTTTTACCATTGTGATGCCACCACCAAATATTACCGGTCAGCTTCACATGGGTCATGCACTGGACAATACCTTACAGGACTGTCTGACCCGTTTTAAAAGAATGCAGGGGTATTCTGCATTGTGGCTTCCGGGAACCGACCATGCTTCTATTGCAACAGAGGCAAAGGTTGTGGAAAAGCTTCGTGAGCAGGGCATTACCAAAGAAGAGCTTGGACGCGAAGGCTTCCTTGAGAAGGTTTGGGAG
This sequence comes from Agathobacter sp., assembly GCA_022767075.1. Taxonomy (GTDB): domain Bacteria; phylum Bacillota; class Clostridia; order Lachnospirales; family Lachnospiraceae; genus Roseburia. The sequence continues at coordinate 8,153 of JALEPP010000044.1, read as the reverse complement.
TGGAAGGAAGAGTACGGTGGACGCATCGTAAAACAGCTCCGCAAAATGGGATCTTCTGCGGACTGGGAGCGTGAGCGTTTCACCATGGATGAAGGTTGCAACGAGGCCGTAAAAGAGGTATTTGTGAACCTCTATAACAAGAAGTTAATCTACCGTGGAAAACGTATTATCAACTGGTGCCCGGTATGTAGAACCTCTATTTCGGATGCAGAGGTAGAGTACGAGGATCAGGCAGGACATTTCTGGCATCTTCGCTATCCGCTTTCGGATGGAAGTGGATACATTGAGATGGCGACCACTCGTCCGGAAACCATGCTTGGAGATACAGCAGTTGCGGTAAATCCTAACGATGAGAGATACAAAGATATGGTTGGAAAAACGGTTATTCTTCCAATCGTTCATAGAGAGATCCCTATCGTAGCAGACGATTACGTAGATATGGAATTTGGTACCGGTGTTGTAAAGATTACACCGGCTCATGACCCTAACGATTTCGAGGTTGGTCTTCGCCATAACCTTCCGGTAATTAATGTATTGACTGAGGATGCAAAGATTGTTGACGATTATCCTGAGTTTGCCGGAATGGACCGCTATGAGGCAAGAGAGGCTATCGTTGCAGCTCTTGAAAAAGAGGGAGCTTTGGTAAAAATCGAAGACTACTCTCACAATGTTGGAACCTGTTACCGTTGTCATACTACCGTAGAGCCTCGTGTTTCCATGCAGTGGTTCGTAGCAATGGAGGAGCTTGCAAAACCAGCCATCGAGGCTGTGAAAAAGGGCGATACCAAGTTTGTTCCTGAGCATTTTGACAAAACCTATTACCACTGGCTGGAGAATATCCGCGACTGGTGTATTTCCCGTCAGCTTTGGTGGGGACATAGAATTCCTGCATTTTACTGTGATGACTGCGGTGAGATGGTTGTTACCAAGGAAAATACCTGCAAGTGTCCAAAATGTGGAAAAGAGATGCGTCAGGATCCGGATACCCTGGATACCTGGTTTTCATCAGCACTTTGGCCATTCTCAACCCTTGGCTGGCCAAACAAGACGGAAGAGCTTGATTACTTCTATCCAACCAGCGTATTGGTAACCGGATACGATATCATTTTCTTCTGGGTTATCCGTATGATGTTCTCAGGCTTGGAGCATATGGGCGAGGTACCGTTTGAGAAGGTACTCATTCACGGTTTGGTTCGTGATTCCCAGGGACGCAAGATGAGTAAATCACTGGGAAATGGTATTGACCCACTGGAAGTGATTGACAAGTATGGCGCTGATGCCCTTCGTCTTTCCCTTGTGACAGGTAATGCTCCTGGAAACGACATGCGTTTCTATTGGGAGAGAGTTGAGGCTTCCCGCAATTTTGCCAACAAGATTTGGAACGCTTCCCGTTTTATTATGATGAACCTGGATAAGGCAGACAGTACAGATGTTGCACTTGCTGACCTTGCCCCGGCAGATAAATGGATTCTCTCTAAGATGAACACTCTTGCAAAAGATGTAACAGAGAATATGGAGAACTACGACCTTGGTGTTGCTGTTCAGAAAATCTATGATTTCATCTGGGAAGAATTCTGCGATTGGTATATTGAGATGGTAAAACCTCGTCTTTGGAGTGAAACGGATTCTACAAAAGCCGCAGCACTTTGGACCTTGAAGACCGTATTGTCAGAGTCCTTAAAGCTTCTTCACCCATATATGCCATTCATCACAGAGGAGATTTTCCTTAACCTGACAGATGAAGAGACCATTATGCTTTCAAAGTGGCCGGAGTACAAGTCAGAATGGAATTTCCCGGAGGCAGAAGCCGCTATTGAGCATTGCAAAGACCTGGTAAAGGGACTCCGCAATGTTCGTACACAGATGGAGGTTCCACCTTCCAGAAAAGCAAAGCTTTACATCGTAAGTGATAATGCAGCCGTTCGCAAGGACTTTGAGGAGAACAAGGATGTATATGTAAACCTTGCTTCTGCAAGTGAAATTCTGGTTCAGGCAGACAAAAACGGAATCAGCGATGATGCAGTATCGGTTGTGATTCCAGGTGCAGTTGCTTATCTTCCGCTGGAAGATCTGGTAGACTTCGAGAAGGAGAAAGAGCGTCTTACCAAGGAAAAAGAGAAGTTGGAGAAAGAGCTTGCCCGTTCCAAGGGAATGCTTTCCAACGAGAAATTCCTTAACAACGCAAAACCGGAAAAGGTTCAGGAAGAGAAAGAGAAGCTTGAAAAGTATGAGCAGATGATGGCTCAGGTACTTGAGAGACTTGCACAGATGAAATAATTGGAAAGAGGATTCTAGGAAGGATATGCCCTGTGGAGATGACAGGAGCAGCGATCCTTCCCGGGGTCTTCTTTTTTTGGGTAGGATGGGGACGTACCCCGTGGAAGGGGTGCGTCCCCGTGGAAGGGGACAGGTTCCGTGGAAAAAGGAACGTCCCCACGTAGAAAATATCTTGAAAAACCCACTGTATTTTGCTAGAGTAAATATATATGATTATAAGTACTATGGACTATTTATAACATTTGAGATTAGAGGTTATTATGGATGCGCAGGTAGTAAAGGTTTTAGAACCGAAGGTGCGAATTTCATATGACGAGATGGAGGCTTGGCTTTATCTTCCAAAACCAGAGGGTAACACCGTCTATACAGTGGATAGCCTGGTTGAAATTCTGGCGGAAAACGGCGTGCGACACGGCGTGGACCGTGGAGAATTGGAACGAATAATCAAGGAGCCTGTGTACAACTGGGAGGTCTCAGTTGCAAAGGGAACCAAGGAAAAAGACGGGAAAAATGGGTATTTTGAATATCATTTCAATACCACTTTTGATAAAAAGCCAAAGATCAATCCGGATGGAACTGTGGACTATTGGAGTATCAACACTGTTGAGATGGTAGAAGAGGGACAGCTTCTTGTGACTTACCATGAGCCTATCACCGGGGAGAATGGGATGTCTGTAAAAGGCAAGGTTAGGATTGCTAAGCGAGGCAGACCGATGATTCCTTTACGGGGCAAGGGCTTTACCAGATCCCAGGATAATCTCCATTATTATGCAGATTTTGACGGAAAGGTTGAGATTCAATCGGATCGTCTGGTAGTAAGCCCGGTGTATGAAATCTCCGGAAATGCGGACTTGTCTGTGGGCAATATAGATTTCAAGGGTGATGTCATCGTTCACGGTGATGTGAGCAGAGGGATTCATATTCATGCAGCCGGATCTGTGACCATTGATGGCCTTGCTGAGGCCTGCACCATTGTGGCAGGTAAGGATGTCACCATCCGTGGTGGTATGATGGGTGACCACAGAGGCTCTATTGTGACTCAGGGGCAGCTCAACGGTAAGTTTTTTGAGTATTGCAATATTGAGGCAGAGGGAAGTGTTTCCGCGGCATCTTTTTATGGATGCCAGGTGTCCTCTAAGGATAGAATAACGGTATCGGGCAGCAAGTCTGCAATTGTAGGCGGAGCGGTCTATGCAGTGTGTGGAGTATCTGTAAGTAACGTGGGCAACGATAGTGAGGTGGCAACGGAGATTCACGCGGGAGTTTCCAGAGCCATTCTTCTTAGAATTAAAGAGCTTACGGAGAATAGTAATCGTATAGATGGGGACCTTAAGAGAGTGGAAGAGGGAATTGCTCAGTTTGACCAGGTGTCCCTGGCGGATGGAGTGGATATGAAAAATGATCCAAGACGTATTGCCTTACTTCGTACCAAGATTATGAAACAGGCAGACCTTGCTACCATCAATGAGGAACTGAGGGAGCTGGAAGAATTGGTGGAGAATTCCAGGGGTGCCAGCATAACGGTAGAGCACCATGTTAATCCTGGGGTGCAGCTTTTCATAGGGGATTTGCGTATGCAGATAAAGGACCCACAATATGCGGTAGAGTTTCGTGTTGTGGATGATAAGTTAATGATGTATTCTCTATATAACTAACAGAGACGAGATTCTTTTCTATGCCATGCATGGAAAAAGGATTGTTCTCATATGGTTTGTTATACTGAGATTTTAGATAGATTGGAGATATTATGATTAATTTTGAAGAAGAGTTAAAAAATTACCAGCCTAGTCTTGAGGTAGAAGAGGCTGAGGCAGCAATTACAAATCACGACCTTACAGATGTGACCGATATCATCGCTGAGATGATGCGCGAGCTGAAGCGATAGGAAGGGGTCCTGGTATGTATTGTTTTTCTTGTGGTGTAAATGTGAAGAATCAGGAGGTGTGTCCAAATTGCGGGGCAGACCTCCATATTATGCAGAAGGCTGTACGCCTTTCAAACGCTTATTACAATGACGGACTGGCAAAGGCCTCCGTACGTAATCTTTCAGGAGCTCTTGTGAGCTTAAAGACCAGCTTGCGATTTTACAAATACAATATTGATGCAAGAAATTTGCTTGGTCTGGTGCTGTATGAGATGGGGGAGACTGTAGATGCCCTCAGCGAATGGGTAATCAGCAAGAATTATCAGCCAAAAGAGAATCTGGCGTCTCGTTATCTGGATGAGATTCAGAGTAATCGTTCTAATTTGGAGACCTTGAACCAGACCATCAAAAAATATAATCAGGCTTTGCTTTACTGCAAGTCCGACAGCAGAGACCTTGCAACGATTCAGTTAAAAAAGGTTCTTTCCATGAATCCTAAGATGGTTAAAGCACATCAGCTTTTGGCACTTCTTTATATTCAGGAGGAGAAATACGAGCTTGCGAAAAAGACCTTGCGCAATGCGGGTAAGATTGACACTGACAATACCACGACTCTTCGTTATCTCAAGGAAGTAAATGCAAGATTAAAAGAGAAGAACCCAAATAAGAAATCAAAAAATGATGAGCTTATCTCTTACACCAATGGCAATGAGACCATAATTATGCCAAAACGCTTTAAGGAGTCTTCCCTTGGTTCGACTCTTTTGGCGGTGGCAATTGGTCTTGTGGTGGGAATTGCAGCCACTGCATTTTTGATTATTCCAAATGTGCGCTATCGCTACAAAGAGGAAGCCAGAAAGCAGCTTGTAGCGGCAAATGATACCATCAGTACCCAGGAACAGACCATTAAGGCCTTGAACAAAGAAATCGAGAATCTCAATGGAAGCTTAGAGGATGAAAAGGGCACGTCAGAGGTAGTGATGTCCCGGATTGATGAGTATGACACTCTTTTAAACGCTTACATGACCTATGTAGGTGGCGATGCGGTTGCAGCAGGTGAGACATTGAGCAAGGTGGATGAGGAGAAGCTTTCCCAAAATGGAAAGAATATCTACAACTCCATCAAGGATCAGACGATGCCACAGTATCTTACCAATGTCTACAATGCTGGCTATGCTGCAATTAACAGCGGGGAGAACGAGCTTGCCATTGAGAACCTCGTAAAAGTATGTGATATTGATATGGCATATCAGGATGGTAATGCCTGCTTTTATTTGGCGCAGGCCTACGAAGCAGTGGGAGACGAAGAAAATGCGGCCTCTTACTATCAGTATATTCTAGACAATTATCCAAATACATCCCGGGCCCAGACCGCGGAAGAATTTTTGAATAAGTAGGGACGTTCCTTTTTCCACGGCCATCGCCCTTTGGCCTTAGGAGCGCCCTTTGGCTTGACCTCTTGTCGGAGCTATTCTCCGGCGAGGGGTCTTTTTTGTGATTGCTTAGCGACAACATTTTCCATTTTTTTCTATGGCTTTTTGGGACAATGATTGTGCAAAAGGAGAAGGGAGAGAAAGGAAATGGAACAGGATTTTCGCTATCAGGTGACGGGGGATTGCCTCGTGGTGCAGATGCCGGTGGAACTGGATCAGCATATGGCGGATGCGGTGATTCGTGAACTTGATTTTTTGTTGGATTCCTATGGGGTGCATCGACTGGTGTTTGATTTTGAAGACACCACGTTTATGGATAGCTCGGGACTTGGGGTGGTCATTGGACGGAGTAAGAAGCTGGCGTATATCGGGGGCATTACCTATGCGATTCATGTGAGTGACCGAATCAGACGGATGTTTCATGCAGGTGGAATCGACAAAATTGTAGAAATCATGGGGGAGGCTAACGCAGATGAGTGAGACAGTAGAAAACCACATGGAATTGCGATTTGAGGCAAAATCCGTCAACGAAAGTCTGGCACGCATGGCGGTAGCGGCATTTCTTACGGATATGAATCCGACGTTGTCTGAGGTGGACGATGTTAAGACAGCAGTGTCAGAGGCGGTTACCAATGCCATTGTCCATGGATATAGCAGTGAAAAGGAGCAGGTGGTCATAAGGTGCAGTAGAAGGGATCAGCTGTGCGTGGTTCAGGTGGAAGATGAGGGGGTAGGAATTTCCGATGTGAAGCAGGCGAGACTTCCGTTTTTTACCACAAAACCGGAACAAAACCGCAGTGGCATGGGATTTTCCTTTATGGAAACCTTTATGGATCAGGTGGAGGTGGAGTCGACTCCGGGAAGAGGGACTAAGGTTACCATGACCAAATACATAGCCGGAGGAAATGGCCGTTGAGCCTTCTGCAAAAGAGAAAGCTGTTTCCTGGTGCCATGAAAAAACAAGAAATGATGTGGTGATGGAAAATATCGGCCTTGTGTATCTGGTGCTGAAAAGGTTTCAGGATAGAGGATACGAGACAGAGGAACTTTTTCAGATTGGAACGGAAGGCTTGATCAAGGCAGTAGAGAGATTTGATCCGGGGAAGGGATTTGCATTTTCAACCTACGCGGTGCCGATGATTATGGGGGAAATCAGGCGGTTCCTCAGGGATGATGGCATGGTGCATATTGGACGGAGAGTAAAGCAAAATGCCGGGATGATTATGGAGTATCGGGAGCGGTGTCAAAAGGAAGGAAGAGAGGAACCCACCATCTCGGAAATTGAGAGAGAGACGGGACTTAGCAAGGAGGACATTTTAAACGCAATGGAGGCTCCTTTTGGATGGGAGTCTCTATCTGCACCGGTTGGAGCCGGCGGCGTTTTTGGGGGAGGCTTAGGCAGTAGTGTCTGCGGTGAGACAGAGGGACTTGTACTGGGGGATACCATCGCGGATGGAGCAGGGACGGAGCAAAAGGCTCTGGAGAGAGTGCTGGTAGCACAGCTGTTACAGGAATTGAACGGTGAGGAGAGAAAGCTAATCTATTTGCGGTATCACCAGGAACTGACCCAGACCCAGATTGCAGAGGCCATGAACATGAATCAGGTGGCGGTATCCAGAATGGAGAAGAAAATCATGGATAGATTGAGGGGACGTGTGCTATAATTGAACAAAATTGCGAAGACGGATATTTTGCCGACAGGGAAAAGGTTCCCGGAAAGGATTCAATGAAGTACACAAGATTACCGGATAATTATCAGAATTATGTTTTTGATTTGTATGGCACATTGATGGATATCCATACGGACGAAAGTGACCCAAAGATTTGGGAGAAGCTGGCTTTTTTCTACGGATGCTACGATGCCAGATATACGGGGGAGGAGCTGAAGGCGGCATATGAGAGGCTCGTCTGTGGCAAGGAAAAGGAGATGGCATCGGAGATGCTTGAAGAGGGAAAGGAGAATCCAAGATATGCCCACGAGGCTTTTCCTGAGCTTGAGATTACAGATGTGTTTCAGAAGCTTTTTGCCGAAAAAGGCGTGGATGCTGACGAAGTCCTGGCGGTTCATGCGGGACAGTTTTTCCGCATCCTGACCTTGGATTATGTGCGCTATTATCCCGGTACGGTGGAGATGCTGGCGTCTTTGAAGGAAAAGGGCAAGAAGGTGTATCTTTTGTCCAACGCTCAAAGAATTTTTACGGAGTATGAGCTTCACGCACTTGATATGGCAAAATATTTTGATGGCATTATGATTTCTTCGGATTATGGCACTAAAAAGCCAGACCCTAGATTCTTTGATTTGATGTACGAGAATTATGGGATTGGACCGGAGGGTACCCTGTTTGTGGGAAATGATTCTACAACGGATATCGCCGGGGCGAAGGGCGCCGGAATGGACACCTTCTATGTGAACTCCAATATCAGCCCAAAGGATGACTGGGCGGAAGATGCGACCTACAAAATTGCGGATTTTGAAGCATGGGATATGTAGTATATGGGGACGGGGGCTTTCCACGGGGACGGGGGCTTTCCACGCAGAGTAGCACCTGGGGACGGGGCATTTCCACGCAGAGTGTCCC
>JALEPP010000032.1 GCA_022767075.1 Agathobacter sp. | reverse complement strand
GCTACTACCCCGTTCAATGGAGTGTGGACAGCTTAGACTGGAAGGACTACGGTGTAGACTCCATCATCAACACAGTATGTCAGCACAAAGAATTAAAGCCCGGGGCAATCATCCTTTGCCACAACGGTGCCAAATACACCGCCGACGCTCTGGACCAACTGCTCACCGGGCTGGAAAATCAGGGCTATGAAATTGTACCAATTTCCAAGCTCATCCTACGAGAGAACTACACCATGGATGTCACCGGAAAGCAGATCCCGAACTAGTCTATGGGGACGTTGCTTTTTCCACGGGGTGTGTCCCTCTCCACGGGGACGTTGCTTTTTCCACGGGGTGTGTCCCCCTCCACGGGGAACGTCCCCACCTAATCAAAACCGATTGATAAATTCCACCACAACCTGGATTCCGATATCTGCTGCTTTTTCCGCAAAGGTGGCATAATCCATTGCGCCACCTTCTCCATCGGAAATGGAACGGAGAATGGCGAAAGGTACCTTATTCACAAAGCATACCTGTCCAATACTTCCACCCTCCATCTCTCCGGCGATGGCCTCAAAGCGATTGTGAATCTTCTCTTTTGTCTCCGGTTTATGAAGGAATAAGTCGCCTGTTGCAATAATACCTTCCACATAGTGAATGTTCTTTTCTTTTAAAATCTCACACAGTACTTTGTTCATCTCACGGTTGGCGGAAAGGAAAATCTCATTGATTCCGGAGAGAAGTCCCACCGGATCCCCAAGGGCAGAGGTATTCATATCGTGCTGCACTACCTGTGTAGCCACGGCCACATCCATTACCCCAAGCTCCTTGCAGAGAGTTCCTGCTACGCCAATGTTGATGATACAATCTACCTGATAGGTCACAATCATAGCCTCTGTACAGATTGCGGCAAATACCTTGCCCACTCCACTTACAGCAGCGATTACCTCTTTTCCACCAAGCGTTCCTTTGACAAATTCCACACCACTGATGACCTCAGTGGACTGGTTCTCAAGGGAAGCCTTCAAGTTATCAATCTCCATTTGCATGGCGCCAATTACACCAATTCTCATAATGTCTCCTTTCTCGGGAACATCCCCATTACAACTATTTCGTCGGATACGTAAACTCCATATTGGTCTGTGCCTCAAAGGTCTCTAACATAAAACGGCATTCCTTCTTCGCCAGTTCAATATCCAGATTCTCATAATGTCCACACTCAATGGCTGATTTTCCAAATACGTCACCCTCGTGGTCCACAATCTTTTTCAATACATCCTTTGCAATGTCAAAGACCTTCTTTGGAGCCTGGTTTCTTACCAGAAGGTAAAATCCGGTCTGGCAGCCCATTGGGCCAAAGTAGATGACATCATCCGATATCTCTGAATTGCGTACATAGGTTGCAAACATATGCTCTACCGAATGCATGGTAGCATCGCTCATGTAGTCTCCTGCATTTGGTTTTCTGGTACGCAAGTCATAGGTAGTAATATCTCCATCAATTCTTGAAATATAGAATCCCGGAACTAGTACATCGTGATCAATTGTAAAACTCGCTATTTTCTCCATGGTTCCTCCTTATATATACTGCTTTTTAAACTCATTTTTTAACGCAGCTTCATGCCTACGTCTTCATACCTGCGTCTCCATGCTCACGTTCTATTGCAGAAACAGCTCTTCTACTTTTTCCACCCCATCCGGCAAAGTGGAAATCCTTGCAAAATTTTGGTCCATAATTGCCTGCTGCTCCTTCATACCCTCTGTATCACCTTTTTCCTTGTACACCTTATACCAGGAAGCAGCTTCGTAGTATTTTGCAAAAGCTACAAACTCCGCTGCACTTTCACGTGGCTCTGTTCCATACATGGCGTCATAGTGATACATCTCGACCATTCTACCATAGTCCCCTTGGGAATAGCAATTCATATACGCCCGAAAACTATATTGGTCATTCAGCACGTAGGCAATTTCAGAGCCCGCTACCGACGCAGCTATCAACATCCATATGATAAAAAACAAAATGACCACGTCTAACAGGACCACGCGAATATCCTTTTTCTCCTGCTGCCAAAAAGCAGCAAGTCCTCGTTTTTTCGTATTCATAGCTCCCCCTATTCTGCCTGTTCTAGCGGCTCATACATTGCTTCATAGTATTTTTTTAAGGCCACACTCATTTTGGCTCTGCTCATTTGGGACAATGCCTCCATGTCCTCATAGGGAACCCCCAGATAGGTATGCAGCAAATCTGACACATTGGATTCCAAGGCAGCAACATATACTATTTCAGAATCCGTCATATTTTTTTGCATGCGCTTTTCCTTCAAATCACCGGCATAACCGTAAAACCCTCTCAAGGAGCTCTGTAGCATATCCAGCCGTTCTGTGGCTGTATCGTATTCCGAAAATGGATCCTGCATCATCAATAAATAATCCTGAAAAGCTATGTATCGGTCACTCATATCAGCAAGATACTGCTTTTGCGTGGTTTCACTGTCGTAGTTCCGATAAAGGCCAATATCATTTCGGATGTAAGCCACCCGCAAAGGTTCCTGCTCTTCTATTGCATCATCGAATTCCTTTACCCAGTGAGAATATGTAACCTTCAGCCTAAGTCCTTTTCCTATCCGTTCAAATCTGGTAGGGTTCATTGCGACGAGGGAAAAGAGAATCGCCATAATCAAAAGAACCGCAATCATGATGATACGCACCGTCACCTCTGAATAGCGCTTGGTAGCCTCTTGTACATCCTGTTGCACATTTGCAAAGGTACTCTGATAACGCCTCATATCCTTAATATGTTTTTGGGCATTTCTGTTCACCGCCCCACAGCTAGGGCAAAATTCATCCTCTAAGGAGATACGACCTCCACAATTTTCACATTTCATTCCTGTATCCCCCCATTTTCCACAAGCCAATCCTCCATAAAGGCATCCAGACTTTCGCTACTCATATATCCATAGTTTTCCTGCAGCTCATCCAGGTACTCCTCCAGTTCCTCCTGCGTGAGTCCCCAACGCGTCATTAAATCTGCTCGAAGCGGTTCGCACAGTTCTGTCAGAATGAGACGGTCCTTCTCCATCAGATAACTGTGATTATTCATATCGTAGAACTCGATCTCCGTCCGAAAAAGCTCTCGGTACTGATACTCATAAGCAGTGCCCGCCTCAATGGACTCCATGATGTCAAGAGCCTCCATCACCTGTTCCCACACATGGATAAATTCTCCATGCTCATAGCTATAATAACAATCGGTACCCACAGTGCTCTCATAATACAGGTCCGCCAATTGACGATACTCCCCCTGTTCATAAAGTTCATTGAATACAGGTACCCAGGTAATTCTCCATTCCCACTCCTTTTGGGATTCCCTATCATCCACCCTTGCCATCACAATATTGATTGTCATAATCACAATTGCCAGCATCACCGACAAACCAACCACGATACCAATGAATTTTGCACCGGATTTTCCACTTTCCAAAGTGGCACAAACCGCATCATCCTCCATATCTTCCATGTCATCTACCATGTGGTAGAGCTTGCCCATGTACTGGTACTCAGCACCCTTGGCATTTGTCTGCCCACAATAGGGGCACTGGGCTTCTGTTGCCAGCAGCTTAGCACCGCAGGACGGACAAATGATCACATTTTCTTCTTCCATATTCCCTTTTTCCTTTTCCTTTTTTTCTATTATACACTAGGGACGTTCCTTTTTCCACGGGGACTGTCCCCTTCCATGGGGACGTTCCCCTTCCATGGGGACGTTCCCCATTTAATATTTTTCTTCTATATTTTTCATTTGATTTTATCCATTTTTGTTATATAATGAACGTATATCGATAGAACATAATAATATGTTCTTCTATATTCGCATCTTAACAGATACGAAATCTTGGTGTTTTCACCATTATTACCACTAACTTATTCTTAATTTCATATTGGAGGGGAAAATTTGGCAAGACAAGCACGTAAACTATCTTCAACTTTAACCTATCATGTAATTGTCAGAGGGGCTGACCGGCAACTTCTTTTTGAGGAAACAAAAGACTATCTGAAGTTTCTTGATTTCCTTCAATTATACAAAGAAAAATATGAATTTGAAATATTTGCATATTGCCTCATGTCCAATCATGTCCATCTGCTTTTACGTCATCCCGAAACCGTAACTCTAGAAAGCATATTTCGTAGTTTAAACACTTCGTATGCCTCTTGGTTCAACCAAAAGTATCAACGAACCGGATTCCTTTTTGGTGGACGATACTACAGTGAACCTGTCGAATCGGATCAATATCTATTAACCGTACTAAAGTACATTCACTTTAACCCTACAAAGGCATATTTGGAGTCAAAACCTGGCGAAAGCTACCATTGGACCAGCTATTATGACTATGAATTTGAAACTGCAAATCTCACAGATATTTCGCCAGTCATGAAAATACTTGAGAACAAACAAGCCTTTTGGGAATTGCACAGTAAAACTCCAGATGAGGAATGTTTGGAAATACCAATTTCCAAAAATCGAATTACTGACGATACCATAAAAGAGCTCCTTCAAGTTGAATGTTCGTGTAATTGTGTCTCCGATTTTCAAGAATTACCACTCTCGCTTCGAAACAAACACATCATTTTTCTAAAAGAAAAGGGCGCAACGGTAAAACAAATCAATCGCCTCACCGGAACTCCTCGAGGTGTGATTGAGCGAATAATCTCTAAAAGGCACTAACCAGATACGCGGATACGGGGACGTTCACCGTGGAAAAAGGAACGTCCCCGTGGAGAGGGACACTCCCCATGGAAAAAAGAACGTCCCCGTGGAGAGGGACACTCCCCGTGGAAAAAGGAACGTCCCCCTCCACGCGCAAAAAACACGGGCCGAAGCCCGTGTTTTTAAAGGTTCATCTGTGTTTCATCCATCTCCACTTCTTTCATAGCAACCTGTTCCATGTTCATAGAAATGCCATTGATTTCCTGGAGAAGTCCATTCATGTTCTGGAGAGCATCCATAGAAGTATCGCTAAGTCCAAGTGCCATATCGGTGGATGCGGCCACCTCCTGTCCGGTTGCGGAAAGGTTTGAAATACTATCCATAATCACGGATGTGGCTGCGATAATGCTTGCTACGGAATTGGTTACCTGACTTACACTGTCATAAAGAGCGGTAGTGTCATTCTGGATATCTCCAAGCTTGGCGCTTGTCTGCTCAACCATCTCATTCTGACGTTCTGCATATTCCGCAGATAAGGTCATACGGGAAGCCGCGTTCTCTGCGTCGCAGGTAAGCTTTGCGATAATAGAGCTGATTTCCTCCGTGGCTTTTCTGGTGTCCTCCGAAAGGGTACGAATCTCTTCTGCCACCACAGCAAAGCCCTTTCCTGCTTCCCCGGCTCTGGCAGCCTCGATAGAGGCATTTAATGCAAGAAGGTTCGTCTGACTGGAAATACCAAGAATGGTTCCGGTAATTGCTTCTACGTCTTTGATGCTGTCATTTAAGACCTTGGTGGTCTCTCTTGTCTCTACATTGATACGAGCAGACTCTTCTGCCTGAGATTTCAAGCGTTCCAAAAGTGCAACACCCTCTTTTACGGAAGCGTTGGTGCGCTCAGAAATCTCACCCATGTTTTTGGCCTCATCACCCACTGCCTCGATACTTCTCTGGATATCAGAGGTCTGCATGGTCTGATTCGTAATGGCCTCTGCATTCATCCTGGTACCATCTGCAATCTCACTCACAGCAGTATGGCTGGTCTCCATCGCTTCATTCAGCTGTTCGGACACTTCCTTTGCCTGAATAAATTTCTTATTCAAATCCTCTGCCAAATCTACAATTTCTTTTGCGGTATTCGCCTGATCTTCTGCAGATGTTCTTACAACGTCCAGGTTCTGCTTATTCTGATGCAGATTAATTTTCGTAAGATAGACGGCGATTAAGGAAGCAGAGACCATAAGCAGAATACTCATCACAACCTGATCCGTAGATGCAACACCTGAAAGAGCCTTGGAAACTGCCATAATCACAGTACCCACACTCATAATAATGGAACCGATGCGGGTCAGCTTCAGGTCCGCATACACAAGAAACATCACAATAATCGGGAAACCGTATGCATATACAAACAACTCTTTTGCGGTAAATACAACAATGATATACACCGCTGCCATGACATAGGATGATATGTAACGGAATTTCTCACTACTCTTCAATGCCCCATAAGCAACCACATTGATTACGATTGCTCCAATGGCACAAATCAAACGAATCATCGCCTGTATTGTCGGACCAAAAGCAACTGTTAGAGCAGATAATACCGCTAGAATCACCATAACCATAATGCTCGCATTTCTACCGCACTTGTTTTTTTCAATTATTTGTTTTCGTTCAAGTTCCATACTATGCCTCCCAAACCCACGATTTTATCCTATATTTTCCTATCTATCAGTGACAAAAGATTCCAATTAGAAAAGGTCCTATGGTATCATCCACAAGACCTTTCCTCCTTAAATCTAATACCCTAGTACTATTTTACTGCTCATTTTCGAACATTTCAAGATATTCTGCAAAAACATTTAATGCATCGTCCACAGGTTTTGGAGAACTCATATCCACCCCTGCTGCCTTCAGAAGGTCAATTGGGTCCTTTGAGCTTCCGCCACAGAGGAAATTCTCTACATATCGTTTTACTGCAGGCTCGCCCTCTTCCAGAATCATCTTAGAAAAAGCGGTGGCAGCAGAATAACCTGTTGCGTACTGGTATACATAAAATGGGGTATAGAAGTGAGGAATTCTCATCCACTCACTGTCTATCTCTTCATCAATTACCACATCCGGTCCGAAGTACTCTTCGTTGAGCTTGCGGTAGATGGCATTTAAGTCCTCCTTTGTAAGAGACTCACCATTTTGCAATCTTCTATGAGCAATCATCTCAAACTCCGCAAACATAGTCTGACGGAAGATGGTTCCTCGGAAGCCCTCCAGCTTCTGATTGATCAGAGCCAGTCTCTGGGCCTTATCTGTGGTGTTCTTAAGGAGATACTCTCCCAGCAGGGCTTCGTTGCAGGTAGAAGCCACCTCAGCCACAAAAATCAGATACTCTGCATAAGTAAATGGCTGAGTCTTGTTGGAGTAGTAGGTATGAATGGCATGACCCATCTCATGGGCCAGGGTAAATACGCTGTCCAAATTCTCCTTGTGGTTCAAAAATACATATGGATGTGTGCCGTATGCACCCCAGGAGTAAGCACCGGAGCGTTTGTTGGCATTTTCAAAGGCATCAATCCATCCATTGTCATATCCTTCTCTCAAAATGCTTACATACTCTTCTCCCATCGGAGCAAGAGCCTTAGCAACCACTTCCTTTGCCTCTTCAAAGGTGAATTTCTGCTCTCCCTCATCTACCAGAGGAACATACATATCGTACATATGAAGCTCCTCCACTCCAAGCATCTTCTTGCGGATGGCAGCATAGCGGTGCATATCCGGCAAATGCTTATGAACGGTAGCAATGAGGTTATCATATACTTCCTCAGGCACGTTTCCGCTATCTAGGTGCATGGCTCTTGTGCTTGCGTAATTGCGAGCCTTTGCATAGAACAAATCCTGCTTCAGGTGAGCCACATAAGTGGTGGCAATGGTGTTGCCAAACTTCTGATAGGTATGATACAAGGCCTCAAAGGCCTGCTTTCTGGTCTTGCGGTCCGTACTCTGCATCAAAGAAATATAGTTGCCGTGAGTAACCTGAATCTTATTTCCTTCAACGTCCGTAATCACTGGGAATTTCAAATCTGCATTGGTAAAAATCGAATAGATGTTGTCCGGTCCCACTGCGATGCTTCCAACCTCAGCCAGAAGTGCCTCCTCCTTCTGAGAGAGGGTGTGTGGTTTTGCACGCAAAATCTCGTCAATCATTCTCTTGTAAGGAGCCAATTTCTCCTCCGCCAAAAAGGAAGCCAGCTTTTCCTCCGGGATAGCAAGAATCTCAGGAGTCATAAATGAAGTGGCGCTGCCGCACAATACCAGGATATCATCTGCCTTTGCAGAGAGACTCTGATACTTGGTTACGCCGGTATCCTCATGGTGATGCATGTTTGCATACACATAAAGTCTGG
The DNA here is from genome assembly GCA_022767075.1 of Agathobacter sp. Lineage (GTDB taxonomy): Bacteria > Bacillota > Clostridia > Lachnospirales > Lachnospiraceae > Roseburia. Next base: position 12,927 of record JALEPP010000032.1, on the reverse strand, counting down.
TTGCATGGAAATTCATCGCATCATTCTTCTGCAAAAATGCAAGAAGAGTATCTGCATCATCTCCCAGATGTCCCTCAAACGCTGACATCTCCCCGGCGATTTTTTTCAATTCCTCTAATTCCTTATCCCAATCCTCATCCGTTTTGAATAAAGCGGATAAATCCCATTTGTACTGATCTGGAATGTCTTTTCTTTGTTGTACCTGTGTTGCTTCTGACATTTCGTTACCTCTCTTTTTCTATAAACTTCTATCAAAATCCCTGCCCATTTCTCACAGGCAGATCATTTTTCCCGTCCATTCTATGACATTTCTTATTCGATGCCACTTCCTATTCAATGCCACTTCTTATTCAATGCCACTTCCTATTCAGTGTCACTTCTTATTCAGGGCTACTTCTTAATTAGGGTTCCCATTCCGCCGGCAATTGCGCCGTCATCCTTGTTGAGCTTTGTAATGAGCACGGATTTGATGGCAGACTCCCCAATAAAATCCACGGCAGCCTGAATCTTTGGAGCCATGGTTCCCTCCTCAAACATTCCGTTTTCCAGATACTTCTTGGCTTTTTCAACGGACAGGGTATCCAAGCCCTCCTCCTCGTCAGTGCCGAAATTCAGGCAGACCTTATCCACACTGGTCAGGATGACAAGCATATCCGCATCAATTAACTCCGCCAATTTGCCGGCAGCCAGATCCTTCTCGATTACGGCACTTGCTCCCTGAAGCTTGTTGCCCTGAGACAGAACAGGGATACCACCGCCACCACAGGCGATCACCACCTGATCCGCGTCACAAAGAGCACGGATAGAATCAATCTCTACAATATCCATTGGCTTTGGAGCTGCCACGATACGGCGGAAGCCACCTTCCACCTCTACCACGTGGTTACCCTTTTTCTCCTCTTCTTCCGCCTCCTGAGCAGTCATAACACGGCCTACCACCTTGGATGGCTCATAGAAAGCCTCATCATAAGGGTCTACCATGACCTGTGTCAAAATGGTAGAAACCGGTTTGTAGATGCCGCGGTTCAAAAGCTCCGTGCGAATGGCATTCTGTAAGTCATATCCAATGTAGCCCTGACTCATAGCAGAACAAACAGACATTGGAGTAGCAGTGTATTCCGGATAAATGCGGCAGAACTCACTCATAGCCGTATGAATCATTCCAACCTGAGGTCCATTACTGTGGGTAATCACCACCTGATAGTCCTCTCTGATAAAATCAGCAACTGCTTTTGCAGTTCTTCTTGTAGCTGCCTGCTGCTCCGGCAAGGTAGTGCCAAGGGCCTCATGTCCAAGTGCAATTACGATACGTTTCTTTTTCATGTAAAACTCCTCCTAGATTATGATTCATCCAAAAAAATCTTTTTGGAAACAAAGTTGTATGTAGTAACAATCATAGATGCAAGCACCTTGGCAATGGCATAGAAAATGTGGAATTGCTCTACCAAAATCACCATGGTAAGCTGGGTAAGTCCCAAACCTATGACGCTCAATAATACAAATATGATAAACTGACCGGCCTTGCTCAACTCTTCCTTCGCCCGGAACACAAACTTCATACTCAAGATATAGTTCAAAACAACTGAAATCGTGTAGGACAATGCACTGGCTGTAATGTATTTCATTACACCCCACTCGGTCAAAAAAATAAGCCCGAAGTAATCCACTGCAAAGCAAACGGTTCCCACAGAAGCGAACTTCGCCACCTGTTTTACAAGCTTTTTCAGATTTTGCATACAGTTTCTCCTATAATACTAGGATTATACCACTTAACTTCCGGTAGGAAAAGGAAAAAGTATGCAAATAGGGACGTTCCCCTTGTCCAAAAGTAAGCAAAAAGGAACGTCCCCACCATTAATGTGAATGTATGTTACCGGTATTTAGTTTTTTCCACTCAAGGTCACCTGAACCTCAGCTTCCTCATAATTATTTGCCCTCTTTGCAACGGATACCGTCACCACATCTCCCTCTGCGCAGTAGCTCAGCTTTTCCTGAAGCTCTGTCATGGAAGTAATCTGGGTACCATTGATACCGGTGATGACATCACCACTTTCAATTCCTGCTGCCTGAGCACCCTTTCCAGCTAAAGCCTGATATACATAGACTCCCTTTGGAAGTCCGTACTTGCTTGCCACATCCTCCGATACGTCGTATCCCTGGATTCCAAGGTAGCCGGCCCTCGCCTCCTCTACCTTTTCCTGAGTGATGAGTTGCTGAATAATCGGGAGGGCATCCGTCATGGAAATAGCATATCCCACACCCTCAACGTTGGTATCTGAATATTTTGCAGAGTTAATTCCAATCACCTCTCCGTTGGCATTGAGGAGAGCTCCACCGGAGTTACCCGGGTTGATTGCCGCGTCTGTCTGAATCAGACCGGAGTAAGTAGAGATCGCTCCTGTAGATTCATCCTGTACGGAAATGCTTCTGTTCAATGCAGAAACCACACCGGTGGTAACCGACTGTCCATAGCCCAAGGCATTGCCAATGGCAATACAAGCATTTCCCACAAGGACGGAGGAAGCATCTCCAATGGTAGCGGTCTTAATCTTATTTAAGGTCTCATCACTGATACTGCTTAATTCCACCTTAACCACCGCAAGGTCTGAGCTTGCATCAGTACCCTTCACCTCTGCCGCCACAGTAGACTCATCGCAGAACTGAACCGTAAGTGCCTCCGCGTCCTCCACCACATGGTTATTGCTGGCAATGTAAAGGTATTTCTCATCCTGGGAAATAATCACGCCGGTTCCACAGCTGGTGGCCTCATAGGACTGTCCACCCATTCCAAAAAAGCCCTGGGAGGTGTAGGTATAGGTATTGGTAATGGAAACACATGCCTTCATGGCCTCCTGCACCAGGCCTGACACATCCGTAAGCTGGACAGCTTTCCCTACACTGGTATTCGATACTGCAATGGACGAGTTTTCTTTATCCTTGTCCCCCACAATGGTACTGATTCCAAAGGTCTTTCCAAGTCCATACTGCACACCGGTAAAGGTAGCACCGGCAACGAGGCCAAATACCAGAGCGATGGCTACACATTTTGCAAGCTTCACGCTAAAGCGATTCGGGTCCTTTTTCTTCTTCTGACGAGGTGGCTTAGTATAGGCGGCATTTCCATAGGCTGTGCTGTTGTAGGCGCTGTTACCATAAGCATTATTTCCATAGGAGTTACTTCCATAGGAGTTATTTCCATAGGAGTTATTTCCATTGGCAGTATTTCCGTAACTTTCATAGCTACTGCTGTTCGTCGCTCCGTTATTGGAATAGCTGTTGTAACCTGAATTATTTGTACTTGACCAGGTACCATCACCGTTTGCGTGATAGGTTGGTCCTTGATTTTGATAATTGTTTTCGTTCATATGATAACCTTCCTTCTCTTTCTTAGGTATATCCCTACTATACTTTTCGATTGTGTTCAAATTGTGAAAAAAAGATTTCCTTTTTATGAAATTACAATCGATAAAACAAGCACCGCCTGTCAGATTCTGTGAGTTCCGAAAGGTGGTGCCTGTCCCAAGGTTTCCCTATTAGTATAGCTGATGTTTAGAAATAGCTGATGTTCATGTCAACGTTTCCATTGATTCCGCTGACGCTTCCCTTACTTGAGTACTGCCAGATATCAAATCTACCATCGTACTCCGGGGTTTCTGCCCATCTTGCAATCCAGATGGATACCCATCCCGGATAGCTGGATGGAGTCAAATAGTTCTTGAACCACCAGGTGTTGGCATAGACTCCTGCCTGATATCCCGCTGCACGAACGGTGTTGCAAAAAGCCATTACCATGGCATCACGCTCCGCAGTGGTAAGGCCACCCTGAGTTGCCGAATCCTCTATGTCAAAATAGATTGGAAGGGACACTCCGCCGTTGCGGTTTGCAATTGCAACCGCAAGAGAAGCCTCCTCAACCGCCTGTGCCTCATTCTGGGCAGTAGAGTAGAAATACAGGCCGATACGAATACCGTTGGCGGTAGCATTTTTCATATTCTGGTCTACGTAAGGATCCTCGTAGATTTCTCTTGAGCTTTGTCCACGGAAGCCGCAACGGATGATGGCAAAAGATGCCTCATTTTTTACCTGGGACCAATCAATTTTACCCTGCCATTTTGACACATCAATACCGCGTCCACTGGTAAGAAGGGCTCCGTCTGAGCCAAAGGAATACTGCTGACCATTAATGATCTGTTTTCCGGTAACCTTTTCCCCGTTTGCATCAAAGAAGTATCTGGTGCCATCGAGAGTCTGCCATCCATAGTACTTCTTAGTTGGAGCAGCCTCCTGCACGAACACCTTGTTCTCACTTTCATAGTTCTCATAGGTAAGAGGAGACTCACCCTTCTCATCGAAGAAAAGCTTATTTCCATTGGCGTCCACTACCGGAGTATCGGTTCCTGCAATGGTCACCGTAGCCGGTATCTTGATATATCCTGCGGCGGTACTTGCCACAAAGGTTACCAAGGTGGTCACATCGCTCTTTACATCCGCAGCAGTAATAGTAAAGGAACCATTTCCATTGTCCTTTAACGTAACATTTTCACCCGGCTCACATGCAATGCCTATGACTTCCTCCGTATTGCACTGAACGGTAATCACATTTGCCACCTTGGCATACAGGGAAATTTTCGTAGGAGCCGTCAGCTTTGCAATCCCTGAGGGGGTAGCCGAAGGCACGCTTCCTCCGTTCTCTGTTGCAAGAGAGATTTCCCCTTCGGTATCAGACTCCGTGAGCAGCTGTGATGCTGCGGACTCAAGTGGCAATTCCTTGGTCACCTCATCGGTAGCACTTGCCACAGGAAGCACGGCGCTTCCCTCCTTGTAGACGCCCGGAACCATTTCCTCATTGGATTCTACCCAGGAAACGGTATCCTGCAATTTTACCTCTGGTTCCGGTGGGGCAGCCGGCTGCACATCCTGTGAGGCATCGTACTGCTCAACCTTCTGCTCAATGTTCTCAACCGGAACATACGCAATCTTGTCTTTTACATTTACGTTCTTGGAATAGGCATCCGCCTCATAATAATCCGTCGGCACATAGCACATGATGTAGTCTCCGGCATCCAAGCCGTCCTGATAGATTTTTCCATCGGCATCCTCATCCACCAAAGCCATGGCATCAATTGCTTCAAGAGCCTCCTTATAGGCTTTTAAGGATTCTTCCCTCTGAAGTCCCAGCTGTTCTTGTGGGGTAAGCTGGTTAAAATCCTCCTCCGGAATTCCACAGATTAATACAGGCTCTTTCCCCTCGGAGCTTGAGGAATTCTTGTCCGATGACACCGACTGATTCAGCTTATCCTCCTTTGAGTCGTCAGAAGCTTCCTCTGTGTCATTCTCTTCTGAGTCCTCTGTGCCCTCTGAAACCTGCGAATCCTCTTCTTGGGCATCCTCTTTACGTATCTGCGCAAGGATTTCCGTCACATCCACTTCATTGCCGGCCTCAAGGTCCGTCTGGGCCTGCCCAATAATCTTTAATTCCTCTACATAAGGAGAAAGTCCTTCGTACTGTGTCTGGTCCAAAAGCTTCACGGAAAATGGCACCCCAGAGATTCTTCCTGCCTCAGGCTCTGTAAAGTACACATTCAAATCCTTCTCCATAGAGTCCGCATAGACCACAACATCCTTATACTCAGGCAAGGTCACTACAATCTTCTCTTTCTCTGTGGAAATCACCTCCGTCTGAGGCTCCTCCTTGATCTCCTTTTGTTCGGTCTCCACAATGGCTACCGGCTTACTATGGGTTCCCTGATAGACAACCACTCCAATGGTGACTGCTCCTCCAAGGAAAAGCACGCCTAATACCGCGGTTAAAACCTTCTGCTGCATCGACCATGCGGCCACACTTCTTGTGACCTTGGTAAAACCACCAGTCACACCGGCACCAATCTTTGCAAAAAATTCCTTCATGAAAATCTACTCCTTAACAAACTACTACAACTGTGCTTCCAATATCCTGTATTAAATCAGGACACCGTTTTTCTTCAGCAATGCTCTTGCTGTATCCACAGAATCCACTCCCGTAGCATTTTTCACCGGGGCAAATTCCTTTTCTCTTTCTACCTCGAAGGACAGACAATCGTCCATCATGTAAATCATATCCAAAATCAATGTCTCGAACTTATATGCGTTTGGCTCTGTTGGTTTGACTGTATTTCCTTCCAAATCCACGTACGGAACCTTCTTCTCAACCACATGGAGTGGCAGCTTCTTGCTCTGGCATTCCATAAGCTTGTCCACCCGGAACAGATAGTTCAGGATTACTCCAAATCCGTAGAGAAGGGAACCATTCTCGTTGGTTGCCTCAGCCATCTCATCCGTAAGCTCGTAATATTCGATAATGGAAGGTCTTCCATCCTCCAGACAAAGGGCACCTACGCGCTCGTGTGGGTCTGCTTTTCTAACAACCTTAGCTCCACTGACACACTGGGACAGAATGGTAGCTCCCACAAATACCGGGTCTGCAATCTGCTGAAGCACATTGTCAACCGCAAATACATTGAGCCATTCTACTCCCTTTTCCTTGATATCAGCATCAAGTCCTGCGCGCATCAGGGATTCGAACCAGCCACCGTTTCCGTTTGGTGACATAGCAAGGGAATCCTCTGCCTCAATCAAAAAGTTTCCGTCAAAGTCACAAGCAGGTGCCATGGCCTGTACGAAAAATTTCACATAATTCTTGTCGTAACCAAAGAAATCATGCTCCGCAAAAAATTCTCTGGTCTGGGCATCATTTTTTTCGCTGGTCATAACGTACAAAGGAACAAAGCATCCCGCTTCCCCAGTCACCTTCTGAAGGTTGCGTACCAGCTGCTCAAAAATATAAAGCTCCTTGGTCTCTCCAATATTGAACATTCCCTTGGCCTTATCAAAGCCCAGTCTTGTCCCCTGTCCTCCTGCCAAAAGAATCGCTCCTACCTTTCCGGCACGGATTGCTTCAAGTCCAACCTCCTTGAACTGAGCTTTTTTCTGCTCAATCTCAGGAAGCTCCATGGCTCCAAGGGGAGCAAAGGTTCCTCTCTTTTGTTCCTTTCCGTGAATGTACTCAAGCACGGACCAATCCAGTTCTTCCAGCTGCTTTACAAGCTTCTCCGGAAGCTCTTTTCCAACCAATGCACTTAAGTACTTCTGGTTTTTTTCCTTAATTAATTGTAATGTTTTTTCGTTCATTGCCTTTTCTCCTTGACCTGTGAATATAGAGCCAGCCCTTGGCATAATCCAGGCGCTCCTGCTCTGACATCTCACTGTAACGTCCCAAATCCAGATTTGTTAGTGTCATCTGGGTCTCGCCACACTTATGGCATTCCACTTCCTTGCGCCTGGAGACCATGCGTAACCAGCCACACTCCGGGCAAATGTAAATCTTCATCATAACTCATTCTCCCCCCTGATGCTTCTTGTACTAGTCTTCATATGATGATCATCACACGTTCTTTTGCATTTCATATGCTTTTACACGCTCTCAATTGTAGCATAAGTACCGGTTTTTTCAAGTTGCAGATTACCCAAAATCCATTTCTTTCAAAATATGCAATTAAGCACAATCACAACAATTGCAAAAAGACCATCCTGCACTCACGGGGGGAACCGCTTACAAGATGGTCTTTTATATTGGGATACGAGGAAAAAGAAGATTATTCCTTCCGCGGAGGGAAGCCTACGGATTGTCCTTCCAAAAGGATTCCTTCCACTACAACTCTTTCCTGTAGAGTTGTCTTTGGTTGTTCAAGGATACAAATCAGACGCTTTGCAGCCTCTTTTCCAATCTGGTCTGTATCCTGCTGAATGGTAGTAAGCTTTGGACGAATCAGCTGCGAAATCAAGCTGCCGTCATACCCCGCGATGGAAATATCATGGGGAATGGAAAGTCCGGCTTCATTAATGACATTGAAGCCACCTACCAACGACACGTCATCCGGATACACAATACAGGTAGGGCGATGTCTCATACCAAGCAGGGTTCTGGTGCACTGGGCTACGCTTTTTGCGTCCAGATAGACTGCCTCCATCAAAAACTCCTCCCGCACGGGAAGGTTATGGCTCTCCATCACCCGATAGAACGCAGCCAGCCTCTCCTTGGTAACATAGGAATAGTCCTGACCGTGAATGTAAGCAATCTCCTTATGGCCTTTTTCGACGATATACTCCATAAGGGCTGTCATACCCTGGACATTGTTGGAGCTTACCGCCGTACAATTCTGGTGCACATAGTCAATGGTCACCACAGGCAGGTCGCTGTTCATAAGCTCCTGTACATCAGGCTCATTGTAGTTGGCACATACAATGGCCACACCATCAAAATTTCGATAGCGACAGTGTTCCAAATAAGTCCTGTGATCACGCAACCCGGTATTGATAAACGTAATATCATAGCCCAGAGCCTCCGCCCCATCCTTAAGGCCGTTCAAAACTCCGGAGAAATACTCATGAGTCAGACCCATACCGGCGTCATCGCTATATAAGACGCCTATATTGTGAGATCGATTTGTCTTAAGCATTCGGGCTGCTACGTTTGGTAAATACCCCATCTCCTGGGCTTTCTTTTTAATGCGCTCTCTTGTATCCTCCCCCACATCAGCCTGACCATTCAGCGCCTTGCTGACTGTGGCAGTGGAAACACCGCATGCCGATGCAATGTCTTTTAATGAAACCATATTGTTGCTACCTCTATTTCGAAATCGTTTACGCACCTTCATATTATCTCCAAATAGAATAGAAATCAACCATATTTTTCATAATTCATCATTTTTTACATGGAAACCCATGTCTTTTTGTGCAATTATTCCTTTTTTCGGTAAAAACCGAGAAAATCTCTAAATCATTTTCGTAAAACCATATTTCATCCACATATATTTCGCTTTTGTTCACAAAATGTTCATTATCTAACCCCTTGCAATATCGCCCAAAAGCATATATACTCAATTCAGACCTAATTACTTAATCGTTTACGTTCAGCTTACGAAATCAATAAAAATAACACACAGGGGGTATTAAATTATGCAATTTGGACACTTCGACGATGCCGCAAGAGAATATGTGATTACCACTCCTAAGACTCCGCTTCCATGGATCAACTACTTAGGATGTGAGGATTTCTTTTCTCTGGTATCCAACACCTGCGGAGGCTATTCCTTCTACAAGGATGCAAAGCTTCTTCGTCTGACACGCTACCGTTACAACAACGTGCCATACGACAGCAACGGCCATTACTACTATATTAAGGAAGGGGATACGGTTTGGAACCCTGGCTGGATGCCAAGCAAGACCACCCTGGATTCCTATGAATGCCGTCATGGAATGGGCTACAGCGTATTTACCGGAGTTAAGAACGGACTTAAAGCAGAACTTACCGACTTTGTTCCGATGGGTTCTACCTGCGAGATCAACCGCCTCACATTGAAAAATGAAACCACTGAGCCAAAAACCTTCTCGGTATTCTCCTATGTGGAGTTCTGTCTCTGGAATGCCATGGACGACATGACCAACTTCCAGCGCAACTTCTCCACCGGCGAGATGGAAATCCATGACGGAGGCTCCACCATTTACCACAAGACCGAGTACAGGGAGCGCAGAAATCACTACGCAGTCTTTGGGGTAAACGAAGAGGTGGCAGGCTTTGACACCGATAGAGATTCTTTTCTGGGAGCCTATGGGGAAAACTCTGCTCCTGAGGTAGTTGTCACCGGCCAATCCAAAAATTCCGTTGCCAGCGGATGGGCACCAATCGGTTCCCATCACCTGAAGGTAACCCTGGAAGCCGGGGAGGAAAAGACTTACGTATTCGTACTTGGCTACGTAGAGAACCCGGTAGAGGAAAAATGGGTAGGACGTCCGGAGGACGGTGTCATTAACCGCGCTCCTGCAGAGAAATTGTTGGAGAGATTCAACACTGCCCAGAAGGTTGAGACTGCCTTAGAGGAATTAAAGGCATACTGGGTCAACCTCTTGAACCACTTCACTGTACAGTCCTCTGAGGAGAAGCTGGATCGCATGGTGAACATCTGGAACCAGTATCAGTGTATGGTAACCTTCAACATGAGCCGTTCCGCTTCCTACTTTGAGTCCGGAATCGGCCGTGGAATGGGCTTTCGCGATTCCTGTCAGGACTTACTTGGCTTCGTACATCTGATTCCTGACCGGGCAAGAGAACGTATCCTTGATATCGCCGCAACCCAGTTCGAGGACGGAAGCGCCTACCACCAGTATCAGCCATTGACCAAAAAAGGAAACAGCGATATCGGATCCGGCTTTAACGATGATCCATTGTGGCTCATTGCAGGCGCTGCAGCCTACATCAAAGAGACCGGTGACTACACCATCTTGGATGAGATGACACCGTATGACAGCGACCCAACCAAAGCCACAGATTTTATGGAGCACCTGCGTCGTTCCTTCAACTACACCGTGAACCATCTGGGACCTCACGGTCTTCCACAGATTGGCCGTGCCGACTGGAATGACTGCCTGAACCTTAACTGCTTCTCAAAGGAGCCTGGTGAATCCTTCCAGACCTTTGGACCATCCGAAGGACCAAATGCAGAGTCTGTATTCATCGCAGGAATGTTTGTAAAATATGGAAAAGACTACGTAGCAATCTGCAAGCACAGAGGCTTAGAAGAGGAGGCCGCACAGGCCGAGAAAGAGATTCAGAAAATGGAAGAAACCGTTCTTTCCGCAGGATGGGATGGAGAATGGTTCCTACGTGCATACGACCACTACCGGAACAAGATTGGCTCAAAGGAATGTGAGGAAGGCAAAATCTTCATCGAGCCACAGGGCTTCTGCGTCATGGCCGAGATTGGACTTGAGGATGGCCACTGCTTAAAAGCAATGGAATCCGTAGAAAAATACTTAGATACCAAGTATGGTATTGTACTTCTTCAGCCGCCATACCATCGCTATCATTTAGAGCTTGGTGAGATTTCCTCTTATCCACCTGGATACAAGGAAAATGCCGGAATCTTCTGCCACAACAACCCATGGATTTCTATCGCAGAGACCGTAGTGGGCCGAGGAGACCGGGCATGGCAGGTATACACCAGAACCTGTCCGGCCTTCATCGAGGACATCAGCGAGATCCATCGCACCGAGCCATATGTGTACTCACAGATGATTGCCGGAAAAGATGCTCCTAACTTTGGAGAAGCCAAAAACAGCTGGCTTACAGGTACCGCAGCATGGACCTTCCTGAACGTATCCCAGTTCATCCTTGGAATCCGACCGGATTACGACGGCCTGGTCATCGACCCATGTATTCCATCCACGCTGGATGGCTTCACCGCCAAAAGAGATTTCCGTGGATGCACCTACCACATCACGGTTAAAAATGCTTCTCACAGCCAAAAGGGTGTCAAGAAAATGACCGTCAACGGAAAAGAAGTAACAGGAAATTTAATTCCATTATCCAACGATAAAGAAATATTCGTAGAAGTTGAAATGTAAAAGCCCTTCAAAACCAAACCCCTTGCGTCAAAACCAATGACGCAAGGGGTTTTCTATTTTTACGTTATATGTTTGACTCCACTCTCTGTATCGGGCCTTCGATGAGCTTATTCATTTCCTTGGCATATTCTTTATCTATGTAATAGCGCACAATGGAAAAATGGACTCCCTTCTCCTTTGCAGCCTTGCGAATCTGGTACTCTCTTATTTTGCTGCGATGAGCTCTCTCCTCCGCCTCATCCAACACCTGCTGCACATGCTCGATTGCTTGTTCCGGATCTCCCTCATACTGTCTGGCGGGATCCATAAAAAAGACAGCCGGATCATAGCGATAATCCCAATTGTCGATTACCTGCTTGGGATAGCAAAGCTTGGGTCTCTCACAATCTGCCGGATCAATAAGCTCCTCCTTCGGGATTTCCTCACCCTTACGTATAGCTCCGAGCTGTTTTTGTCTCAGGATACTATTGATTAACTTCTGTCCCTCAACAGTAGTTCGAAGGGTAATACAAGAAATCTCAAAGCTGCTCTCATCGAGCTTTTGATGTCCATCCTTTCTGGTCCAAAGCTGATCTCTTAGCGTATAGGTCAGTTCTGTTGTCTCATAATCGTAGGCTCCCAGCGAAGCCCACTTCGTCCCCAGATACTCCACCAAAGACTCCGCATTGGTATAGGGAACGGTATTGGATTCGTATAGCCAATTATATCGAGGCAAGCTGATTACGACGACCTTCGGTCGATCATAGAATAGATGTTGAAAAAAATTGATGTCGACATCTGCGCCAATACGAAACAGTTCCTGAATCAGCTGAGACTCAATAGACGCAGAAATAGGTTCTTCTAGTAATGCCATTGTTTGTTTCCTCCCTCATTAACAACAAGATTATAGCACAGAATTCTCATAATGAAAGAAAAATCGTTCGACAAAAAACGACCCTAATTTGTCGATTACGTGGTAAAATACTTCCTAGGACATTTACAATAGGAGGACACATGAACAGCATACTTTATAGTTGGCTCAAGCATACCGCAGAATTATACCCCGAAAAAACAGCATACACCACCTGGGACCAATCCATCACCTTTGGAGAATTGTTCCAGCAGGCCATGGAGGTAGCCATCGCAGGGCAGCTTAGGGGACAGGCAGCCGTGGTTCCAGTCACAGCCACAAGAGAGCTTCACGTACCAATCACCTACCTTGGCATCGCCTTCGCCGGAGGCACCTACGCACCTATCCCAAAAGAGCTTCCAATGGCAAGACTTCAGGCGCTGATGATTTCTCTTTCCATGGGCACCTATCCCCAAGGGGAAAAACCACTTATGGTTGTCCAAACCTCAGGCACCACATCCATGCCCAAGGGAGTATGTATCCCGGAGAGTGCTGTATGTCATTACCTGGAGTCCTTTGGAGCAGCCATGAACATAGGCCCGGACGAGGTCTTAGGCTGCCAGTGCGACTTCGATTACGTGGCGGCAATCCGGGATCTC
>JALEPP010000027.1 GCA_022767075.1 Agathobacter sp. | reverse complement strand
ACACCGAGAATCTCCACCTGTCACGGGCTGATTCCATACAGATGATTGCTTTGATAGTTACCTTCCTGCATATACTACGCAGTTTTTTCCAGACTGTTTAGCCTTATATAGAGCTTCATCTGCGGCCGATAGAAGCTTTTCATATCGAAAATCTTCACCCGGTATCCTTTCCATAGCGGCTCCTATACTTATGGTTACATATTCTGCCACCTCATCAGTAGGTGCCTTCATATGCTTTTCGAATACGGCCTTTCTGAGTTTCTCGGCACATTGTAATAGCTCTTTCTCATTTGTTTGAAATAGAATAGTTACAAACTCTTCCCCTCCATGTCTAATCATCAGCTTTGTTCTTTCCTTCATATTTTCTCGAATTGCGTCTCCAACGGTTCTGAGACAGATATCTCCCTCTCCATGTCCAAAGGTATCGTTATATCTCTTAAAGTAATCGATGTCAAACATTATTATTCCAATCTCTGTCTCATTAGCATATGTCTGCCTCTCCTTCTGAAAGACAGCATCACCACCTCGCCTATTTAGAAGCTGTGTCAAAGGATCCACGAAAGCCTCCATGTACAGGTATTCTCTAGACATCCATAACATCAATTGCATTCTTTGTGCCACAAATCCAATAATCTGCATAGCAACAAAGTTCAATATTTCCATCTTGGTACTAACATAGGCAATTTCCTGATTATGATCATACAATACCATTATGATCATAACAGCAATTGTAAATACCAAATTTGCTGAAAATTCAGCCAGGTTGTATAAAGGTAATAAGCTATAAATAATGAATGTAAAAACCAGAGTAACTCCTATATATCCATTGTCGATTTGAATGCACGATACAATCACCATAGCTACAAACCATATTGGCCAAAAAACTCTGTGTATAAGTTTGAACTTCCAGATTTCCTCCGAATTATCAATCTGGTTTAAAAACATAATCCAATAAACTAGTATATCAAAAAAGAGAGTATATACGATCAACGCAACAGTAATTGTTATCGATAACGGTAAATATTGAGCTTTATTATGAATCGTAAGCAGTATTATATTTACGATATATAATACAAATAAAATTGGACTTATTGAAAGAATTCTTCGGCAATTTGTCTCTGCAATCCGTTTATTTACTACCGCGCTTACATCAGAATTATTCTGATGCAGATAATCTTTTTCTGGAACAAAAGCCTTTTTATAATTCTTTAGTATTTTTCCTATTTTTTCTTTCATACATACCACCCTGCTAATACTTTTTTCCTAATTAAACCACATCACATTCATAGGTTTCTATCCCTACAATTAAAATAGTATCTCCAAACTGCAGACGAGAAAAATACGATGCAATAGGAAAAAATGTATATTATAATGAAAGAAGCATGACACATAATTGTAGTACTGTGAATACAAAAAATCAGAAAGAAAAGAACAGATGCAAAACAAACTCATTTTCACCACCTTATGCTACATCGAACAGGATGGAAAATATCTAATGTTGCACCGCAACAAGAAAAAGGACGACATAAACAAAAACAAATATATAGGAATCGGTGGACATCTGGAGCACGGAGAGACCCCGGAGGAATGTATTGTCAGGGAGACTCTGGAGGAAACCGGGCTGAAGCTGGAGAATCCGGTGTTAAGGGGAATGATCACTTTTGTAATGGATGAGGTAACGGAACATTCCTTTCTATATACCTGTGACGCCTTTTCAGGGAGCATCCATGTCTGTACAGAAGGCGAGCTTGTATGGATAGAGAAGGATAAGGTGCTGGAGGTACCTCTGTGGGAGGGGGATAAAATCTTCCTTCCCCTGCTGGGGACAGAAGAGCGTTTCTTTAATCTAAAGCTTGTATATGAGAAGGATGTATTAAAGGAGTCAAAGCTGACTTTCAATGGAGAATAGGGGAGATTATGAAAAAGGGGATAAAAATATTTGGAATTGTAGTTGCGGTTGTACTAGCGGTTCTCATTGTTCATCAATTGTTGAATGGCTGGAGTATCGTCCATCACATCATTAAGCTTGTGGATACACAAGCTCCGGTGATTACCTTAGTCACAAAGGAAGATTATTATACCAAGTACGACGAAGAGTACCAGGAGGAAGGATTTTCGGCCATTGATGATTTTGACGGAGATATTACGGACAAAGTAGTCGTAACAAAAGATAAAGAAAAGGTATATTATAAGGTTTCGGATCGAGCAGGAAACGAGACGAAGGTAGAGCGAGAGATTCCTTATGATGACAGAACCTCTCCGGTCATCACATTAAACGGGGATAGCAAAGTGGAACTATATGTGGACGAAGAATACATAGAGCGGGATGCCGTGGCTGTAGACGATATTGATGGTGATATCTCCCATCGAATTGTAATCGAAGGTGATGTGGATACCCAAAAGGCAGGCTCCTACCAAGTAGTTTATCAGGTGAAGGACAACCATGAAAACGAAGCTTCCGTTGTAAGAGACGTGTTGGTAAAAGAAAAAACCAATGCGCAAAGAGAGGAAGAGCTTGGCAAGGTCATCTATCTGACCTTCGATGATGGACCGGGTCCGTATACCAACGAGCTTTTGGATTTGTTAGATAGGTACCAGGTTAAAGCCACTTTCTTTGTATGTAATACAGCGTATGTGGACCTAATCAAAGAGGAATATGACAGGGGACATTCCGTTGCAATTCATGCATACGCACATGATTACGAGAAACTATATAAGAGCCTGGATGCTTACTATGAAGATTTGAATAAGATGTCAGACATCATCTACAAACAAACCGGGGAAAGAACAAAGCTTCTTCGTTTCCCGGGTGGAAGTTCCATCAGAAAAGAGATTATGCCGACACTTACAAAGGATGTCATGGATAAGGGATACCAATATTTCGATTGGAATGTATCAAGTGGGGACGGCGCAGCGGAGGGTACCGCGGAGGGTGTCCTTGCCAGAGTTACGGAGGGTTGTGCACTTCATGACGTCAATGTAGTGTTACAGCATGATAGCAAAAAATGGAGCTTGGATGCGGTTGAGGATATCATCAAGTGGGGATTAGAAAATGGTTATACCTTTTTACCTTTAGATGAGACAAGCTATCCGGCACATCATATCTAGGGAATATGTTCTTTCGCCCTTGGGAAAGCCTATAAAAGTAAATATTGTGTTATAGAAAGTGAGAAAACTGCAAGAAACTAAGCCTCTTTATCTTATAAAATGTCAGTATCGTACATGTGACAGAGTATTAAGAGAAAAGAAGGACATCGTATGGGGAAAAATAGTTTTTTAAAGAATGTTGCCGTGATAGCAATACCGGTAACCCTGCAGTGCATGCTGCAATCCTCCTTTAGTATTGTGGATCAGATCATGATTGGAAAGCTGGGAGAGGTCAGTATTGCTGCTGTGGGACTGGCTGGGAAGTTTTCTTCCATCTTTCAGGTGGTTGTGTCTGCAGTAGGAGCGGTAGCGGGCATCATGATTTCACAGTATATGGGGGCAAAGGAACAGGAGGAAGTGGACAGAAGCTTTTCTATGAATTTACTGGTAGCACTGGGAATTGCAGTGCTGTTTCTGGCACTGTGCCTTGCAATTCCGGAGCCGATCATGGGGTTATACTCCAAGGATTATGAGGTGTGTCAGGTTGCGTCAGCTTATTTAAGGCTGGTGGCAATGACCTTTTTGCCCATAGCAGGATCGACCATGGTTGCCACCTTGCTTCGCTGTATGGAGCAGGCATCCTTGCCTCTGTATGCCAGTATCTTTGCGGCTTTAGTCAATACCGGATTGAATTATGTATTGATTTTCGGAAAATGGGGAGCACCGGAGCTTGGGGTCACCGGAGCTGCGATTGCTACGGTGGCAGCCCAGGTGGTGAATCTCCTTATAATGATCATTGCCCTTGGGATTATATTTGCCAGAAAACAAAAGAGACTGCGTTTTCAACCGAAGCTTACCAAGATGAGCCGTGGGAAGTATCTGGCTATGCTGCTTCCGATTTTGGTCAATGAATTTTTGTGGAGTCTCGGAGAAAATGTCTATGCGGCAATTTATGGAAATCTGGGTACGGACGCCTGTGCAGCGATGACACTGACCTACTCGATTCAGGGACTTCTTATCGGCGCATTGAGTGGATTGTCCCAGGCTGCGGGAATTCTC
>JALEPP010000024.1 GCA_022767075.1 Agathobacter sp. | reverse complement strand
CATAAGTCCTGATTGTAGTGCATCACCGGAATCTATTACTCCGCGCAAATCGTATTTGCCGCAATTCAACGCCACAGCCCTGATTTCCACGTTATTTTCTACCGGGAAATCAAACTGTGCCGCATACACCGGATTGCACTTCATTGCCGCATACACCGACAGCATATGCGCTCCTGCCGAATCACCCACGGCAAACAGATTTCTCAAATCAAATCCATATATCTGGGCATTTTCCCAAATCCAGTGGAACACCATATTGGTATCCTCAATCCCTGACGGGAACTTGTATTTTGGTGCTAAGCGGTACGTAAAATTCACCACCGCAAATCCCCTCTGTGCCAGATTCATGCAGTACCACTGATAGAGCTCCTTATCTCCATATACCCATCCGCCTCCATGAACACTCACGATAACAGGAAGAAGTCCCTCTTCGTTCGCTGGGCGGTAGACATCCAGCACCTGCTCTTTCTTGGCTCCATAATAAATATCATCAAATCTTTTAATATCAGATGGTGTGATTAATCCCGCATCTCTTTTCTTATCGTTTTTTGCTGCTCCTTTACGAAACAGAATAGACATTAATGACATAGAAATCCCTCTCTTTCGCTTCTTTCCCACATTCTACCATAATTTTTTCATCGTATAAAGAAAAAAGACGCCTTAGCGCCTTTCTAATGACTGTGACAATACTTTTCTCTTGTAGCGATTCCGCCTCGAATATGTCTTTCTGATTTGTTGACATCTAAGACTTTTCTGGTCTCTGCGGCCAACGCACCGTTAATCTGAAGCAATCGTTCCGTGACGTCTTTATGTACCGTACTCTTACTGATTCCAAAATGCTTAGCAGCCTGCCTCACAGTAGCGTTATTTTCTACAATGTAATTTGCAATTTCGATTACCCGTTCTTCTATATATCCTTTCATAATTAATCCCCCATACATGCATTTGTACATTGTATGTGAGGATGTCTTTTTTTATGTTAGCTTATGATAGCCCAAATATCCGACACAATAGATCTGTTATTTCCTCTGGAGATTCCTTGCAACCATTTAAAACCCACCGTCTGACTGTTGCCGTCAAGCCAGTATTAAAAAATTCCTGATGATATCGAACCTCCGCCTCATTTTTCAGCTTAAAAAACCTTTGATAGGAATCCAAATATTTTTGATCCATTGGAAAGTCAAAAAAAATTTCATAGCCCTTGGGTCTATTTGCAGACTCGAGATGCAACTTTATAGCCTCCTTATTCCCATAGTAAAAGTCCATCTGCTTTCGCATCCCGTCTCTAAAGTCCCATGAGCCATCCTTACTGATAAAGCCCTGCAAAAGTATCATGAACTGTTTTCTCACAACCTTTTCCTGAAGATCATACACATCTAAAAAATGTCCATAAAAAGTCGTCCTATGGATTTTTGCCTCCCGGCATATATCAGCAACTGTTATCTTATTAAGCTCCCTACTATTGGCCAGCTTGTAATAAGCACAAAAAATCTTTTCTTCCGTATCCTGAAATCTTTGGTTGTTTTCTACATTCATTATTTCTACACTCCATTCCTTATTGACGGTTGCAGTGCCAATTTTATCTAGATATACTAGGATTATAATAAATCTACTAATGAGTGTTTTCAAGGGGGCTTTTATGAATCGAAGTGAAGAAATATTGAAGAATGGTTCATTTGGAAAGTTATTGCTTAATTTATCATTGCCCGCTATTATAGTCATCATAATTATGATTATATATAATGTGGCTGACACCTTTTTTATCGGTCAGACAGGCGATCCCAATAAGATTGCGGCAATCTCCCTCAGCATGCCGATATTTACAATTCTCTCTGGAATAGGAACCCTGTTTGGAAATGGTGGAACTACCTCTGTTTCTATCGCTCTGGGAGAAGGTAACAAAGAGAAAATCAAAAAAATAACAAGCTTTTGTTTCACCGGCTGTATTGCCGTAGGTATCGTTTTTTTCCTGGCTATCTTTTTATTTACCAAGCCCCTGGCTTCCATTCTGGGCGCAGATCAAACAACTCTAGACTTAACCGTAGTCTACCTGCGGACTTTTTCCATCGCCTGTCCGTTTATATTATTGTCTACTTCCTACGGAAGTCTGATGCGCGCAGATGGTGATGGTGCGCTTGCTACTATCCCCAATATACTTGGAACCTTATTAAATATCGTATTAGATGCGCTATTTATTCTCGTATTAAAATGGGATGTCTTTGGCGCAGCTCTTGCTACGGTATTAGGTAATATTTCCAGCTGCATACTACTCTCCGTTCTTATTGCAAGGAAAAAGAAAAACCTAATACCTGACTTAAAAAAATTCACCTTTGAAGCAGAAATATCCATTCCGGTGCTTACACTTGGTCTTCCAATGACAATTTCAACGGTTATGGGAAGCATTGCGTCCACCTTTCAGAACCGAATGATGATCTCATACGGAGCCAATGCCCTTGCCGCCCAAAGCGTATCCGGAAAAGTCGGAATGATGATTACGATGCTGATTCTCGGCTTTTGTATGGGTATGCAGCCGGCAATTTCCTATAACTTCGGTGCTAAAAATTATAAACGGATGTATCAGGTCATTCGTCAGACCGGTATTTTTACAATCCTGCTGGGACTTGGACTTACAATCCTATGCTACCTATATAAGGACTCTCTTGTTGCTGCATTCATTGATAATGAGGAGATTATTTCCATGGGCCAGGTATTTGTATTTGCAGCTGTACTTGTAGGTCCTGTATATGGTATCTATCAGCTCTCCCAGACGTTCATGCAAGCCACCGGAAAGGTAAGCTATGCAATTTTCTCGTCCATGCTTGATAAGTTTATTGTCTATCTTCCGGTGCTATATATTATGGATCATTTTTACGGTGTCTATGGAATCGCCTTTGCTCACGCGGTAACCATGATATTTACCATTATAATCACTCTGGTGCTTGCACTAAAATGGAGCAAAAAAATCAAGGGACAGTAAAACCTTTACTATCCCTTCTGTTTTGAATAAAGCTTATCCCTTCACACTACCCATAGCAACTCCTGCCACGATGTGCTTTGAAAGAATTAAATATACGATGATTACAGGAAAGATTGAAAAAGCAATCATCATGTACACCTGACCCATATCGAACTTCAGGAAGTCTGCTCCACGAAGCTGCGCGATAAGGACTGGCAATGTCTTCATCTCATTGTCATGAAGGATAAGTGCTGGAGTGAAGTAGTTGTTCCAGCTTCCTACAAAGGCGAAGATCATCTGTACTGCAATGGCCGGTTTCATAAGTGGCAATACGATGCTGTTAAAGGTACGGAACTCTCCGGATCCATCAATACGTGCAGCCTCGATCAGAGAGAGCGGCAAGGCACTTTCCATGTACTGCTTGATATAGAAAAATGTTACCGGTGATGCAATGGCTGGAATAATCAATGGCCAGAAGGTATTGTCCATACCAAGCTTGTCAACCAACTGGATGAAACCAAGTGCTCCTACCTGAGTAGGAATCATCATGATTAAGAGGATAAACTTAAACATGAATTCTTTTGCTTTAAAATCATATGCATGAATTGCGTATGCTGTCATTGCTGAGAAGTATACACTCAGTGCAGAGGAGCAAATTGCTACCAGCATGGAGTTCAGCATACCTCTGATAATTGGAAGGGAACCTGTGTATAGACTATTCCAGTTATCAAAAAAATGTGTACTTGGGATTAAAGTAAATCCCTTTGTTAATTCTGAGTGAGATCTGGTTGCATTTACAAACAAAATATAGAACCAGAACAGGCAGAAGAATGAAACGATAATCAATACGATATATGCTAAGGCTCTGCGTCCCTTGATTCCTAATCCGCCTTCAACGTTTGACTTTTTCATTGGACTAGTCCTCCTTCTTGGTTGTAATACGGAATACCAACAAGCTCAGCGCTGCTGTAAGGATGAACAGAAGTACTGAAAGAGCTCCGCCTAAACCATAGTTTCTACTGTATAGGTGCTTGTTCAAGTACATGATTAAGGTCATGGTTGAACGAACCGGGTTACCACTTCCGTTTGTGAGGATCTGTGGTACGTCAAACATCTGAACACCACCGATAAGGGATGTAATCAGAGTGTAAACCAAAATCGGACGAAGCAGTGGCAAAGTAATACGGAAGAAAATCTGAGTTGGTTTTGCTCCGTCTACCTGGGCTGCTTCAAAAAGCTCCGTATCGATACCCATCATTCCGGCCATCAACAAAATGGTTGTGTTACCAAACCACATAAGTGTATTCATAGATGCAACCAGAGCTCTGGTGCTTCCTACGTGTGACATAAACTTAATTCGTTCCTGAATGATTCCTAAGTCCAATAACAGGGCATTGATTGGGCCTCCGTCTGAGAACAGAGTGAAAAACAACATAGCAAATGCTGACGCCATAATAAGGTTTGGAAGGTAAATGACGGTTTTAAAGAAGCGCTGTCCCTTCAGGCGCAGACTTGGATCTGAGAACCAAGCTCCCAAAATCAATGCCAGCAGGATCTGTGGCACAAAGCCCATGATCCACATAATAAAGGTATTTTTTGTATATGTTAACAACTCCCCGTTTGAAAATAAGGTTTTGTAGTTTTCCAATCCAATAAAGTTTGGTCCAATCTGAGTAAGACCTGATCTGTAATTTTCAAAGAAACTGTTGTAGAAGGTTGTAAGTAATGGGTAAAACTGGAAAATTAGATAGATTACTACGAAAGGAATCAAGAAAATATAACCCCATTTGTTATATCTTACTACCTTTCTTTGATTTTTCTTCTTCATGGTTTCGACTCCTCTATATCTTTCTGCCCGCAGGGGCTTTGGCACCTGCAGGCAGATAAACTTCAGATTTCTCTGAGACTCAGATTACTCTGCTAATTCTGGGTAACGCTCAATTGTAGCGCTCTTGAAGATGTCTAATGCCTCTTCTAATGTTGCATTTCCTTCAAAGTAGTTGGTTACTGCACTCTGGAAATCAGCATTACATCCTGAGTCATACTGTGAAAGCTGGCTAAGGTCGATTGTCTCAACACCTGCACAGTACATTCCAAGTGGGTTCTGTCCACCAAGAACCTTGCTGCTGTACTCAGTGCTCTGAGCCATCTCATCCATTACGACCTTGTTGTTAGCGAAGTCATCGTCTTTTTCTACGATATCTTTCATGATTGCATCATCTGTTGTAAGTTTTAAGATAATATCTTTTACAAGCTCTGCATCATCTGTTCCGGTAGCTGCGCAGATCCATGTTCCACCCCAGAAGAATCCCTGAGGACCGGTAGCTGCTCCCCACTGTCCAAGGTTACCAACTGATCCTTCCTGATCAGCAGCCATACAGAAGTTGATTAACCAAGCTGGTCCAAAGTAGCAGAATACTTTTCCTTCTGGATAGAAACCTTTCTTCCAGTCATCAGACCACATTGCATGTGTTCCGGTAGCGCCCATATCATAAAGCTTCTTAGAGTCTTCCACCCATTTCATGATGTTCTTATCAATGTTGATTTTTCCGTCCTCAACCCATTTGCTGGTCACGTTGTTTGAGTATACACGGTATGTATCCATTACAGATGATGTCATAAAGTATCCGGCATCCTTCATGGTCTGAGCAGTCTGGGTAAAGGTATCCCAGTCTTTTACGTATTCCTGAACCTTTGCTGGCTCGTCAGTTCCAAGGACCTCTTTTGCTACCTCTCTGTTGTAGAAAAGTACTCCAGGAGCAGCCTGCCATGAAAGACCTTTTAGATTTCCGTTTGAATCTGTTACAACGTCTTTGGTGTACTGGTACATTTTTGAGGTATCCTCATCAGTAATTCCAAGATCAGCCATTGACATTGTGTACTCAGTATCAACATATTTCAAAGCATAGTCAGCTTCGATTAAGAAGATATCGATTTTGTCGTTGTCAGCTGCGTCAGCCTGCTTTAAAAGCTGTGCATCCAGGTTATTCTGGTATGCGTTGTCATCACTTGGAGTAATGTTCCAAACTACGTCAACATCACCAATTTTTCCATGAGTAGCATCTACTACTTCGTATCCTGGATAGTGATCAGCCATACGGCTCTTGAACTCTTCGTTCCATGCGTAAATGTTTAATACTTTGTTTCCTGTAGCAGTTTGGCCGCCTGCTTCAGTTCCGTTTTCTGCCTGTGGCTGTCCCTTAGCGCCACATCCTGCGATCATAGATGCTGTCATTGCAGCTACCATGAGCATTGAAATAACTCTTTTCTTCATTCTTGAAGACCTCCCATTTGTTTTTTGTAAGCTTATTATATTGACTGAATCTGGTTTCAGATATAAAATCGTTTGACAAAATGTCAAAATCATGATACTTCTTTAATATCTTAAAAATGGAGGTTTTACATGGATTTAACAAAAGACTGGTATCGAAGTGAATTCATCAATCACGAGCTGCTGGAAGAACATAGAACACTGGAAAAGGAATTAAGCTTCTACGATGCCATCGTAAATGGTGACATCGATTTTGTAACCCAAAACTGCGACGAGAAGGCCTTCGTCAACCCGGAGGGAATGGGTAAGCTCTCCGAGGATCCTTTACAAAATATCCGCTACCATTTCGTAGTAACAACAGCTATGATTACCCGTTACTGCGTACACGGCGGAATGGAACAGGAAAAAGCATATAGTCTATCTGACTTCTATATATTGAAGATGGATTCCTGCAAAAGCATTCAGGAGATATCAAAGCTGCATGACACCATGTGTATCGACATGTGCAAGCAGATGAACATCATTCGCAATAGCCAGATATTATCAAAACCTATTGTCCTTTGTATCGATTATATTTACAGCCATATTCATTACCGCATTACCATCAAGGAGTTAGCTGACCATCTTCACTTATCGGAAAGCTATCTTTCCAAGCTGTTTAGTAAGGAAATGGGTATTTCCCTCAGTCAGTACATTCTAGACCTAAAAATAGAGAAGGCTAAGAACCTGCTTCAATACTCCGAATATAACATCGTCGATATTGCAAATTACTTATCCTTCTCTTCACAAAGTCATTTTATTCAAGTCTTCCAGAAGAAGACGGGCTTGACACCACATAAGTACCGCACCCAGAACTTCCGTCAGGAATGGCAGCAGATGGCTCAATTGTCTGCTACAGGGTCAGCTGTATTTGGGTCTCAGAAGTCATAAGCTCCTCCGGAACATAATTGCCTTCTACCTTTTCTCCGTTTACAACCAATTCCCTACATCCAGACTCTTTGTGGTCTGGATTTTTTATTACGATGGAAAGCTTCTTTCCTCGGAACTCCTTCTCAATGGTAAGTTCATCCCACTCCTTTGGAATGGATGGAGCAATCTTAAGTCCCTTTAAGTCAGGTCTCATACCAAGAATACCCTCTACGCATCCCACCATCATGGTAGAAGCAGTACCGGTAAGCCAGTGTACGTGAGACTGTCCAAAGTTAGGGCTTGCCTTACCTTCCGTGAACTGTCCATAGCAGTATGGATCCAGCTTACGAACCTCTGCCTTATCGTTCTGTGCTGCCGGTGAATTTTCCAGCCAGTAGGTAAATGCTCTGTCTCCATGTCCCATCAACGCCTCTGCAAGAATAATCCATCCCTGAGACTGGGAGAAGATTCCCGCATTTTCCTTCACACCCTGGTTGTAAATAACAGCAAGTGCTCCGTCAAAGGCATCCTTGTGATATGGTGGGTCCATAAGCACTGCACCATATGCGGTATTTAACTGCTCATATACCTTATCCAGAGATTTATTGGCCTGCTCTTCGCTTGCAAATCCACTGATAACACCCCAGCTCTGTGGATTTAACCACATATTTGCTTCCCGGTCTGTTCTGGCACCGATTACCTGTCCCTGCTCTGTAAAGCCACGAATGAAACGGTCCTCATTCCAGCAGTGCTCTTCAATCACCTTTGCAAGCTGTTCCTGGCGATATTCCAGGAAAGCAATGTATTTGATATCATTCTTGTACTCTGCAAATTCCTTTAAGATAGACATTGCATAGTAGAACTGTAAGGCTACGAAAGAAGACTCTCCATCTTTTCCAAGACGCAGGCAGTCGTTCCAGTCAGCGTAAAGTCCCGCCGGCATTCCATGAATCCCAAGATGATTCAAGGAGAAATCGATGGCTCTCTGTAAGTGATCGTATACGGTTCCCTCATCCTTGTTGGCGTATGGAATTACTTCGTCAAGGAAATCTACGTTTCCTGTCTCTGCGATATATTTGTATACTGTTGGGAATAACCACATTGCATCGTCTGCACGATATGCCGGATGTCCGGTCTCTTTTACATAAGACGCATCATCCGGTGTATCCTCATGTCCTGCGTTGTGTGTAAACTTAACAAGTGGAAGTCCTCCACCATTGTCCACCTGAGCGGAAAGCATGAAGCGGATCTTCTCGGCAGCCATCTCCGGAGCCAGATGGATGATACCCTGAATATCCTGTACGGTATCGCGATATCCATATCCATTGCGAAGACCACAGTAAATGAAGGATGCTGCTCTCGACCAGGTGAAGGTCATGAAGCAGTTGTAGGCATTCCAGGTATTAATCATCGTATTGAATTCATTTGAAGGGGTCTTAACCTGGAATGGCTCAAATCTCTTATGCCAATGTGCAATCAATTCTGCCAATTCTGCCTTACATACGCTCTCTACATCCACGTAATGGTTCATGATTGCTTCTGACTCCTTTACCTTCTTCATACCAAGAATAAAGGCCATGGTCTTTTTCTCTCCCGGTGCTAAGGTAATCTCTGTCATTACAGCACCACAGCTGTTCTTATTGTAGTTCATGGTGTTGGAAAGCTTTCCGTCTACCACCCCTGCCGGATTGCTGTAATCATGGTAAAGTCCGATGAAATCCTCTCTGCTTCCGCAGTAGCTTACCACCGGAGCTCCTGCCAGTCCTAAGAATCTCTGCTCTACATCCTTGTTATCAACCTGTTCTCCGTCTTCGTAGGAATCCAGGTTTCCATGAATAGACTGAATGACACGGTTGTCTACAAACTGTGTTCTGGTAATGAACATGGAGTACTGCAAATTTACCTGATCCTGCTCGTAATTACTGTTGCTGGTAAACTCCCCGTATCCTGTAATTCCAAGGGTTCTTTCCTTGTCATCTTTGTTCTCAACCGTCAACTGCCATACTTCATAGGTAGCGTTCAACGGAACATAGTACACTGCCTCTGAATGAATGTTGCTGTAGTCAGCAAGCATTTTGGTGTAAGCAGTTCCGTGACGGCACTCACTCTTGTAGGTATCTAATGGCTTTCCTACCGGCTGCCATGATGCCGACCAGAAATCTCCGGTCTGCTGATCCCTTAAATAAATGTAACGACCGGGACGATCAAATCCGTTAAATACGTATCTTAGGATACGTCCGTTGGCCCCTGATTCCGCAAAGCTGTATCCACCTGCGTTATTAGAAATGATTGCACCGTATTCCGGTGATCCTAAGTAGTTGGCCCAAGGTGCCGGTGTGTCCGGTCTGGTAATGACGTACTCGCGAGCTTTCTCGTCGAAATGTCCGTATTGCATGTTTCATTTCCTCCCTTTTTCTTTTAGTCCCTATCTATCCCAGTTCAACCTGTAATTCTACAACCTGATCCTGGCTCATAAAGTCTGCCTGTGGAATGACGCATTTTTTCCCGGCGATTTGGCCGATGCTCTTTCCGTTGCAGACAACGGATGCGATGGAATATTCTTCTTTCTTTTGCGTGTTACAGTAGGTTACCTGTAACTGTTTTCCCTGGAACATCAGAGAAATGGTAGCTTTGCCGTCCTGGTCAAACTGCTCCGGGACAAGCTTTGGTTCTAAGCAGAGGGCTCCCATTTCACCTCTGACACCAAATACCTGTGTTACCATGGTAAGCTCATACCAGCTTGCCGCTCCGGTAAGATAGTGGTACAGTCCCCGACCCTTGCTGTTAAAGTACTCCGGCACCCCTGGGAAAATGCGGCTCCTCTCATAATGTAGGGCTGCATCTGCAAGAGTCTGAAGTGCTTTGTATCCGGCTCTGACAAAGCCTCTTTGGTACAATGCATTGGCATACATGACTGTCATATGTGAGAATACTGCTCCATTTTCCTTCTCTCCATAAGCAAAGCCAAACATACGACCCATATCGTATTTCTCCTCATGGAAGTTGGTATTCAGCCGGTATCCTCCAATCTCTTTTTCGTACAGATACTGATCCGCACTCTTTGTGATGGATACCACCTGATCCTCATTTGCAGTACCGCTCATAATCGCAAACACTTGGCCTGTGAGCATCATACGAACGTTATCTCCAAATACTCCCTCAACCGCTCTGCCATTGTCATCGTAGTAGCTGTTGAACCAACCATTTCCGCTTTCATCGGTAATCCACTCTTCCTTGCGGATCTTATTCATAATGCCAGCTCCCTCTGTCTCAAGGATTCCCGCAAGCCACTCATAAGATACTTTTACTTTATTTCCTTCTACAGTGTGGCGCACTTTTTTCTGGAACTCTGTAAATTTATCCTGACGCTGCTCTTTCGAGGCACCTTGAATACCACTTAGCAGTTCAACAAGCTCCGACAGAAGCTCTCCTTCTTTTTCTCCTGTCTTGTCAGAAAGTGAACGAATATACTTCGCAAGCTGAAGAAGATTTCCTGCATATGCACAGGTAAATGCTACACTCTCTCCTCTGTGGGTAGCCATATCAATTGCATCGTTCCAATCTGCTCCCCTCAGTAATATTTTTCCATGCTCTCCTATTTCAAGGATGGCACAAATGTGCTGTAAAATCAAGTGTTCCAGCACAGTTCCCTCGTACTTGTCTCCATCCTTTGTGAGCTGGATATTACCCATATTTTCTTCCCATAATGTGTCAATGGCACGACCGCGTTCTACCTGGCGATCCTTGAAGTAGGCAACCTTCTTCAAGAGAATTTCCTGGTCTCCGGTCTGGTCAATGTACAGCTGTGTTGTCAGAAATGGCCACATTCCGTGATCCATCCAGACTCTGGTGATTCCGTTTCGATCAGCAACGAACTCTCCCTGTCCGTTTCCGATGATCGTGGCATTGCTGCCATCCATACGGACACCTGCAAAGTTCCACTGTATCATGGTTCCCACATCCTTTGGATCCATGATCAACAAAGCTAAGCAATCCTGCCAGAGGTCTCTCCACCCTCTTCCTCCTTTTCCATAATCATGGTGTGGAAGGAAGGAACAACCGTATACTCTGCGGAGGAATGGCTGAAAGCATACCCAGCGCATGTAACCGTCAAACTCCTCATTTCCTGTATGGAAGGCTACGTTTACTTTTTCCTTCCAATAGTTGAAGGTATCCTCCTTGCTCTGTTTCACCGCAGAAAAGCTTCTATACTTCTCTAACACCTCGGCAATTTCGGCTTCTTCGGTGGTAGCCCCAAGAATCATGGTGTAGGTCACACTGCCGTTTGGTGCGATTGAAACGCTCTGGAACTTCATTGCCCCAACAGCCTCATAGCCATCTACCGTGTATCCGGCACTTACACCATCGGTATTTCTAGCGACGGCTTCCGGGTTGGTGTAGGTGCCCGCTTCTCCCAGGTATTCCTCCACACTTGGATAGAAGCAGACAGGCTTTGCTCCTGTGTGGTCAATGCCGCATACAAAATAGCTGATATGATTCTTCTGATGTCCTCTCTCGTCAAAGGAAAGGGTTGGTTTTACAATCACTCCATCCTCGGTAACACGAATTCGATGTAACAGCGAAGTTACATGTCTGTGGTCACGAATGTTGTCCGCACTTCTTCCGTATAACGGAATGGCACCAAACGTTGTAACCTCTACTGTTTCACTGGCATTGTTGGTAATGGTCACCACCATCAGTTCCACATTTTCATCGTAGGGAACAAATGATGTCACCTTTGAAGAGAGCTCCATACGCTTAGAAGTACGCTCTAAGGTATGCCACATGTATCCCGCTGTGATTTTTGTCTCTTCCTGCTCGCCGTAAATCTCCATCTCGGCTTCCGGTGAATGGCCCACGGCTGACCAAGGAGCCATTCCTTCTTTTACACACCAAAAGTTTCTTCCCGAACGATTGTTATGAAGATTCTCTATACTCTCCGGCTCTAAAAGAAATGTATTCTGATCAATCTTGCTATCCCCGGCAAGATTAGGAGTCACAACACTCTTTATGCCTTTTTCACTAGCAATCGGGAAATACAATCCCTGTAGCTGCTGAGGCTGTTGTAACGAAAAACTTCCATATGTATCTGTAAAAGTAAATGTTTTCACAGTTTCCTCCTCCTTTCGAGTCTGACGTCATTATACAAAAGGAATCGGATTTTTAATATCAAAACAATGTCATTTAGAACATTTTCATGAACCAAAGAAATTTATCACGAATTTGACAAAAATAGAATGATTTTGATATTCCTTTCCTACCCAAACCTTGTATAAAAGAAATACAACCCCACTCCTTAGGGCGGAGTGGTTTGGGAAAAGGAAAGGAGAATCTATGAAAAAGAGAAAACAGATTTTAGCTTTGGTGTTGGCCGCTGCCGTGGGAATCACTGCAGTTCCGCTGGGGCTGGGGACCTCAGTAAAGGCCGAAGAAACAAAGGACTTAAGTTACGAAGGATACAAACAAGTCTTCGTAGATGAATTTGACGGCACAGAACTAGACCGTACCAAGTGGAATGTGGAGCTCCACGAACCGGGCTGGGTCAACAATGAGTTACAGGAATATGTTGATTCAGAAGAAAATATCAAGGTACACGATGGGATTCTTGAGCTGGTTCCTGTGAAAAAAGTAGAAACCACTGTAACTAATCTTTTGTCCAACTCAGATTTTTCAAACGGAATGAACAACTGGACAGAAACAATTGCTTCATGGGGAGGGGATTATGTAGCAGAAGCCAGCAGTTCTATCAGTAATCATAAAATCACCTATCATATTACTAATCCAGGAACTGAAGATTGGAATGTTCAGTTAAAGCAAGAAGGATTGAATCTGAAAAAAGGGCTTACCTATAAAGTTAGTTTTAAAGCCACTTCAACCCAATCGCGTACATTTAAGTCAGGTGTTATGAAAAAAGATGGACCGTGGTACGGCGGTGCAGATTTAACATTAACAGCCGGGGAAGAAAAAAATTATGAATATACCTTCACGATGCCAGATGACGATGAAGTGTTTATGTATATCTCCTTAGGTAAAATGGCAGATGTAGACACACCTGCTTGCGACGTCACTCTTTCTGACATCAGTCTGGTGGAGCTGCCTGACAACCTGCTAAGTAATCCTTCCTTTGGCGATTCCATGGTAGATGGCGTCATCACCAAGGAAGTGACCTCTGAGAACATGGGCGCTAATCCTTGGGACGTTCAGGTAATGGAAGGTGTAAGCTTAGAAGCAGGCAAACAGTATGAGGTTTCTTTTACCGCATCCGCTACGGTTCCAAGAAGCATTGTAGCCGGTGTTCAGAAAACTTCTGCCAATTATGATCAGTATGGTCAGTCCACTGTAACCTTAACTTCAGAGCCAACGGTATACACCTATTTGGTTGATAAAGCCGCCACTGATCCGAGTGCAGGCCTCTACTTCAACCTTGGCAAAATGGAAAGCGGAGAAACTCCTGCTTCTACCATCACCATTAAGGATGTATCCATTAGAGAAAAGCTTGTGGCTAATACTACAACTAAGAAAACCTATACCTCAGGACGTATCAGCACACAGAATAAAGAGACCTTCACCTACGGACTTTTCGAGGCAAAGGTAAAAGTTCCAAAAGGGCAGGGCTTCCTTCCAGCCTTCTGGCTTATGGCAAATGATGAGAACATTTATGGACAGTGGCCAAGATGTGGTGAGATTGACTGTATGGAGGTAATGGGTCAGGATACTACCAAAGCATACGGAACAATCCACTACGGAAACCCACACTCAGAAAATCAGGGAACCTTCGTTACAACCGAAGAAGGAAAAGATTTTGCTGATGAATACCACGTATTTAGCTGTGAGTGGGAACCGGGTGTCATCAAATGGTATGTGGATGGCAAGAAATTCTATGAGACAAGTGATTGGCATTCCACCACAGAAGGACTTGGAACCTTAACCTATCCGGCACCTTTTGATCAGCCATTCTACATGATTTTAAACCTTGCGGTAGGCGGAAGCTGGGTTGGATATCCAAATGAAACAACAAGCTTTGACAACAACCCATTCTGCATCGACTACGTTAAAGTTTATCAGAAAGACGAATATGACGAAAATGTTACTCGCCCGGAAATTGATGTTACCCTGCGTGACCCAAATCCTGACGGAAACTATATCAACAATGCCGATTTCTCAGATGCAGAAGACCTTTCAGATAACACCAACTGGAAGTTCTTAACCGCTTTAGAAGGCGAGGCAACCGCTACTATCGCCAACAATACCATGAAAATCGCTACCACCAATGATGGTACCGTAGATTACAGTGTTCAGTTGGTTCAGGCCAATGTACCTTTTGAAAAAGGAGCCACCTATAAAGTGTCTTTTGATGCATACGCAGACCAGCCACGCACCATGAATGTGGATGTGAAGGCTCCGGATTATGGGTACAAGAGCTACATGCCAACCTTTAAGCCTGAAGTAACTACCGAAAAGAAAACCTTTACCACCACCTTCAAAATGAAGGACCGCTCAGACGCCAACGGACGTCTGGAGTTCAACATGGGTGCAACGGGCTCCACTGCAACTCTTTACATTTCCAATGTATCGGTAAAGAAGATTAAAGAAGCAGATCCAAACGAAAAAGAGGAAAAGACCGTTCTCTCAAATGGAAACTACATTTACAATGGTTCCTTCCAGGAGGGAACCGGACATCTGGGCGAATGGACTCCTGCCACAGGAAACACAGACTGCTTCTCTGTAACAGGATTTACAGACGGACGTCGCCTTAAGGTTGTAAATGCTACCAATGGCGTTTCCCTGACACAGGAGGCTACCGCTATCAAATCCGGCATGGACTACGAAATCAGCTACGATGCCGAAGTAGAAGCCGACGCTACCATCACGGTTACCATTGGCAAAAAAGAGTTTACCAAGAAACTCGCCCCTGGAAAGCACAAGGTATCCATCGAAGTACCTCGTTCAACCGAGTTTGGTGGTTCCGATGTAAAGCTGACCTTTCAATCAACCAAGGATATCTACTTCGATAACCTTTTCGTAGTAGAGGATTCCTTAATTAAAAACTCATCCTTCGACAACAACCTCACAGCATACTCCATGTTTGTTGATTCCAGCGCAAATGCTTCTTACGTTGTGGACAGCTTAAAGGAAAACAATGCACTTAGCGTAACCATTAACAACACCGGAGATGCTGACTGGAAGGTTCAGTTAAAACAGGAAAAGGTTCCACTGATTAAAGGACAGAAATATAAGCTTTCCTTTGACGCAAAATCGACAAAGGAGCGCAAGGTACGTGCGTTGATGCAGGGACAGGAGAACAGAGGCTGGGCCGTATATTCAACCGATAGCAACAGCATCATCACACTTACCAATGAGTATCAGACCTTCACAGACACCTTCGTAATGGCTGACGAGACAGATGAAAATGCATTTTTCAGTTTCTGCATGGGTGCAATTAACGGTGAGCAGATTACCGATCAACACACGATCTGCATCGACAACATCGTTTTAGAGAAGGTCGTTGAGTCTGGAAAGCCTGCTGAACCGGAAAAGCCTGCTGAACCTGAGAAGCCTGCTGAACCGGAAAAGCCTGCTGAGCCTGAGAAGCCTGCTGACTCTGAGAAACCTGCTGATTCTGAGAAACCTGCTGGTTCTGAGAAACCTGCTGATTCTGAGAAACCTGCTGGTTCTGAGAAACCTGCTGACTCTGAGAAACCTGCTGACTCTGAGAAACCTGCTGATTCTGAGAAACCTGCTGACAGTGTGGAATCGGCACTGGATACCATTAAGGAAGAGACCACCTCTTCAGAATCTAAGGTAACTGCAAAGGCTGAAGTATCCACCACAGCAGATTCCAAATCCACAGTTGTAACAGAGATTTCGGTAGAAAAAGATGCTACTGAAAAAGATGCTACCGGTGCAACAGCGTTAACAAAGAAAGCTACCGAGGCAATTGTATCCAAGATTACAAACACCGTTTTAGCTTCTATTGAGCTTATTAAGATAAAGGGAGATGCCAATGTCGCTGCTCCGACCGTATCAGTAGATTTAAAGGATGCAACCGCTATTTCTTCTGACATCTTCAAAGCTGCAAAAGGAAATGACGTAAACCTTGTACTGAAAATGGAAGGCTACAGCTGGAAGATCAACGGTAAGGACATCAAGGACACGAAAGACTTGAACCTTGAAGTAAAGAAGGATACCAAAAACGTTCCTGCAAAAGAAGTTGAAAAGCTTGCCGGAACTAAACCTACTACCCAGTTATCATTAACCCACAATGGAGAATTCGGATTTACCGGAATCCTCTGCTTAGAGCTTGATACACTTGGTAAGTCACATGTTGGAGAGTACGCAAATCTTTACTACTACAATAAAAACGGAGAGCTAGAATTCCAGAACGCAGGTCTCATTCTTGCAGATGGGTCGGTAGAATTAGTATTCTCACACGCTTCTGATTACGTAGTAGTAATTGACAAGAAAGCGGCTACAGCTCCACAGACCGGAGATTCCGCTCCAATCGTTCCTCTATTTATCCTCCTTTTGGCAGGAGTTACACTGGGAGGCTACTCGGTAAAGAAACGTAAAAATGCTTAACCACTTTCTACTTAAGACTATATAAAGTATCAGAAAGCCGCAACGTACGGAAAAACATCCCTGCGTTGCGGCTTTTATCTGTGTAATTCTACAAACTATTCCGATACCCGATTCAATGTAAAGTCATCCACGGTTCCCCAACTTCCCTGGTTACATTTCATCCTTACCCCTATGGTAAGGGTATCCCCCTCCTTAATTGTAATCTCCTCTATTTTGGGATTTTCCCAATTTGCCCATGTAGTGACCATAAATGGGGCACAGCCTGCTTCTTCACCATTTACCAAGGCGAATAATTCCAGTTCAGAGTCCTCATCCATATCTCCACCTTGTGCAAAAACAGAAAGGGAGTACTTTCCCGGTTCCAAACCGATAATTTCCTGCTGAATTGCAAAGTCCATAGCCATGCTTCCTGACCAGAAATGGAATGCCATCTCGCCGGAATAAGCATCATCCTCTTTCTTCTGGAAATCTGTAGGATTGGACGAACCATGATAGGTCACCTGCCACACGGACAAATCGCTTTCCTCAAAGCTTGGATTCGTAGCATAATTAATATTTTTCACTTCCACATTTGCAACAAGCTTTGTTTTGTCCTTTAACTCACCTTCGATTTGATAGGTTCCTGCTTTGGAGGTATCAATTTCCTGTACCTGGTTATCGTTCCATTTCACAGTCACCTGCTTATTTTTGGAACGATTATTGTAAACCACATCAACCTTCTGTGGCAGCTCCAAGGTCTCATTTACGTTACAACAAACAGAAACCTCCGGAACATAATCCACCTTAAGTGCTGCCTTCGACCCATCCTTCAAGTACCGAAAGACATTGAGAGATGCCAACGGATGCCCGGTAAAATCAAACATTGCCTGATTATCCCAAGAACAGCCACCGTAGTAGAGTCCTGCATCCTCCGGGTCATAGTCCGATGCAAAACTACTTGCCCATCCGCTTCCATATTTTTCCCATAAGGCAGAATGATCCTCTGTTGCTTTTCCCACCGGAATCCAGGTTCCTTCCCAATAGAATACGCCAGATACTCCCACCTCATTTGCAGCTGCACAGATATCTCGGATCATGGTTGCCTGACTTTGAACAGTAGGTCCATAGCCATCTACAAAAGGATCCTTGGTTCCATCAAAACTGTTTCCAAATCCGTCTCCATCTTCCGCAGTATAGCAATAGGAGGTCTCTGCAATAATTACTTTTTTACCATAATTCTCCATAATATTCTTTGCTACATTCTGCATGTTTTCCATGGTTCCATCCCAGTACGGGTAATAAGAAAGTCCAAAAATATCGTAATCTACTTCCTCCTTTTCCAGACCTGCTGCAATGGTATCAATCTGCTCATTGTCCTCAATATTGGTATAATGGAGAACCACTTGGATGTCTTTTTCATACTGTTTCGAAACTTCTCGAACCGCTTTGCTTCCGGCAGTTAACAGCTTTGCAACATAACCAAAATTGGTCTCCCCGGACATTCCATTGTTAATCTCATTTCCAACCTGAACCATCTCCACGTCTACCCCTGCATCCAGCAGCTGAATCAGACTGTCCTTGGTAAATCCATAAAGTGCCTCTGACTTCTCCTCAATATCCATACCTTCCCAAGCCTTTGGTGCATGCTGTCTCTTAGGATCCGCCCAGAAATCAGAATAATGAAAATCAATACTCACCTTCATACCGTACTTTGTTGCGCGTTTTCCAAGTTCGATAGCCGTTTCCACATCGTTGTTTCCCCCGCCATATCCATTGCCGTTCTCATCGTATGGGTCATTCCACACACGCAACCGGATGTAATTAACCCCCGACTCTGCCAGGGTCTGAAAAACGTCCTGCTCATTGCCGTCAAAGCCATAGTATTTTGCCCCGCTGTTCTCCACAGCCAGAACTGCCGACGCATCCATTCCTCGAATAAAATCATCTTCTATGCCCTTTACCGGCTCCACATAGATTTCTGCCTGTTGTTCTCCTGTCCCGCAGCCTGTAAAGCCCTGAACCACCATGGCAAGGCCTAATAGCAATCCGAATTTTCTCCAAAACTGTCTTTTCATCCTTCTATTCCCTTCTATTCCAATCTTTTCCTGTCTGTACCCCTGTCTGTACTCTTGTCTGTATTTTGCGCAAACGGTTGTTCTTTTCTAGTATAGGAATTTCTCTTATAGAAGACAACTCTCATTTTGCACAAAATATGAACACCATTTTTATCTATTATCTCCAGTATTCTTCACGCGAAAAGGGCCACAGCTGTGCTGTGACCCTTTTCTATTATTCCGATATTCTGTTGTTCCGCTATTTCCCTATTCTATCATCTAATCGATTTTCTCAAGAACGATATCGTCTATACATACTCTGTGCTGTTTCATGATTTTCTTTCCCTAACTTTTCTCGAAACCCAAAACCACATTAATACTTGGTTTTCTGGTAGACCCTTACGTAGTCAATCACATACTCCTGATCCTCAAATGAGGTGGTTTCATCCGGATAACCAACCCATTCTCCACCAACGGCCAGGTTTAATATGATGTAAAAGTTCTGATTAAATGGTGCCGGATATGGAAGCTTTTCTTCCCCCGGTCTGGCAGAAAACCAACAGGTCTCTTCATGGTATTTGATTCCATCCACATACCAGGTGATTTTTCCCGGTACCCATTCACAGGCAAAAACATGGAAATTGTCTGCAAAGTTATCCTGTTCCTCTACTTCATAGCACCCCTGACTCTGCTCATGTGGTTCTCCATAGTGCATGGTCCCGTGTAATTTGCAGGTCTGATCTCCAAGGACCTCCATAATGTCAATCTCTCCGCATTTTGGCCACTGTCCATAGACATCCTCATCGGTAGCCATCAGCCAAAATGCCGGGAGGTATCCTTTTCCGGCCGGCACCTTTGCACGGCACTCAAAATATCCATATGTAAAATCCCGTTTCCCCTGAGTGGTAACTCGGCCTGATGTATAGCTTCTGTTTCCGTCCTGGTCTATTTTCTCTACCGGAATCAGATGCAAAAGTCCATCCCTTACCCGGATATTTTCCTCAGAGTCAACATATTCCTGCCATTCTTTGTTTACCCAGCCCGGTTCATGAAGCTCCACATTCCAGTCCCGGCGATTTAGGGAATCCCCTTCAAACTCTTCCTGCCATTTAAGTTCATAACCGTCTTTGAGTAAGTCCTCTACTGTTCTAAGTGTACTCATGCTTCTCGTTCCACACTCCTTTATTATTTGTACACCTTACTATAGCTTCGATGGCTCTCCCCATATATCAAATTGGTTCACTAAATGTCATTTTGATATCTCACGCTCTTTTGCCTCCCAGGAATTTGGTATTGAACTAGACAGCTCCTACAAAGAAGTCTGGTAAGAATCGTAAAGCTTCTCGAATGCTCCAAAGGAACGTTTGATCATCTCCTCATCCACGCAGTAGGAAATGCGGACATAACCCGGACAGCCAAATCCATCCGCTGCCACAAGTAGCAGATCCTGTTCCTTTGCTTTTTCGCAAAAACGATTGGCATCCTCCTCTAAAGCCTTTACAAATAAATAGAAGGCGCCAGCCGGTTTAAAGCACTGATATCCCAGTTCTGTTAAGCCGTTGTACAACAAATCTCTATTTTTCTTGTATAGATTGATGTCACCTGTCTGACCAACGCACCTTGCAATGACCTTCTGAAGCATGCTTGGAGCACACACATAGCCCAGTGAACGACCAGCTCCACATACTGCTGCATACACAGCCCTGCTTTCCGTCACTTCCTTTGGAACAAGGATGTATCCGATACGCTCTCCCGGAAGGGAAAGAGATTTGCTGTAAGAATAGCAGACGATGGTATTACGATAATACTTGGTTACATATGGTACCTCAACTCCATCGTACGCAATTTCCCGATAAGGCTCATCCGAAATCAGGTAAATCTCTTTGGCATATTCCTTTTGTTTTTCCTCTAAAAGAGAACTTAACCTCCTGATGGTAGCCTCATCATAGATTGCCCCGGACGGATTATTGGGACTATTGATAATAATTGCCTTGGTATTAGGGTTAATCGCTTTTTCCAACGCTTCAAAGTCAATCTGGAAGTTCGTGGTATCCGCTTTAACTACCACCAATTTTGCACCGGTTCCTTCCACAAACACACGATACTCCGGAAAAAATGGAGCAATGGCAATCACTTCCTCACACCTATTTTCTATCAAGGCATGTAAGGTGATAGTGAGGGATGCCGCAGCCCCACAGGTCATGTAGAAATCATCGGCGTCAAAGGTACACTGATAGGTCTTGTTCAGATATTTCGCAATGGCGTCTCTGGTTTCAAAATCCCCCTGGGCAGAGGTATAACCATGAAGAGTAATGGAATCCATTTCCTCTGTCAGCTGCCTGATGGTCTCATTGACACACTCTGGTGCCGGAACCGTAGGATTGCCGATTGAAAAATCATAGACATTTTCCTCTCCTACAATTTTTGCTCGTTGCTTCCCGTATTCAAAAAGCTCTCGAATTGCGGAACGCTTGCTTCCAAGTTCATACATTTTCTCATTCACGCTCATAGGTAGTTCCTCTCTATTCTTTGTGTCATTCCCTCGTCCCCCGTCCCCGGCTTCATCCAGCCAGGCATCAAAGGAAAAGTGACCGTCTTATACAAACATTCTAAATCGAGTTTATCACAGTAATGTGGCAGAGACAAACAAAAACTCCTCCGAACTCTAAAATCAGAATCCGAAGGAGTCTTTGCATTTGTATTAGTTAAAAAAGAAATTAGTTGTAATCTGCAAAATAATCAACTGCTGCTCTCTCAATTGGAAGTCCTTTGGTGTAGCGTTCCATAAATTCCTCAAAGCCTGCTACATCTGCCGGATCCGGATCAACCTTGGAGCCGGTATCACCATGGAATACTTCGTCGATTAAGAAGTCTGAAAGGGACTGTCCATCCTTTTTGTGTACCATGTAGGATGCAAGAAGTGCCATTCCCCATGCACCGCCTTCTCCTGCTGTCTCCATAACAGAAACAGAGGTATTCAGGGCTGCTGCAAGGATGTTCTGGCCTACCCCTTTTGTCTTGAACAATCCACCGTGACCAAAGATCATATCTATCTTAACCCCTTCTTCTTTGATGAGAATATCCAACCCTGTTTTTAATACACCAAGTGATGCATAGAGATTGGTTCTCATAAAGTTGGCCAGGTTAAATTTGCTGTTAGGTGTACGGACAAACAAAGGTCTTCCCTGATCAAAGCCCGTGATATGCTCACCTGAGAAGTAGTT
>JALEPP010000137.1 GCA_022767075.1 Agathobacter sp. | reverse complement strand
ATGACATCCGGATTAGATAAGGTATCATAATGTGCCGGGAGCACCTCCTCCGCTTTTCCCACGAAAAATTCTGCGTTGGTAATGCCGTTAATTTTGGCGTTGTTTCTGGCATCCTCAATGGCCTGAGGCACAATTTCAACACCGTAGACCTTCTTGGCTTTCTGGGCCAAGAAGAGAGAGATGGTTCCGATTCCACAATAGAGATCCCATACACTTTCCTCTCCTGTCAGCCCCGCATATTCCAACGCAAGGCTGTAGAGTTTTTCAGTCTGTTCCGGATTTACCTGATAGAAGGACTGTGGAGAGATGTTGTAGGCGATTGCTGTATCGGTCTTTGCAAAATGCTCTCCCTGTCTCAGGTGAATATAATCTGTGATGTATGGTTTTCCCCAAATGCATGTGGTTTCCTTTCCCAGAATCACATTGGTGCGTTCCATATTCACATTAATAGAGATGGAAGTCATCCCCTCCATCTTCTCCAGCTTTTCAATCAATGCCTCCTGATTGGGAAGCTTGGTTCCGTTGATAATAAGGCACACCATGATTTCCTTTGTGGTGAACCCATAACGGATTAATATATGACGAATAAGCCCTGTTCCGGTGGTTTCATCGTAAGGGCTTACTTCATTTTCTTTCATATAGGATTTTACTGCTTCGAGAATCTTCTGATTCTCTGTTACTCCAAGAAGGCAATCCTCCATGGGAATGATGCTGTGCGTTCTGGAGGCGTAAAATCCGGTAACAATCTCACCATTTTTGTCTATCCCCACCGGGAACTGTGCTTTGTTTCGATAGCGATAAGGGTCTTCCATTCCCACAGTAGGCTCCATCACCTGTTGCAAAAGCTCTTCTGAAAATCCACCGATTCTCATAAGATTGTTGGCCACCTTGTTGCCCTTGAATTCTAACTGCTTCTCGTAGGACATGGCCTGTATCTGACAACCACCACACTGCCTGTGAACCTTACATCTGGGCTCCACACGGAAATCCGAAGGCTTTACAATCTCTTCC
Source organism: Agathobacter sp. (assembly GCA_022767075.1). GTDB lineage: Bacteria > Bacillota > Clostridia > Lachnospirales > Lachnospiraceae > Roseburia. Next base: position 27,383 of record JALEPP010000137.1, on the reverse strand, counting down.
ACCCTGGCATATCCGTAGTTCTTTTTTAGTTTTGTGGCTCTGGCTGTAATCTCATCCCCAATGATTGCATCCTTTACGAAAAAGGTCATGCCGTCGTATTTGCCAATTCCTTCCCCGTCTACCCCCATGTCCGTGATCGTAAGCGGAAACAAATCATTCTTTTTCATGTACTTTTCCTCCAAGTGGGTACCATGCGATTATGGCCTTTTATTTGCTGGTTCTACGGAAATTGCTCTCCATCAGACGATTATAGCCCTGCCATTCTAAGTTCTGCTCCGGAACCCCCTGAAGCATTTCTTTTACGGTCTCCATTTTCGCATCAATATTGTCCGCAAAGCTTAATGCCACTGCTTCAACCAGGGCAGGCTTCTTCGGTGAACCGAATTCCAGTTCTCCGTGATGAGCCAAAATGCAATGCTTCAGCTCATTGGCAAGCACCACCGGGAATCCCGGTATCTCTCGGATTGCCATGCCAACCTGTTCCGCGCCAATCATGATATGTCCCAGAAGCTGTCCTTCATCTGTGTAGTCATTCTGCGGAAAAGTAGAAAGCTCCTCCAATTTTCCAATATCGTGGAACATCGCTGCTGTAAGCAATAAGTCTCTATTCAAAATCGGATAGGCCTTTGCAAAATAATCGCAGTTTTTGGTCACACTTAATGTATGCTCCAAAAGGCCGCCTACGAAACCGTGATGCACACTCTTTGCTGCAGAGTGAAACTTAAAACGTTTTTCAAAGGACGGATCTTCAAAAAATTTCTTTAGAAGCTGTGACAGGTATGGATTTTGAATGCTTGAGACATATCCCATAAGCTCTTGATACATCTCTCCGGTGTCACGGCCGGAAACCGGAAGGTAATCCTTTGGATCGTACTCCCCCTCACCTACTTTTCTGGCTCTTGCAATGGAAAGCTGAAGATTTCCCTGAAAGCTTGTGACATCTCCTGCCACATACACATAATCCATTGGTTCAAATTCCTCTACCCCAGGATCGGAAAGGTTCCATATCTTTGCATCTAAGGTTCCCGTCTTGTCCTGAAGCACCACATTGCCATATGGTTTTCCTGCCTTGGTGAGTGCATTCTGTCTGGATTTCACCAGATATACCTCAGATATTCTCTCCCCTTCTCTCAGTGTGTCTATATACTTCATTACTACTTTCCTCAAACTTTCTAATTACTTGCTTTTCTTACTTTAATATACTTTAACTAGCTTTTACCTGCTTCAATTAACTTTATCTAGCTTTTACCTGCTTCGACTTATTTTGTGCCAACTTCAATTTCCAACGTCACCTTCTGATAATCCGTACCATTTTGACGCTCTACGATAACCTTGATTTTCTGCCCCACTTCACAGTCCAAAAGCTCCGAACTGTAGTGGTCCGCATCATTGACTTCCACACGGTTAACGGAGGTAATAATATCTCCATTTTGAATTCCTCCAAGCATACCCGGTGAATCCAGCGCTACATCCTTTACAAAGACACCCTTTGGAATATCGTATTTTTTCTGAATGGTATCTGTAACCGTGGAGACCTCAAGTCCCAGATATGGAACCGGTTTTCCTGCTGACAGCAAATCAAAAATGGATGACAGCTCATTCACAGAAACTGCCGTCAAGGTGGTTTCATCATGTTTGCCGGCTATATCCTGCATCACAATCCCCACCACTTCTCCATGGGTATTGATCAGCACTCCACTTCCGTCCTTATTTGCCACAATATCTGTGGTAAATATCGTATAGTTGCAATCCTTTGTGGATATCTTGTTGTTTCTGGAGGTGATATTACCCACCAAAATGGAATAGTTGGTTCCGAGAGGACTGCCCAGGGCAATCACCATCTCTCCGTTTGAAACGATGCTTGAATTTCCCAAGGTTGCTTCCACCACACGGTTTTTGGTGGTTTCCTCCAGCAGCTGCTTGTCCACAGACAACACCGCAAGTCCTGTATTGCCATCCACTCCAAGAAGAGTTGCTTCTGCCACAGAGTCATCGATGAAGGTCACGGAAATCTTGTCTGCACTTGCAAGATTCTTGCGCTCTGTCAAAATCTGATAACTGGTTCCTGTGTCCTTTAGAATGATTCCGGATCCCTGATTGGTCCTCTCATAGGCATTCTGGAACCAATCGGTATCACTTTCCACCCCAGTAACGGTCACAATGGACTTATTGGCTACCATTCCAATCTGATACAGTTCTTTTTGCAGTGTCTGGTAATCCTCCAACGTAAAGGTAACCGGTTCTGTAGAGACAACCTGCTCTGTCTCAGATTCCGTCTGTGTCTCTGTCTCTTTCGACTCCGTATCCGTTTCCGTCTGGGACGGGTTGCTCTTATTTGCCAAAAGCTGTTCCATGCGTGGCTCGACAAACGCAAAAACCACACCTGCTACCAGTGCAAAAACCACGGCACAAAGAGCGCAGGTGCAGACCTTTTCTATAATCTTCTTTTTGTTAATCGGTTTTTCTTTTATTTGTTCTCGAATGAATTTTTTTTCGTCCATGTCTCCATTATATGCAGAAACAAAGCCCTGCGCAATAGCCTTTTTCGGGCATTCTCCCTTTCCAAACAATCCGAACTAGGATATAATGGAGACAGTGTTTCCTTATACTTATTCAACAGGAAATCAGAGGGAGAATTATGAATCAGAAAGTATTACATACATTAGAGTTTGATAAAATCCTGCAGCAATTGGCAGGGTACGCATCCTGTGAAGACACCAAAAAGCGCTGTCTGTCACTAACCCCAATTACCGACCGCAAGGAGCTTGAGCAGCTTCAGCTCACCACCTCTCATGGACTCAGTCGAATCCTTCGCAGAGGTAACCTGTCCTTTTCCGGGGTTCACAATCCTACCGGCTCCTTAAAGAGACTGGATATCGGAGGGTCCCTGAACGGGAAGGAGCTTCTTGAGATTTGTTCCCTTCTGGAGGTGGCAAAGCGCGCCAAGGCCTATGACCGTAACGAACGGGGAGACGAAGAGACCTCCGATTCCTTATCTGAGCTTTTCGCCGCAATTGAACCTTTGACTCCTCTCCATGAGGAGATCAGACGTTGCATCCTCTCTGAGGATGAAGTGGCTGACGACGCATCGCCGGAGCTTGCACGCATTCGAAGAGCCAAAAATGGAATGAACGACCGTATTCACGCTCAGCTGGCAAAGCTTATGAACAATACCACTACCCGCAGCTATATGCAGGACGCCGTTGTCACCATGCGAGACGGTCGCTATTGTCTTCCGATCAAGGCAGAGGCGAAAGGCCAGATCCCGGGTATGGTGCACGACCAGTCCTCTACCGGTTCTACCTACTTTATCGAGCCAATGGCTGTTGTAAATCTCAACAATGAGCTTCGAGAGCTGGAATTAAAAGAAATAGAAGAGATCAGTGCCATCCTAAGACGACTGAGCGGTTCTGTGGCAGAGTACACAAGAGAGCTTCAGGAGGACTTTACCATTTTGTCTGAGCTTGATTTCATCTTTGCCAAAGCCAACCTTGCGAAGGTTCAAAATGCCAGCGCACCTATTTTTAACACAGAAGGCTATATTGATATTCGAGGAGGACGCCATCCTCTTTTGGATCCAAATAAGGTCGTTCCAATCGATGTTCACTTGGGAAAAACCTTCGACCAATTGATTATCACGGGTCCTAACACCGGTGGTAAGACCGTCTCCCTAAAGACGGTTGGTCTTCTCACTCTTATGGGACAGTCCGGACTTCATATTCCGGCCAAGGATCGTTCCAGCCTTGGAATCTATGAAGAGGTTTTTGCGGACATCGGTGACGAGCAGAGCATTGAGCAATCGCTTTCTACCTTTAGCTCCCACATGACCAATATCGTTCGTATCTTAGACAAAGCTGACAAAAACAGTCTCGTTCTCTTTGATGAGCTTTGCGCCGGTACGGATCCTACAGAAGGAGCTGCTCTTGCCATCTCCATTTTGCACAAGCTTCACCTTTACGGTTCCACCGTAATGGCGACCACGCACTACAGCGAGCTTAAGGTCTACGCCTTAACCACAGATGGAGTGGAGAATGCTTCCTGTGAATTCAGTGTAGAGACACTTAGCCCAACCTATCGCCTGCTAATCGGTATCCCGGGAAAAAGTAATGCTTTTGCCATTTCTCAAAAGCTCGGACTTTCCGATTCTATTATTCAGGATGCCAAAGCAAGAATGGATGAAGAAGATACCAACTTCGAGGATCTCCTTGCCAATCTGGAGCAGAGCCGCATCACCATTGAAAAGGAACAGCTTGAAGTGGCTGCCTACAAGGCTCAGGTAGAAGACTTAAAGAAAAAATTAGAACAGAAGCAGGAGAAACTGGACGCAAGCCGCGATAAGATTCTCCGGGAGGCCAACGAGGAAGCCTTAAGAATCCTGAAGGAAGCCAAGGATACCGCAGACGAAACCATCCGCAATTTCCACAAATACGGAAAAGGCACCCCGGATATGAGCCAGATGGAGAAAGAGCGCTCTGCACTCCGGGAAAAGATGTCTGCCAAGGAAAAGAAGCTTTCCAATATCAAAAAACAGCAGACCGTCAATCACAATGCTCCGAAAAAGCTTCGTATCGGCGATACCGTAAAGGTTCTCAGCATGAACCTAAAGGGAACCGTTCACACCCTTCCAAATGCCAAAGGAGATTTGTACGTACAGATGGGTATCCTTCGTTCCCAGGTCAATGTAAACGACCTGGTACTTATGGACGAAGAGACCTTAAACCCTGGTAAAAAATACGGTGGTTCCGGCGGAAAAATCAAGATGAGTAAGGCTGCCACCATTTCTCCGGAGGTTAACCTGATTGGTTTAAATTCCGATGAGGCCATTGCCAAGCTGGACAAATATCTCGACGATGCTTACATTTCTCATCTTTCTTCCGTGCGAATTGTTCACGGAAAAGGAACCGGTGCATTACGCAATGCGGTACATCAGTATCTCAAGCGTCAAAAGCATGTGAAAAACTTCCACCTGGCAGAATTTGGCGAAGGAGACGCTGGCGTAACAATTGCAGAATTTCAATAAACTTTATGGGCACAGCTTGTGCCGTTACACTTATGGGAAAAAAGACAACTAGCGCCTTCCTATGGCGCGGAAAGGACCAGACCGTGGTTGCAAAACAAAAAATATTAATCGTAGACGACGACAACAACATTGCAGAGCTTATCTCTTTGTATCTTACCAAAGAGTGCTTCGACACCTACATTGTCAATGATGGGGAAGAAGCCCTGAAAGCATTTGAACAGTATCACCCTAACCTGATTCTTTTGGATTTGATGCTTCCCGGCATCGATGGCTATCAGGTATGTCGCGAGATCCGTGCCAAGGATAACGTGCCTATTATCATGCTGTCTGCAAAGGGCGAAATCTTTGACAAAGTCCTGGGACTTGAGCTTGGTGCCGACGACTATATTATGAAGCCATTTGATTCCAAAGAGCTAGTGGCCAGAGTGAAGGCAGTTCTTAGAAGATATCAACCTTCCAGACAGGAGGAGCCACAGGTTGAAACCAAATACGTGGAATACCCGGATCTTGTGGTAAATCTATCGAATTACTCTGTTATGTACCGTGGAGAGATTATTGACATGCCTCCAAAGGAATTAGAGCTTCTCTATTTTCTGGCATCCTCTCCAAATCAGGTATTTACCAGGGAGCAGCTTCTGGATCACATCTGGGGTTACGAATATATCGGAGACACCAGAACCGTGGATGTACATGTAAAACGACTACGAGAAAAGATTAATGATCATAAGAACTGGAGACTCTCCACCGTATGGGGAATCGGATATAAATTTGAGGTATTATCATGAAACGCACCCTTTCCCTTAGGCTAATTCTGTGGTACCTGCTTTACGGCATTGCAGGATTCGTGGTTCTAAGCACCTTTACGGTGTCCATGACCTCAAAAACCATGCTAAAGCAGGAAGCCCACAACCTCTACCGTGAATCTGCCATAATTGCCTCCAATTATGCCACCACTTACTACAGTCGTGAGCTCTCTCTGGAAGACTTTCAACGTCAGATGGAGACCCTGGAGCAATATCTCTCCGGAGAGATTTGGATTATTGATAAAAATGGAAAGCTTCTGATTCGCTCGAATGATGCTTCTGCTATGGAGCATGCCTTAAGCGGAACATACGACACCATAGAAGGCTTTGACATTGCCTCCTTTGGAAACAGCTACAGTCAGACCGGAACCTTCTATGACTGCTTCAACCGTGATATGCTGACGGTGTTTTCTCCCGTCACCATCAATTACAAGGTTCGAGGCTATGTATTAATTCACAAGCCTGTAAACACGATCATTACCAATGCCAATACCTATACTAATCTGTCCTTTTACTCGGTAGGTATCTTTTTTGTGCTGGGACTTTTGATTCTTTGGATTCTAACCCACACCATTGTCAAACCGATTCGACAGATTACGGACGTTGCCAAAAAATATGCCAAGGGTGATTTTACCCAAAAGATTGCCATCAGCTCCTCCGGAGAGATTGGCTATCTATCCAACACCTTAAATTTCATGGCTCATGAGCTAAACACCCGTGAGGAGGAGCAACGAAAGTTCATCTCCAATGTTTCTCACGATTTCCGCTCACCGCTAACCTCTATCAAGGGTTATATTGAAGCGATGCTGGACGGTACTATCCCCGTAGAGATGCAGGAGAAATATCTTCACATTATTCTCTCCGAGACAGAGCGACTCAACAAGCTCACCAAGAGTCTTCTGGACTTAAACCAGTTTGGACGCCATGGTATCATGCTGGATAAGGCAGACTTTGACATCAATCAGCTCATTCGAAATACCCTGTTGACCTTTGAGGGAACCTGCAACAAAAAGGATATTACCTTTGAGGTTATCCTTACGGGGAAGGAGCTCTATGTAAAGGCTGATATGTCAAAAATACAGCAGGTGCTTTACAATCTTATCGATAATGCTATTAAATTCAGCCATACCAATTCTTCCATCAAGATTGAAACCAGACTGAGAAATGACAAATGCTTTATTTCCATAAAGGACCACGGAATTGGAATCCCTTCGGAATCCGTCAAGAAAATCTGGGAGCGCTTCTATAAGACAGACCTCTCCAGAGGAAAAGACAAGAAAGGCACCGGACTTGGCCTTTCCATTGTAAAAGAAATCATCAATGCTCACCAGGAGAACATTGATTGCATTAGCACTGAAGGTGTCGGAACGGAGTTCGTATTCACGTTGCCCATATCCGACAGAGAAAATTAATAAGACACAAAAAGTGAGGACGGTACCATCCATGCGCGCCCATATGGGCATGGAAAGGAAACGTCCTCACAGCTTTTTACCTATATTTTTACATGCAATATTTTCCACCATTGGCATCATAAATAGTGTAGATATACGGGAAGAAATCCTTTACCTTTATGAAGCCCTGATAGGTCTCTTCCTGTGTCTCATCCATGGCAGTGGTGCCCCGGAAAATCTCGTAGGTGAAATAATATCCATCCTTACTGGTCAATTGAAAATACACGGAAATCTCCTGTCCTTCAGGAATCTCTATATCCTCCTCCGGATGATAGACAATATCTCCCTCCGGAAACTCTTCTTCCTGTTCCAAAAAGTCCGGCAGCTGTACCTGAATCTCCTCATGGGCATCCTGATTCTGAGATGCATTCTCATCCTCCGGTTCGCCTTCCTCCTCTTCCGGTTTCAGAAGGTTCACCCTTTTTATCTCTTGTCCATCCGATGTCACTATCAGATAGATACTGTCATACTGGAAAAATTCATTTCCTGTCACATTTGCAGTCACTGCACCGCCTAAGTTAAACTTTCCGTCCTTATAGGTAGGGAATTTCTCCAAATGTCCGGTGAGGGTGCCTTCAAACAGATGATTTACCCCCCGGTAATCAGACAGAATCTCTGTGTTTTTTGTGGAACCATTGGTGATTAGCACCGTTACATTGCCATCATAGGACTCCTCCATAGGAAGTCGAACAATTCCCGTATAATGGTTCTCAACAAACTCCAGCTCATGATATCCTGTGCCAAAGTAGATACCCACACCGGTGTTTTCCGTATATTCCTTTAAAGAAATAGACACATCCACCACATAAGCCTGATTGGCAAGATCCAAATCCTTCAAGGAGATTTCATAATTTTCTAATCGACTATTGGATTCCTCCAGGGAGCTTTGAATATTTCCCTGAAGTTCTCCTATCTGTTGTTGCATAATACTGTTGGTGTCCAGCAGATAGGACAGCTGATTACTCAGCAGGCCAATCTTTTGTGTAAAATACACGGTCTGAAGACCAAACATGATCAAAACAAGAATAACTATAAAAAGTTTATTCTTCAACTTCTTCCTCCTGTGGAGCTACGATAGCAATTCCAAGCTCTTCTAACTGTGCAGGATCTACGGTTCCCGGTGCTTTTGTCATAAGGTCTGAAGCATCCTTTACCTTCGGGAAGGCAATTACGTCGCGGATGTTCTCGGTTCCTGTCATATGCATTACCATTCGGTCTACACCAAATGCAAGTCCTGCGTGTGGTGGTACTCCATAAGAGAAAGCGTCTAAGAGGTAGCCAAATTTCTCATGGGCTACTTCGTTGGAAATTCCAAGCACCTGGAACATTTTCTCCTGAATGTCATCCTGGTGGATACGTACAGATCCTCCACCAAGCTCTGTTCCGTTCAATACAATATCATAAGCTTTTGCTCTTACGCTTCCCGGATCTGAATCAATGTTTTTCCAATCCTCTTCCATAGGCATGGTAAATGGATGGTGCATTGCCATAAATCTGTCTTCCTCATCGGACCACTCTAAAAGTGGGAATTCCGTTACCCAAAGGAAGTTGAACTTGCTGTGATCAATGAGTCCAAGCTCCTCTCCAAGCAAAAGACGAAGTGCATTTAATACATTCCATACAATCTTGTTCTTGTCTGCTGCGAAAAGAAGGAGATCTCCCGGCTTTCCTTCCATTGCCTTTACAAGGTTGTCCAGCTCTTCCACTGTCATAAACTTGCTGAAGGATGATTTGTATGTGCCATCCTCATTGATGCAAAGGTAGGCAAGACCCTTGGCTCCACATCCTTTTGCATGTTCTACAAGCTTGTCAATCTTTTTACGAGGCATAGCTGCCTGACCTTCCACGTTGATACCGCGAACAGATCCACCGTCTGCCAGCGCTCCGGTAAACACTCCAAATCCGCATCCTTTTACTACCTCAGATACATCATGAAGCTCCATTCCAAAACGAGTATCCGGTTTGTCTGAGCCAAAACGGTCCATTGCCTCCTGCCATGGCATTCTCTGGAATGGAATCTGAACATCCAGTCCGATACACTCCTTGAATACATATTTCAACAGGCGCTCATTTACATCGATTACATCCTCCATGTCTACGAAGGAAAGCTCCATATCTGCCTGAGTGAACTCCGGCTGACGGTCAGCACGAAGATCCTCATCACGGAAGCAACGAGCAATCTGGAAATAACGGTCATATCCGGATGCCATCAAAAGCTGTTTATAAAGCTGTGGCGACTGTGGAAGGGCATAAAAATTACCATTGTGAATACGGCTTGGTACCAGGTAATCTCTTGCTCCCTCCGGAGTGGAGCGACAGAGAATCGGAGTCTCGATCTCCAGGAATCCCTCATTTGCCATGAACTCTCTCATTTTTGTAAGCAGCTTACTTCTAAGCATAAGCTTGCTCTGGATGTCCGGTCTGCGAAGGTCTAAGTAACGATATTTGAGACGAATATCCTCGCTGGTCTTTGAGTTCTCCTCTATCTGGAATGGAGGGGTCTGCGCCTCTGAAAGAATACGAAGAGAGGTGGCAATCACCTCGATATCTCCGGTTTTTAAGTTCTCATTTACCGCAGCGGCACGCTTCTGAACGGTACCTTCTACTGCGATAACATACTCACTTCTCAAGCTTCCTGCTTTTTCAAATCCTTCTGTTCCGATGCTTTCCTCATCAAATACCAGCTGAAGGATTCCGCTTCTGTCTCTCAAATCTACAAAGATTAAGCTTCCTAGGTTACGTCTTTTCTGTACCCATCCCATTACGGTAACGGTTTCTCCGATGTTGGCACCGGATACCTCTGTACATCTATGGCTTCTGTGTAAGCCCTGCATTGATTCTGCCATGACAATTCTCCTGTTCTTTTTGTATTAATAATCCAAATCCAATCTGATGAATTCTCATCATCTATTTAGTTATGAAAGAATTCCACAAATTCCTCATACCCCTCATTCATGAGCTGTTCCTTTTGGAATTTCTTGTTTTTGTTCATACGTACCACAAGCACCTGCTGCCCTTTTGCTCTCGCCTGTGCAGCCTGCTTCATCACGTCTACAAGCTTTTCTGCCGGATATTTTTTCTCAACCAGATAAGCAACTCTCTTAGGGCTCTCCGGAATCTTAAATCCGCTCTCCATAAGGATTAATACGATTCGCTCAAAGCCGATGGAGAATCCGCAGGCCGGAACATCATTTCCGGTGAATTTCCCAATCATCTTGTCGTATCTACCTCCGCCGCCACAGGCTCCACCGAACTGTGGCATTGCGATTTCAAAAATAGTGCCGGTGTAGTAGCCCATTCCTCTTACTAAAGTAGGGTCAAATACCAGGTCGAATTTTGCACCCTTGGTGGCGTTGACTGCAGTAGCAATCTCCGTGAGGTTGTCTGCCACCTCATCCTCAAGATACTCTCCAAGAGTCTCCTTCAAAAGGGCAACGCCTTCTGCTACGTCCTTTTTATCCTCCAATAAGGTAAAGAGGTTCAGATACTTCTCTACCGAATCCGGTGCACAGCCATCCTCTAAAAGCTCTGCCTGTACTCCCTCTTTTCCAATCTTGTCCATCTTGTCTAAAGTGATGAATAAGCCGTCAAAGCGCTCCTCTTCAAATCCACTGTAGGCAGCCATTGCCTTTAAGATTCTTCTCTCATTGATTCGAATTTCGAAATTCTCAAATCCCAGTCTTCCCAAGGTTGTAGTGGTTGCCGTGATAAGCTCAATCTCAGCCAGGTTACTTGGCTCACCCAGGATATCAATATCGCACTGGGTGAACTGGCGGTAACGACCTCTCTGTGGGCGGTCTGCTCTCCACACACTTCCAATCTGAAGTGCTTTAAATGGGGAAGGCAGATTGTTGGCATTGTTTGCATAGAAACGGGATAGTGGAACAGTCAAATCATAACGCATACCAAAGTCGACCACATCCGCTTCCTCTTTTGCTGTCTCCAGATTCAGCTTCTCGCCGCGTTTGAGCACCTTGAAGATTAACTTCTCATTATCCCCACCCTGCTTGCTGGTGAGGTTTGCAATATTCTCCATACAAGGGGTCTCAATTGGAGTAAACCCAAAGCTGCGGTAGGTATCCTTAATCACTCTTGTGACATAATCTCTTATTTCCATCTCTGCCGGCAGAATTTCCTTCATTCCGTTGACAGGTTTCTTTACTAAAGCCATTTTCTTCCTCCTCTAATATGCCTTCCTAATTATATAACGTTCTTCCTCTATGTCAATGTTCTAACCTTGCATCGTCTCTATCCTCTTATTGAAGCATTTCAAAACGATAGCCCTGGGCTCTGGCCTCATCGATGAACTGTCCCAGAATCTGGGTATTGGTCTCTGACTCTGCATGAAGCAGATAAATTGCTCCAGGATGAAGCTTTGAAACCACCTTGTTCAAGGCCTCTGTTGGGTCCGGCTGATTATTGACGTCGTAATCCATGTATGCAAAGCTCCAGAACACACTGCGATATCCACAGTTATTGACAATTGCCAGAGACTGCTCTGTAAAAATTCCTGCCGGATAGCGGAACAGATGCATCTCATAACCATCAAAGTTGTCCTTGATGTAGTTGTGCATCTCATTGATCTCGTTGTACTGCTCATCCACAGATAAGCTTGGGAGTCCTTTTGATGGATGAGTCACACTGTGATTTCCCACCTGGTGCCCCTCATCGATCATTCGCTGCACAAGCTCTGGTTCCTGCTGTGCATACGGCTTTGTAACAAAGAACACGCATGGAACCTGTTTTTCCTTTAGCGTATCCAGAATGGCCGGAGTCATACCATACTCATAGCCCTCATCCATAGTAAGGTAGATGACCTTATCATCTTCCGGTTCAATAAAGTAAGCGCCCAGATGGCCATACTTATCCTGGTACATATCACAGCCTGCCGGACGATTCAGCTCGTCCACATTGCTTCCCTGACCCCAGCTAAGATGGGTGGTATCCAGACCTGCAATATCGATCTGCTCCGTAGCAAGAGCTACCGAGGTAGGTTTTGTTGTTCCCACCGGGGAAAGCTCCGGGCTTTCTTCTGTATCTGCCTTTTCTGTGGACTCGATATCTGGAAGCTCCTCTGTACCATTGGTATCAGTGCCTTGTTGCTCCTCCGTCACAACCAGCTCCTTTCCCGGCTCCTTTTTATCATTTACTTTTTTTACTGCAACAAACACCAAAACAAGGATTACCAAAAGGGCCAGAAGAAGGATCAGTCCTCCCACCAGCTGCGTTCTGGTATATGGTTTCTTATGTCTGACATGGGTGTCATGATGTGATTTCTCCAAATAAGGATTTCTCTTCTGATTTTCGTTCAAATTGTTTTCCTGCATACTTTTTCCTTTCTTCACTAAGCTCCCTCATAAAACATTTTCATTTTCCCTATGCTTCTGCAAAAAGACGCTGCTTTCTTACAATCATTTCGTCAATGCGGTCCATATACTGCCCCACATCCTTGACATTTTCACACCGCTCAATCCGATGGGTTCCATCTGCTTCAGGAGTTGGCCACACCCTCTTGGTGGTGGCACCTGCACCGCAGGCCACAATCGTCTGTACCTCCTCCATAATGAGAATATTGTAGACTCCTGCTTTGCCTTCTTTTGCATAGCCCACATTTTCCATGTTTCCGGCCATGCCCTTCTGGCGATACAGATAATATGGATAAAGACCTATTTTCTCACAATACTCCTGGCACAAATCCATATGCTCCTTGGTATTTACCATTTCCATGTCTTTGTAATAGTCCTTGAAGATATTCAGCCTTGCTGCCCGCTTAATGGCAAGGGAATGAATGGTGATATTCTCCGGCTCCAGTGCAATCAGCTCCTCCATAGTATGGCGTACATCCTCCAGAGTCTCCTTCGGAAGTCCCAGAATCAAATCCATATTGATATTGTCAAAGCCAAGGTCCCTGGCCATTTTATAGCATTCCTTAATCTGTTCAACAGTATGTCGTCTTCCAAGGAGATCCAATGTCTCCTGCTTCATGGTCTGCGGATTGATGGAGATTCTCTCCACCCCATGCTGCTTTAACACCTGAAGCTTATCTCTTGTGATGGAATCCGGCCTTCCGGCCTCCACAGTAAATTCTACACAATGGGATAAATCAAAGCTGCATTTTATTTTGCGAATCAGTCGATCCAGCTGCGCGGGATTTAAGGTGGTTGGAGTTCCACCTCCGATATAGATGCTGTTGAGCTTTTTGTGGTAGAACTTGGTTGCCACATAGGTAAGCTCCTTCTCCAAAGCGTCCAGATAGCGGTCCACCTTGCTGCTCCATGCGGCAAGAGGGTAGGAGGTAAAGGAGCAATACAGACAGGTGCTTGGACAAAATGGAATCCCAATGTACAAGCTGTATCCGTTTTCATAATCGATTTTTTCCAAGAGCTTTCTCTCTCTTTTTGCGATATCAATGGATAGGTTGATTTTCTCTTCACTTGCCAGGTAGGTATCCTTCATGTACTGTCCAATCTCTTCCTCAGACACCCCTTCGTTTAACAGCTTCATGGGAATCTTGGTTGGGCGAATCCCTGTGAGGGTTCCCCAGGGAAGAGTCTCCTTGCAGCCTTCTGCCAAAAAGCCGTATAGCTCCTGCTTCAGCTTGTTCTTTACCTGAATTCTGTCGGAAAAATCCACCGCAAAGCTACTGTGATAATTCTCTTCTAATTCTACTCTGGTCCAATCCAGGGTAATCTCTTTTTTGCCATAGTTGACCCGGATGGTCTCTAGTACCTTCTCAGTATCCTCGGTCTCTCCCTGTGGTTTTTTCCCGTTTTGCTCCATTTTGGAGACCTCATGGGCAGTGCATGCAAGATTCTTTCCCTGAATCTCTGCGTCATCTGTATAGTAAATCTCTACATTGTCCTTTGGAAAAAAGGCCTTTATCAGAGAATGGATATCATATTCAAATTCGGGTTTGTTTAAATAGATTTCAATCATAGATAAGGGTTGTACATCCTCTCTGTCTCGATAGTTGTAAGATCATTATGCCCCGGATACACGGTGGTACGCTCCGGCAATATCATCAGCTTCTCTTTAATGGCACGCACCAATTGAGAAGCACTTCCCTTCGGGAAATCGGTACGCCCGATAGACTGGGCAAATAAGCTGTCCCCGGAAAACAGGGCATCCTCATAAGGGAAGTAATAGCAACAGCCCCCTACTGTGTGCCCCGGTGTCCAGAGCACGCGGATATGAAAGCCTGCCAGATCTATTTCCTGCTGATCCTTCAGGTAGATATCTGCCTTATATTTTTTCTCTGCACCTTCCCATGGGGACAGATTCAAAGAAGGATTCTCCAAGGTCTCCTTTTCCTGTTCCAGGGCATAGCATGGGATTCCATATTTCTTTGCCAGTGCCTCTGCCCCTCCCGCATGATCGAAATGACCATGGGTTAAAAGAACAGCAACCGGCTCATAGCCGGCCGCGTCTATTTTCTCTCCCAGCTGCTTTGGGCTTGCACCCGGGTCAATTACGAGTATTTGCTTTGTGTTTTCCTGTATCACAAAATAACAGTTGGTGGCCACACTGCCTACCACATACTGCTCAATTTTCATAGAAGTTCCTCTCTCCGTTTTGGCTCCTTTTGCCTTTCGGCACCCAATCAGCCAGTGGTTCTCTCGATATCAATAATGCTTGGGATCTGGCGCAAGCGCTCAATCAGACTGTTGATCTCCGTTCGTCCCTTGGTCTCAAAGGAAACATCGATGGTGGCAATTCCCTGCTTACTGGTCTTGGAATGAATGCCGCTGATATTGATCTCCCTCTCTGTAAACACTCTGGAAATATCCACAAGCAGACCATTCCTGTCATTACAGAAAATCTTAATCTCCGCAAGATAGGATCCAAGCTTCTCCGCTGCATCAATCTGCCATTCCGCCTCAATCAGACGAGCTCTCTCAATCTCAGAAAGGTTGATTATATTGATACAATCTGTACGATGGATAGAAACACCACGACCTCTTGTAACAAAGCCTACGATTTCATCTCCCGGAACCGGACTACAGCATTTGGAGAAGTGCACCGCCATATCATACATGCCCTTAACGATGATTCCGCTCTTTGAACGCTGTTGCACCGGCTTCGTGCCGTCTGCAACACTTGCTACAATATCCGCATCGGTAACCGGTATCACATGGTCTTTCTTGTATTCCTCATGCATTCGGTTTACAATCTGACCTTCCTTTAAGCCACCGTGACCAATGGTTGCCAGACAGGTATTCCAGTCTCGAAAACCGTATTTTCTTAAAATCTTGGCCTGATATTCCGGTCTGTTTACTTCGTTGAAGTTGATGCCCTTTGATTTGGCATAGTTCTGAAGAAGCTCCTTTCCATGAAGGATGTTCTCCTCCTTTAACTCCGTCTTGAACCACTGATTAATCTTGTTTTTGGCCTGGGTACTCTTTACTACATTGAGCCAGTCACGGCTTGGTCCTCTGGAGTTCTGAGAAGTGATAATCTCCAGGCGGTCTCCGTTTTGAATCACATAGTCAATAGGAACAAGCTTTCCGTTGACCTTTGCTCCTACCATCTTATTTCCTACCGCAGAATGAATACTGTAGGCAAAATCAATCGGGGTAGAACCATTTGGAAGGTTCTTCACATCTCCCGATGGAGTAAAACAGAATACCGTGTCCGAGAAAAGATCCAAATCGCTTTTTAAGAGACTCATGAACTCCTTGTTGTCCGACATGTCTCTCTGCCATTCCAGAATCTGTCTCAGCCAGCTAAGCTTCTCTTCCTCTGTTACCGTGGTCTCCGTAGCCCCACCATTGTTGGCTTCCTTGTATTTCCAGTGAGCTGCAATACCGTATTCTGCTGTACGATGCATCTCCTTCGTACGAATCTGAATCTCAAAAGGCTGGCCGCTTGGTCCAATCAATGTGGTATGCAGGGACTGATACATGTTTGGCTTAGGCATCGCGATGTAATCCTTGAAACGGCCGGGAATTGGCTTATATGCCTCATGCATAATGCCAAGAGCTGCATAACAGTCCTTGATGGAATCCACGATAATCCGGATGGCAAACAAATCATAGATCTGATCCAAGGTCTTGTTCTGATTCACCATCTTTTTATAAATGCTAAAGAAATGCTTGGCACGGCCGGAAATATCCGCTTTGATTCCTGCCGATTGAATCTGTGAAGCAACCTCCTTCACCAGACTCTGGACATAATCATCCCTTGCACTCTTTCTAAGTGCAATCTTCTCTACCAGGTCATAAAATGCTTCCGGTTCCAAATATTTCAAAGAAAGGTCATCCAGCTCAATCTTGATTTTGCTGATACCAAGACGCTGCGCAATTGGACAATAAATCTCCTGGGTCTCCCTTGCGATACGAATCTGAGCTTCTCTGGACTGATATTTTAGGGTTCTCATATTGTGGAGACGGTCTGCAAGCTTTATGAGGATTACCCTGATATCCTTTGCCATGGCAAGAAACATCTTACGAAGATTCTCTGCCTGCATTTCCAGGCGCTCTGCCTGCTTATCTCTGGCGGCCTTGTCAGCCCCTTCTTTATTGCCATTGTCTGTAAAATGAAGATGCTGCAGCTTTGTCACTCCGTCCACCAGAGAGAACACTTCCTCTCCGAAGGTGTCAATCATTTCCTGATCGGTCATGATGGTGTCTTCCAGCACATCGTGTAAAAGTCCCGCTGCGATGGTCTCCTTATCCATCTCAAGCTCCGCTAAAATAATGGCAACACAAAGTGGGTGGATAATGTACGCCTCCCCTGACTTGCGAACCTGTCCGTCATGGGCATTGTAGGCAACGCGATATGCCTTCTCCACCAGGGTGATGTCCGCGGATGGGTGATATTTTCGGATGCTTGAAATCAGTTCCTGATACAAATCCTCAGGACTGACGAACTCCTTCATCTTCTTAATGCCGCCCGTGTTCGATTTAAATTCTTCTTCTAAACGCTCCAGTTCTTCACGGGAAATATCTGCCATAGGAGATCACCTCTTTCCATACGTATAATTACCGCAAATTATAATGGTTTATTATATTTGATAATCTCCAAAAAATCAATGGTTTGACCAATGATATCTTTCCCAGAGAATCCCCTTTTCCGTAAGCCGGTCCTGATACACAAACCCGAGCTTTTCCGCCAGTCTGATAGACAAAGTATTATCCCTTTCTATCATACAATACACATCTTCGATAAATAGTTTATTCCTATTATAGAGTAAAATTGCCTCACACACTTCTGTGGCGTACCCTTGCCCACGATATTCCGGTGAAATCACATATCCAAGCTCCACCTGGCTTTCCCCTTGCACCTCTTTGGGTTCCAGCCCGGCCCTCCCCATAAGTTCTCCTGTGTCCTTGTGAAAGACCAGCCACATACCATACTCATAATAGCCGTACATGTTTTCTATATAAGCCTTCTGGTATTCCTCCTCCTTCTCCCTGTCGAAAAGCGGTTCCAAAAACTCCCCGAAATTCTCTTTTCCATACATTTCATACAATGCATCCAAATCTGTCATAGCAAGCTCTCTCACCACGCAACGCTCTGTCTCAAGGATGTCCCAGGGAATCCCCTTTTGTCTTCGATAAACCCGCTCCAGGTATTCCTCCTCAATCTCCCCGGTGTTGATCCAAAGATATTTCACAACGGGAGATTTCGCCCCAAAGCCGGTAGACTCCTTCCCACTGTCAAAAGGCGTCCCTTTCGTCTCATAACCTAGGACTGCCAGGTGTCCCTCTGTGGCAATTTGAATGGATTTGCCGGTTCTTCCCAGAAAGAGAAGCTCCTGTGGTCTGTATGGACTCCTCTGCTGCCATTGCTCCATGCTCTCAGGCATAGAAAACACCGGCATTTCCGGCGGAATTGCTCCTCGCAGTTCCACAAGTTCTGCCCGGGTCCACTCCCAATCTCCAATTAACAGTCCTTTCAAATATTTTTCTATCATCTCCTGTACGAAATCCTTCCTAATGCGAAACCCTCTCTAATACGAAAAAAGTTTATGGGTTCCCCCATAAACTTTTTCAATGGGGTTGCCCCCATGCATCAGCTATCAACTTTTATACGGTTTCCGGTTCCGGATATTCTACTCCAAAGGTTTCAACGGTAACCGTCTTCATTCTCTGATCCTCCAATGGACGATCCATATAGTCTGTTGCGGTCTGAGCAATCTTATCTACCACTTCGATGCCTTCGATGACCTTTCCAAATGCTGCGTACTGGCCATCTAAGTGTGGGGAATTCTCATGCATGATGAAGAACTGGCTTCCTGCAGAATCAGGAATCATCGTTCTTGCCATAGAAAGAACTCCTTTCTCATGCTTTAAGTCGTTCTGGAAACCATTGTAGGAGAATTCTCCTTTGATCTCGTATCCAGGACCGCCGGTTCCGTTTCCATCCGGATCTCCACCCTGAATCATGAAACCACGGATAACGCGGTGGAAGATAACACCATCGTAGAAGTTGTGGTTAATCAGGCTGATAAAGTTATTCACGGTATTTGGTGCAATTTCCGGATAAAGCTCTGCTTTCATTACATCACCGTTCTCCATGGTGATGGTTACGATTGGATTCTGTGCCATAGTTGTATACTCCTTTTTCTTGGTAATCACCTCTCACCTTACTGAGAGGCTTTGTTCCTTGCATCGTGCAAGTACGTTGTCTCGCTTGCCTCATTATAGCACATTAGCATTGCTCTGCAAATGTACTTTCCAGATTCTTCACAACCTGTGGGAAATCCATAAAGTGTGAAGCCTTCACCAGAATATTGTCTCCCGGTTTTACAAAGGAGAGCAATTCCGGAAGCATTGCTTCCAGATTTTCATAATAATGGGTGTCACACAAAGGTTCCGCTTCCTTTGCTCCTTCCACATATTCCCTGGCTAATTTGCCTGCTGCAAAAAGGACCGCGATTTTCTTCTCTCCCACTACTTTTCCTACTTCCCTATGAAGCTTCTCTTCCTCAGCTCCAAGCTCTCCCATATCTCCAAGGACCGCTATGGTTCTTCCATTTCCATAAGAGAGTACATCTAAGGAAGCCGCCATGGAAACCGGGTTGGCATTGTAGCAGTCGTCAATGACTGTGACATCTCCAAGATGAAGGAAGTTGGTTCTGCCTGCGATGGTTTTCCCTGTTTCTATTCCGGCCTTAATCTCGTCCAATGTAAGACCAAGCTCTAAGCCCACCGCAGCCGCTGCCATGGCGTTGTAGAGATTGTGTTCTCCGGGGATTTTCACCCAGGCTTCAAAATCTCCCGCCGGAGTGTGGAACAAGGCTTTGTTCCCTTCAAATCCAAGGTTCTCAATATCCGAAAGATAGATCTGGTTGTTCAAGCCGCTCTCGCACTTGCTTGTACTTCCCATTCCATAGAATACAGGTGGTTTCTCGTTTACCAGCTGCTTGGTACAAAGCTTATCATCATCTCCATTTAGGACGGCAATTCCATTTGGGGTAAGATAATCAAAGCTCTCGGTCTTTGCTTTCAAAATACCATCTCTTGTTCCCAGATTTTCCAGATGACACAATCCAATATTTGTAATGACACAGATGTCAGGATTGGCCATCTTGGCCAGACGGCTCATCTCTCCAAAATCGGAAATTCCCATCTCCAATACTGCAACCTCGTGTTTTCTTCGAATTTGAAAGATGGTAAGAGGAAGCCCTATCTCATTGTTAAAATTTCCTGCGGTCTTAAGTACTTCAAATTTCTGCTCCAGCACCGACGCAATCATCTCTTTGGTGCTGGTCTTTCCAACACTTCCTGTAATTCCGACCACCTTGATATCCAGATTTCTACGATAAAATGCCGCGATGGCCTTTAATGCGTCGGTAGTGGAATCTACAAGGATATATGGTCCCTTTGCATCCTTAAGAGGACGCTCCGTAAGTGTTGCCATAGCCCCCTGTTCCATAACCTGAGGAATAAAATCATGGCCATCCACTCTGGCTCCTTTTATCGGGACGAAAAGACATCCCCGGGATACCTTGCGACTATCTATTTCAATTCCGGTAATACACTCTCGATAAAGGGCCTCTGAGCCTACATAGGTTCCCTCACAGGCTCTGGCAATATTCTCCAATGTCATTCCCGGCATTCCATCTGCATCTACTGTTCTATCATAACTACGAAAGGACATACGAACTCCTTTTTCATTCAGACTATTTACTATATTTCTTTAAAGAAAGATCAATGATTTTCTGGCATAACTCATTGAAATCTATCCCCACCACAGCTGCCTCCTGTGGAAGAAGACTGGTTGGTGTCATTCCCGGAAGGGTATTTGCCTCTAAGCAAAAGATATCATTGTTCTCATTGGTCAGGAAATCAATACGCGAATAGGTGGTAAGCCCAATGACCTTTGCGACCTGTTCTGCGTAATGCTGCATTCGTTCGGTGACCTCCTTTGGCAATACTGCCGGGCAGGTCTCCACTGCACTTCCGGCCTTATATTTGTTCTTGTAATCATAGAAGCCTTCAATTGGAGCAATCTCAATAATTGGAAGGGCTTTTCCCTCCATAACCCCTACCGAGAATTCTCTTCCCTGAATAAACTCTTCGATTAACAGTTCATCCTCCCAACGGAAGCCTTCATCCAGTGCGGCTTTGAATTCCTTCTCATCCCGAACAATGGTAACTCCGATACTTGAGCCGCCACAGCAAGGTTTCACAATACATGGAAGCTGAACCGGAAGTTTTCCCAAATCATCCTGTCTGTTTTCCCTTCTCATGGAGATTCCATGTGGAGTAGGAATCTGATTTGCTATAAAGAAGCTTTTTGCCATCTCTTTGTTCATGGCAATGGCGCTGCTCAAATAATCCGTTCCAGTATATTTTATTCCAAATAAATCGAATGCTGCCTGTATCTTTCCATTCTCTCCGTTTTCTCCATGAAGAGCCATAAATACAATATCCGCCTGCCTGCAAAGAGCGATAACATTTGGTCCAAAGAAGCAATCTGACTGATCCTTTCTTGACGCCTTTACCTTTTCCAGATCCGGTGCCTGCTCCGGTACATGATCTACCGTAAGGCTTACCTCAAGGCTTCTGTCAAACAGTCCGTCGATGCTTTGTTCCTCTTCCCCATATCCCATAAATACATCTAACAAAATAACACGATGTCCATTTTCTCTAAGAGCCTTGGCAACCATGCTTCCTGTCACAAAAGACACGTCTCTTTCCGTGCTAAGACCACCTGCTAATACAACGATATCCATAATGCTTCCTCTCTTACAATCTATTTCATCCTTTTTCTCAAATTGGATCTATTTCTTCACTTACCATGGCACATTATAGCAAAGGACAATTCCCTATGGCAAGGTATTCTGCCTATGGTGGCATTTTCTTCACAATACCTAGCACTTTCTTCCATATTTTTAGGGTAATAAAAAAGTCTATCTCATTACTGAAATAGACTTTCCTATTCGCCCCTATGAATGTGTAATTCGAAGCTGTGCTTCATGCAGGATCAATGCAACCTGCACAAACACCTCCCTGCCCAGCAAATCGGAGGCCCCCAAGCTACTCCCATACTGAAACACAGCGGTCTGAAGCTCCTCCAATTTCTCTTCATCATGAAGATTCGCAAGGTTCACTTGATTCAACACCTGCATCAGGCTTCGAAGATGATCTTCTTCCTTTTTTCCCTTTTCCATATCCTATCCCTCTCTTTTGTTCCTTCCCACTCCCATTTCGGATAATCCCATTATAACGCGACTTGGCCCCAATGATAAGATGGGCATTTTTTACTTTTTTATGTTCAGTTCTGCAAAAAGCAAAAAATACCCCCTCCTGTCCGGAGGGGGAAATCTCATTTTTTGTTCAATTCCAGTAATCAATTCCAGTAATCAATTCCGGTAATCAATTCTAGCAATCAGGCTCAATCAATCCGTATGTATTGCCTTTGCGCTTGTAAACTACGTTTACCTCGTCCGTCTCCGCATTGCGGAATACGAAAAAGTCATGTCCCAGCAGCTCCATCTGTAGGCAGGCATCCTCCGGGTACATCGGTTTCATTCCAAATTTCTTGGAACGTACAATCTTAATGGCCTCATCATCTTCCACATCCTGTGTATTCATAAACTCTGATGTAAAGAATTCTCCGCCAGCCTGCTTCTTGGTCACCAGCTTGGTACGATATTTCTTCAGCTGTCTCTCAATGACTTCCTCTACCAAGTCAATAGAAACATACATGTCATTGCTAACCTGCTCTGATCGAATAATATTTCCTTTCATAGGAATCGTTACCTCTATCTTCTGGCGCTCCTTCTCTACGCTCAGGGTAACGTATACATCTGTGTCCGGTGTGAAGTATTTCTCAAGTCTGCTGAGCTTATCCTCCACTGCGTCTTTTAACCCCTTTGTCAGTTCGATGTTTCTTCCGGTAATTGTGAATTTCATTCTGTCCAACCCCTTTGCTGTTTATTTGATACCGATGTTGTATCATGTGTATATTATAACATATTAGCCCTCTTACGCAACTAATTTTATGCACTTTTTATAAAGAATTTATCTTTTTTCAAAATTTATTGTCACATAATTCTTATTGTATGCGCAATTTTTTATCACACGATTCTGCTTTTCATTTTCTCCAGCAAGGTTGACAGGTGAATATCTACAGACTCCCAGTCTTCCTTTTTTCCTGCCAGCTCGATGACCTCCGCCAGATTGGCAACTCCGGTTTCCCCCACCTGACGACTGGCGCTCTTTATTCCATGTACTTTTGTGATAAAAAGTGCCGGGTCGTTGGTTCTAAGCCCCGGAAGTACTTCAAGAAGCTCCTCCATCTCCTCCAGGTACATCCGGCGAACCTTATCTGACACGGTCCGGGTGCCACCTTCCACCGTTGATACTCCTCCCAGTACCCTCATAAGCATCTCTTCCGTAATGGGCTTTTGTAATACCGGGTAGGAAATATCCTCTTGAGAAAGCTCCTCATCCCCCGTAACCATATAGATTGGTGTATTCAAGGAAGCCCTAATTAAATCAGCAGCCTCCAATCCATCCATCATAGGCATCATGCGATCCAAAAGTATGACATCGTAACGAGCTCTTGCTGCCATCTCCACGGCGGCAATTCCGTGTTCCGCCAAATCCACCGTGACACCTTTGGGCTCCAGCATTCGCTTTACCACCTGCTGGTTTACCCACATATCATCTGCATAAAGAATTCTCATAATTAAGGAGTCCACCCTTCCAATACTCGCTGAATTTCACTGCGAATATATACATTGTTGTACGGTCGAAGGACATAGCCTCCCACCTGCAGCTTTCTACAATTGATTATGGTATCTCGGTCACCGCGAGTGGACACAAAGAGAATAGGAATGCTCCTGTGAACCTCTTTTCCATATTCAAGGATCCTTCTTGCGGTCTCAATTCCGTCCATTCCCGGCATTTCTATATCCAGAAGAATCAAATCAGCTCTCTTCTTTTTTTCCACAATGGCATCCAACACAGCCTCTCCACTGGAAAAGCACTGGATATCATAATCATTCTCTAAAATCTCAGACAGCATAGCCAGATTGGTTTTCATGTCATCCACCAGGAAGATTCGCTTGGAGTTTGCCATCTCCTTTCTTCCCTTTTCATTTTCCATTAGGGAAATGTCGGTTTTCTCACCGGCATTTTGAATGCTCAGGCTCAGATTCTCCCGATTGGCTAAATCAATCTGCTCTCCATTTAAAAGGCGAACTACCGGGCGCAGATTGTGAATGCCTTCGTTCTCAATAATAACTGCATGCTTTCCAGTAGACAGCAAAACCTCTGTGCCCTTTGGATAAAGGGGCACGTAGTGAAGCAGGGTATCTACCACCTCCTGGTCAAACATGATACCGCAACCGCCCATCAGGTATTCACTTACCTCATAGGGTGAAAACGCCTCCTTAAAGGGGCGTTTGGAGACAAGAGCATCATAGACATCTGCCACATGAATAATCTTGGTGAAGAGATTCTGCTCGTCTCCCGTCTGACCGTCCGGATATCCACTGCCATCTACATTTTCATGGTGATGCAGAATCGCCTGCTTCATGTCCTCCGAAAAATCAACGCGATCCTTCACCTTTTCATAGGACTTTTCCGCATGGCTCTTCATGATATTATATTCTTTTTTCGAGAGTCTTCCCGGCTTATTGAGAATCTCCTGAGGAATGAACATTTTCCCGACGTCATGCATCAAAGCGGCAATCGTCAGTTCCACCAGCTGCCCTGCGGACAGCTTCATTCCTTTTCCAATGACACCACACAGCGTCGCCACATTGACAGAATGTGAATAGATGGCATCTCCCGCCGCACGAATGTCTACCAGATCCAAGGATACCTTCTTTTTGGCAATAATCTCAGACACCATTTCCATACTGGCAGCCTTGCACAAATCAGGGTCTACCTTTTCAACGGCATCCAACGCCTGCTGCTTTACCTTCTGGGAAATAAGCTTGTCAATAATGACATCCCCAAACATCTCATCCTCCACATAGACCCCTTGGATTCCCTGAGTCCTCAGACGGTAGATATAAGTATCTGTGAGTACCGTGCCTCTCTCTATTAATATACGGCCATAGCCATCTTGTATGGTATCCCCCGATACCATCCCTGTCTCCAAGTGACTTATCGTTACGTATCTCATTTCCCCTCCCTATTGGCATTCGTTTCCCCTCGTTTTCACGCCAATAACATTTTAACTTTATTCTATTGTTTCATCAAGATTTTCCCTCTTTCTCATGGTTAATTTTTTTTATTTTTTGGAGTTTTTTTGCGTATGGCCCCAAAATTTTTTCTCTTTTTTAAAAATAAAGCTTGCAATTATCCAAACCCCATGGTAATATCATAAACGGTTCGTTGGTCAAGCGGTCAAGACGCCGCCCTCTCACGGCGGAAACACGGGTTCGATTCCCGTACGGACTGCTCAATTCCATATTATTTGTATCATGGCTCGTTGGTCAAGCGGTTAAGACGCCGCCCTCTCACGGCGGAAACAGGGGTTCGATTCCCCTACGAGCTGCTCCGAAAGGAATCACAGAAAGTGGTTCCTTTTTTTCTTTGTCTTCTTTTGCTATAATAGTCTCATGGCGTGCTTGCATGCCTATCACAAAGGACACAATGTTAAGGGGAAGCTATGAAAGATTTAAAACACCTGTATTACTTTGAAAACCTGTTACAGGAAGCCAACAATGAGCTGGTACAAAAAGCCAAGGCAGAGGGGAGAATTGCCCTTGGCAACGTATGCGCCCAGATTCCTGAGCCGCTTTTCAACCTGCCGGGCTGCTTTGGCGTCCGCCTTCGGGCACCACGCACCGGCTCTATAGACATCGGCACCTACTACATGTCCAGCATACTCTGTGAATGCTGCCGGGCTATTTTGGAGCGCGCCATGGAGGGCGGTTACAACTTCTTAGACGCGATTCTTGCTCCGGATGCCTGCGCCCAGATGAATCGCTGCGTGGAAAACATCCAGCATCTGAACCTCCTTCAAAAGGAGAAGTTTTTTATCACGTATTCTGACGTGCCTATGAAAGCAACCGGAGGCGCTCTGGATCATTATGTCAGGCAGATGCAGGCTCACGTACTGGAGCCTTTGCACCGTATCTACGGGATTGACATCTCTGATGAGGCTCTTCGCACCGCTGTGGCTAATCAGAACCGTATCAGCAGTCTGCTCCGGGAAATCGGTGAATTTCGCAAGGAGGAGAATCCGCGTATCACAGGCTATGAGTATTTTGTTTTCTGTCTTGCCAGCTACTGCTGCCCACAGGATTTGTTAGTGAAACCGTTGGAGGAGACCCTGGAGGAACTAAAGACCAGAGAGCCTGATGCCAAAAAAAGCTACCGTGCAAGAGTGGTGATGGTCGGCTCTGAAATTGACGACGGCGATCTCATTCGTCTCACGGAGGAATCCGGCGCTTACGTATGCGCAGATCGTTTTTGTCTCGGCTCCTTCCCGGGGCGTGATCTCATTGAATTAAACGACCATGAACCTGCTCTGGTGCAGATCTGCAGACACTATCTCACAGTGGGACAATGCCCTCGCTTTATGAACACAGGCAAAATCAAAGAGCGTCTTACTTACGTAGACCAGCTGGCAAAGGAATACCATGCAGATGGCATCCTATACGAACAGATGAAATTTTGCGATTACTGGGGCTACGAGCGGGCTTCTGCCAGCAAAAAAATGAGAGAGCTCTACAACTACCCGACTCTCTCAATCGACCGGGCCTACACCGTGGGCAATTCCGGTCAGCTTCGCACCAGAGTTCAGGCTTTTGTGGAAAGCATTGAAATCAAAAAGCTTCAGAATCATACTTCGGAGGAATGATCCATGGGAAAAATGATGGGGAGTGAACCCCTTGGCAAATTTTATACCGGCAAGCCGGCAAAAAAGAGAAGAGAATGGCGTGGTCTTAAGGACACCTGGTATGACTACACCAGATGGCTCTACATCTGGGGAAAGCTCATCGCCTTCACCGCAAAACCAAACAACATAAAGGGCTTTTTCCGTTACCGCTGGATGTTGAACTATCTCTTTGTTCCTGACTTTATGGATCGTCATACGGAAGGGATGCGCGGTACACAGCTTCGAGCCGCCCACACCGGCCTGGAGCTTATTATTGTAGACATGTGTGAAACCTTATGCAAAATTTTCAAGGCGGACCCTCGCATCGGAAATGATACCAACCTTAGCAAGAAAATGGTTCTTTTCGACGAGAATATGATGAGCGAAATCATGTCCGGATTTCCAAATCTCATTTGGATGTCAACGGAGGTTCCTGCCATCTACACCAGCGCTATGATGTGTCAGCAGGGGGTATCCCGCTATGTGGAGGCCACCACTCAGTACGGTGTACCCGGGGACGTATGCCCAATGCCGGCAGCTGAGCTTGGCTGTGCCCTTGAGGACGATCTTCCTATCGTGGGCTGCTGTGCCGTACAATGCAACACTACCTGTGATGGAAGTCTGATGGGAAACGGACTGGAACACGACATCGCATACAACATCCCTACCTTCCAGTTGGCCGTACCTATTCGCCACACCCAAAACGAGGTTCAGGACTACGCGGTATCGGAAATCAAAGACTGCATTGCTTTCATTGAGGAGCACACCGGGGAGAAATTCAACTGGGACTATTTCTTTGAGAACATGAAGCGCTTC
>JALEPP010000135.1 GCA_022767075.1 Agathobacter sp. | reverse complement strand
ATTGATGTTAGAATAAATATTAATCCAGGAGGATATTTTTATGGCAAGACAAAGAAAACTCTCACCAGAAAGAAAGGCATTTATTAACAGCCTGATTGAGCATTATCAACCAGAGGATGCTCAGGATGTCCAAGAGATGCTCAAAGACCTTCTAGGCGATACGCTACAAGGTATGCTAGAGGCTGAAATGGACGCAAAGCTTGGTTATTCCAAGTATAATTACAAAGACAAGGATACGGATGATAGCAGAAATGGTTACAGCAAGAAAACGGTTGTTTCATCCATGGGTGAAATAGACTTGGATATTCCTCGTGATCGCAAAGGTGAATTTGAACCACAGGTCGTAAGGAAAAACCAAACGGACATCTCAAATATCGAGGACCAAGTACTCTCAATGTATGCAAAAGGGATGACCACGCGTGATATTTCCACTCATCTGCATGAGGTTTATGGTGTAGACGCATCAGCCGAAATGATTTCACATATGACGGATCGTATTCTGCCCATCGCAAAAGAGTGGCAAAATCGATCGCTTGAACGAAAGTATGCAGTGGTATTTATGGATGCAAAGACATTTTTAGTACCATTTCATTAGTATTGCTTCATAACTTATATCTAAAACATTGTCATTTTGATCCATACTAAAAGATAAGTCAAAAAATACCTCTGGATATCTGTCATCAATATAGTCGTAACATAAATTATACTGACTTTGTAAGCCATCATGATTGTAACTTTTACTTTTATAAACCACCTCACCTTGAGGTTCTCCATAAGCAGCAATCACCATTTCACGGGAATCTCCCAGTTTGATTCCCCGATAAGTCATCGTATCGGTTGTCCTTTCGTGTGGATATTCAGCATACGCACTACAATTTGTAGCCATTATTGAAACACGTACTACATCATCATAACCATTTCCAGCACCATACAAATCTATGTAATTGCTGTATCCAAAACTGTTGATATTAAAATCATCATAAGAAACCGGCGGAATTGTTTTCTCTTCCGCTACTTCTGTAACCTCTGTCTCTTCCAAATCCACAGTTGACTCTTCTTCTACTTCTTCCGTTGCTTCAGTACTCTCTATTTCCTGAACCGACTCTGTTGGTTCTTCAATTTCCTGCTGTTCTGATTCTATTTCAGTAACCACTTCCTCAGTTGCTACCTCTTTATTGTTGTCTGCTCCACATGCCATCAAACAAAATGACATAGTTGTAGCAATCATAATTGCAATGATTCTTTTCTTCATTCTCATTTTCCCCCTGCTATTTCTTCAATGACTTCTTCTGGGGTCATTTAATAGGATACCACCAGCTGCATCTTAAACCGCTCTTCGCCATATACCGCATGTGGTATATCCTTTGGCATAATCAGTGTTTCTCCTGCTTCCAGGTAAAACACTTCCCCACCAACTGTGAACCGTCCTTTTCCTTCAAGCACTGTTACCATTGCATCTCCGGAGGCTGCATGAGTTGAGATCTCCTCCCCTTTATCAAAGGAAAAAATGGTCATGCTTACGCTGTCATTTTGAACCAACGTTTTACTAACAACCTGTCCCGGTTGATACGCAACCTGATCTCTCAAATTAAGCTTTGTTTGTTTTTCAATATTCTTATACATATATTACCCCTTTCTTTTTTTAATTTGGATTACAATGTAGCAATTCGATACGAACATTGATCGGTCTCACTGTAAGCTCCCCAGCACCTTCTACCACCTAATCATAACAAACCCAGCCGTTCCCATCAAGTATTCCAGATAACCATGTTCTCCTTGACAGTCCCGGCTGGGTTCTATTACGCAGTAGTCCTTACAGCTTTATTTCTTTTTGCTATTGATATCTCTAATATATCCTACAAGTTCGTCTGATACTTCAGCAATTGATTCTGTTGCTTCCATACATGAGTCAACCAGTGACTCAAAGCCCTTAAGTTCAAGGACTGTATTTTCAATACTTTCTGTATTTTTATCAACCGTATTCTTCAATGATGCAACATTGCCGTTCATGGAATCTCCATGTGCCTTGGCATCGTCGGCGTTTGCATCAATCTCGGTAATTGCGCTTCCGACGTTCTCAATTTCACAATTCAGTCTCCGGAAAATTGATTCCGTCTCCCGAATCTTTTCATTCTGCTTTCCAAAAGCTTCTTCTAATTGCTTTGTGACGGCAACACTTTCATTGGAATTTTGTATAAGTGAATTAACAATATCTGCAATTCTCGCTGAGGATGCTCTGGATTGAACTGCAAGCTCTCCAATCTCCTCTGCAACGACAGCAAATCCTCTTCCCTGCTCTCCTGCTCTTGCTGCCTCAATACTTGCATTCAAAGCAAGAAGGTTTGTCTGTCCCGCAATATTTGTAATAATATCAACAGCCTCCATAATCTCCTGAACAGAGTGATTGGTTGCCATGGTCTGCTTGTTAATGCTCTCTACTGCCTCTCCGTTCTGATTGCTGATTGACACCAAATCCTTCATCAGCTCATCGGCTTCATCATTACACAATTTCATGTTTTCGGCACTCTTAGACAAATCCCCAATTTGTTCTGCAATGATATCCATTGCTTTTCCCAATGATTCAATATTTTCGATGAATACATTTGTCATCTCCGCTTGTTCCATTGCGTTCTCCGCAATTTTTTCCGCTTCATTTTTGATATTTCCTGACATTCCTGACATTTCATCGAAGGAGTCTTTAAAATCCGTTACCAATTCGCCCAAATGGTTGGTTGCATCATTAATTCCTTTGATAACCTTTGCAAAGTCTACAATAAGACCTTTTACATGATCGAGCAATTCTCTGGTAGCTTCATTCTTAACCTCATGGTTCAATTCAACGAGATTTTCTCCGCTGGCTATTTTCTCAATATTTCCGGACACATCGGAAAAACTCTTCATGACGCCTGAGATAAATTTTGCAACAACACCTACCAAGATACCACAAAAAAGTAAGACCAGAATCATTGCAACCATAGATGATAATACTCCGGTCTCAATCAGCTTAAACAGAATTGCTGTCATCAAGAAAACCGCAATACCGGGTATCCCTGCAACCAGCATCGCTTGTCTTATCCTCTTATTCTTATCCATATTCGTAAAACCACCTTTCCTTTGTATATATCTGGTACTATCATACCACCTTTCTCATTAAAATCAAACCATATTTCACCCAAAAACCCCTTTTCGTTTCCTTCGCAAAGAGGTTTTTCCTTCTTTTTATAGCTCCACTGCTTTGTGGGCAAGCTCCGTTATCCGTTCCACCATCTTTTCAATCTCTTCCACTCCGGCTGTGTTTTCCTGAGTTGCTGAGGTTACATGTTCAATGGCACC
>JALEPP010000133.1 GCA_022767075.1 Agathobacter sp. | reverse complement strand
AAAAAGCCCCCGAGATGGGGGCATTGGTCTGAGTGGGGGTGTGGTTAAGCGCAGATTTCGTCCGAGTCTAAAAGGATGGTGAAAGGGCCATCGTTAAGGAGGGAGATTTTCATGTCCGCTCCAAAGATGCCTCTCTGGACGTTTGGTATGGTGTGTGCGCACTGGTCAATGATGTACTCATAGATGTCGTTGGCCAAGTCTGGCTTACCTGCTTTTGTGAAGGAGGGACGATTCCCCTTCTTGCAGTCTGCGTAAAGGGTGAATTGGGAAATCAAGAGAAGGGAACCGCCCACCTGATCCAGGGAAAGATTGGTCTTGCCGTCTTGGTCCTCGAAAATGCGCAAGCCAAGAAGCTTCTTCACCATCTTGTCTGCAATTTCCTTGGTGTCGGTGTCGGATACACCGATTAGAACTAAAAAGCCTTTTCCTATTTCTCCTGTGATGTTCCCTTCTACTTCGCATGATGCGTGCTGTACGCGCTGAATCACAAATCTCATTTTCTCCCTCCAAGTAATGTTTGTTTCCTGTTTCTATTCTATTGTCTCAAGCCCCTGCTGTGGTTGTTCTCCTTGCGGCTCCACATGATTCTCTGGGGTTCCTTCCTCTACAGGTTGCTCTCCCGTCGGATCCTCCTGCGTTTCCTCCGCCGAACTATCCTCTAGGCCGGTTTCTTCCATGAATTCCTGGGATAGCTGTGGATACGGCAGAAAACCGATTGGCTGCAAATCCTTATGGATTTCCTCCATGTATTTTTTCCAGATTGCCCCCGGGTAGGTTCCTCCGCCGAGACCCTCTATGGTTTTTGGCATATCATAGCCAACCCACACTGCCGTAGTGTAGTATCTGGTGTAGCCGCAGAACCAGCCATCCTTATTATCGTTGGTGGTCCCTGTCTTTCCTGCACTTGGCATACTGGTTAGCTGCATATTCTGTCCAAGTCCATCTGTCATAACAGACTGCAATACATCCGTCATCATTCTGGCGGCGGTACTTTTATAGACAACCTTTTCCTGCTGAGTTGCTTCATAGATTAAATTGCCCTGGCTATCTTCTATAGATGCAATGCAGGATGGATTTCGATAACCACCATCATTCTCCAAAGTTCCATAGGCTGCTGCCATCTCGGTCGCCGATACCCCTCTGGTAAATCCTCCTATGGATACCGGAAGCACTTCATCCTCCGGCTTAAGACCGGAAAATTCCATACTTCTCAGATAATCTAATCCCGTATTTACTCCCATTTCCTCCAGAAGCTTCCAGGGAATCGTGTTGTAGGACCACTCCACCGCCTGACGTATGGTGACCTCTCCTGCATAGGAGCCGCCTGCATTTTTCGGGCCATCCGGTATCGGTTCATCTACAACTATGGATTCCGGAGTATAGCCTCTTTCAAAAGCCGGCGCATAATCCAAAATTGGCTTAATGGCACTTCCCGACTGACGGTAGCTTTGGAATGCGCGGTTTAGGGTATACATGGAAAGGTCTTGACTTCTTCCTCCTACGATTGCAACCACCTGCCCTGTTGTATTGTCAATACAGGTTGCTGAACCCTGGAAGGAATAGATTCCTTCCTCGTTCTTTTCCGTAAAATCCTTTAGCTCTTCATCTAAGGCTCTTTGTAATTGTTCCTGCTTTTCCCAATCAATGGTTGTTCGTATGGTGTAGCCTTTCGCATACAAATCATTCCGACAGCTCTCATAGAGTTCGTCGTATGCCTCCTCGTATGCCTTTTGCTCTTCCTCTGACTGAAATTTGTAACAAAACTCAAAGCCTTGCAATTCCATCAATGTTCTGGTAGCACAGTGAATGCTATATGTAGCAGCGTAGTTTTTACTCCAGTCTCTGGAATTCGTCACATGATTCAGCGTGATATCTTTTCCAATGGCGTCCTCATATTCCTCCACGGACAGTTTACCATCATCGTACATATTTTTTAGAATCCGATTCCTACGCTCCAGGGTATGTTTCTTGTTCACCAGAGGGTCATAATAGCTTGGACTGTTTGGTATGGCGCAGAGGAACGCTGCCTGTGAGACATCGATTTCCTCAAGCGTACATCCAAAATAGCCCTCGCATGCAGCCTGTATTCCATAATACCCGTTTGCAAAATAGATATCATTGAGGTAGAATTCCAAAATTTTCTCCTTGGAATACAGCTTCTCCAATTCCATCGCACAGAATATCTGAGACATTTTTCTCTGCCAGGTAATGCTGTTATCCAGATAGGTCAATTTGGCAAGCTGCATGGTAATGGTGCTTCCCCCTTGGTTTGGCTCCCCATTTATTAACATCGCTACGACGGCACGAATAATGGCCTTAAAATCCACTCCCCTGTGAGAAAAGAATTTCTTGTCCTCAATACTGGTAATTGCTTCAATCACTTCAGAAGGAATATCCTCATACCGACAGTAGGTGGCATCGGTTCCATTGGTCAGCTTAATCAGTTGGTTGCCATCTTTATCATAAATAAAGCTGGACTGATCCGGATGAAATACACTCTCATCCGAGCTCTTAACCATATTCTCAGCCTGAGCTTTCAAGGCCTGTACCTCTGTGGCATACCCTCCGAGATAATAGTAGCCCAAAGCCGCCAGCACAAGCGCCATTAATACCATTTGAAGTTTTACAAATATCCAAAATACCTTATGGGTTTTTCTTTTTGCTTTCTTCTTCATACGTATCATTCTACACTTTATGGGAGCATTATTCTACTATTGACTTTTGTTTCTTCTGCCTATTATTCCATTTGGCGACCCAGAAAGTTTGCTGCTGAAATCACTAACTGCCTTTCTGCTGTCCCAAGAAATTCCTTCTCTCCCTTTCCATACATTACTACCGCTCCGATGGCATCCCCACCAGAAATAATGGTAGCAATAGCTTCCTCCACATACTCTCCGGGATCGTCTTGAATAATATCCCTATAATCAGAATCGCCCCTTCTGGCCACAAGGTTTCCTCTTGCATCGATTAAGCTTTCCAAATCGGAAGATATTCTTTTCCCAAGATAGTGTTTTTTTCCGGGACCTGCTGCCACAATCACACTGTCGTGATCCGTCACGCAAATAAGATGGCCTGTGGTCCCCGCCAGACTCTCACTATAGCTCTCTGCAAAATCGCCAAGCTCACCGATGGGCGAATATTTCTTTAACAGGATTTCTCCGTCTCCTGTTGTAAATATCTCAAGGGGTGCACCTTCCTTAATTCGAAGAGTACGTCTTATTTCCTTCGGAATTACAATTCGTCCTAAATCGTCGATTCTGCGAACAATTCCTGTTGCTTTCATATAAAAAACCTCCATTTACAGTACTACTTTTTCCTAGTATCTGTAAAAATGGAGGTTTTATACAGCCTTTCATGGGGACGTTCCTTTTTCCACGACCATAGCCTTTTGGTCGAAGGAGCGCCCTTTGGCTTTTCCTTTTCTTATGAAAGTGCCTCTTCCAGTGCCTTCAAATCGGCTTCTGTTGTGGACCAGCTGGTAGCAAGACGAATGACCCATCTGGAATCATCCAGCTGCTCCCATACGCTGACACGAACCTTCTTTTGAATCTTCTTAAGCTGTTCTCCCGTTACAACCACAAACTGCTGGTTGGTTGGAGATTCCATAAAGAACTCCAGTCCATATCTGGTTACCATTTCCTTCACTCGCTCTGCCATGTGGATTCCGTATTTTCCAATCTCAAAATACAAATTGTCTGTAAAAAGAGCATCAAACTGTACCCCAAGGAGACGTCCCTTTGCAAGAAGTGCTCCACGTCTCTTTACCGAAGTAAGGAAATTTTTGGGCTTATTCCCTTTTGTGAAAACTACAGCTTCCCCACAGAGTGCACCAACCTTTGTTCCCCCAATATAGAACACATCGCAAAGCTCTGCAATATCTGCCATGGTCACATCGGTGGCCTGGCTCATAAGTCCATATCCGAGACGTGCACCATCCATAAATAAAGGCATCCTATATTTTTTGCACACCTCAGAGATCTGCTGCAATTCATTTTTTGTATACAAGGTTCCATATTCCGTTGGATGGGAAATATACACCATGCCCGGAAAGGTCATATGGTCATGGCTGTCATCCCCATAGAATTTTTCCAGGAATTTGACCAAATCCAACGCGTCTATTTTTCCATTGTGCTGTGGAATCTCAAGCACCTCATGTCCGGTATACTCAATTGCGCCGGCTTCGTGTGCGCTGATATGACCGGTGGCAGCAGCTACGACTCCTTCGTAATCCGCAAGCATGGTAGAGATAATAACGGCATTGGTCTGAGTCCCTCCCGCAAGAAATTCTATCTCCACATCTTCTCTTCCGATGGCTTTTTTTATTTTCTCCTTTGCGCTTTCACAGTATCCATCGTTTCCGTAGCCCGGCATAGGCTCCAGATTGGTTTCCATCAGTCTCTTCAAAATCTCCGGATGTGCTCCTGCAATATAATCACTTTCAAATGAAACCATAATGTTCCCCTTCCTTTACACTCTTAATTTCTGTCTATGCTGATACTGTATCACAAACTGTAAAATATTGAAATTTTTTTCTCAAAGCATATCTCCATGACAAGCAAGCACCCTCTACGGAAACCATAAGCATATGTCAGAGCAAAAGGAACATCTCCCACGATAAAGAAAACGCTTAACAATTAGATGTTTATTCATTATAATATAGTCAGTTTTGTAAAGGAGCATACCTATCATGCCAGAAGGTTTACATAAAAAAAGACAACTCTCCTCATTCCAAGCTATTACCTTGGGATTTGCAGGAGTTATTCTTATGGGTGCATTCCTATTGATGCTACCAATTTCCAGTGCTGCCGGAGTGGTAACCCCGTTTAACCAGGCGGTCTTTACCTCTACCTCCGCCGTATGCGTAACGGGTCTTGTGTTGTTGGATACCGGAAGCTATTGGTCTCCCTTTGGACAGGGAATCATCCTTCTTCTTATCCAAATCGGAGGGCTTGGAGTTATTACGGTCGCAAGTTCAGCCAGCATATTGTCCGGAAGGCGTATTTCCCTTTCCCAGAGAAGCACCATGCAGGATGCCATCTCCGCACCACAGATGGGAGGAATCGTGAAATTCACCCGGTTTCTGGTCCGTGGCACCTTTACCATTGAATTAATTGGAGCACTACTCCTTTTGCCGGTTTTTTGTCACGACTATGGTCCAAAGGGCATCTGGATGTCTTTTTTTCATTCCATATCAGCCTTTTGCAACGCCGGTTTTGATCTTTTCGGTACCGTAGAACAGCCATTTGTATCCCTTAGCCGCTATCTGACAAACCCGTATGTCAATGGAGTCATTATTTTGCTGATTGTCCTTGGAGGAATCGGATTTCTCACCTGGGATGATATTCGCAGACATGGATTCCACCTAAAGAAGTATCGTATGCAGAGCAAGGTGATTCTCACTACCTCCTTGGTCCTGATTGTACTTCCAACAATCCTGTATTTTCTTTTCGATTTTCAGGAGTTATCGGTAGGACAACGCTTTTTAGCCGCACTTTTTCAGGCAGTCACACCAAGAACTGCCGGCTTTAACACCGCTGACTTAACTGCAATGACAGAGTCCTCAAGAGCCATCATGATTTTTCTAATGCTGATAGGTGGTTCTCCCGGTTCTACAGCCGGCGGTATGAAGACTACTACCCTTGCGGTTTTAGTATTTAATGCCATAGCAACCTTTCGGAAGCACGAAAATCCCGGAGCTTTTGGCAGACGTCTGGATGGATCGATTATCAAAAATGCCTCCTCCATTGCAATGATGTATTTTGCAATGTTCTTCACCGGTAGCATTCTAATCAGTGTCATCGAGAAGCTGCCTCTGTCCGACTGCCTATTT
The DNA here is from genome assembly GCA_022767075.1 of Agathobacter sp. Classification (GTDB taxonomy): domain Bacteria; phylum Bacillota; class Clostridia; order Lachnospirales; family Lachnospiraceae; genus Roseburia. The sequence goes on along the minus strand of JALEPP010000133.1, from coordinate 3,355 downwards.
GAATCAGCTTCTGCTGTGGGAACCGTTGGATTGACCCTTGGGATTACTCCGACTCTCCATCTTCCGTCACAGATTATTTTAATCATCTTGATGTACCTTGGACGAGTGGGCGGCCTTACCATAATCTACGCGGCCCTTGCACCGAGAAACCCGATAAATGCCAAATACCCTATGGAAAAAATCACCGTAGGCTAATGAATATATACTAATAAAAAGGAGATTCACCATGAAAAATATATTACTGATTGGACTAGGTCATTTTGGAAAGCACGTGATATACCAGCTTTCTCAGTTAGGACATGACATTCTGGCTGTTGATACCAACGAAGACCGAGTCAACGAAGTGCTTCCTTATGTCACCAATGCAATGATTGGTGACAGTACCAATGTGGACTTTTTGAACTCTCTGGGAGTTACCAATTTCGACATCTGCTTTGTCACCATCGGTGGTAATTTCCAGAACTCCCTTGAGACCACCTCTCTTCTAAAGGAGCTTGGAGCAAGCTTTGTTGTGGCAAGAGCGGAACGTGATGTACAGGAGAAGTTCCTTCTTCGCAATGGTGCCGATAAGGTGGTCTATCCGGAAAAGCAGACAGCCAAATGGGCTGCCATCCGCTATACCGATGAACACGTGTTAGATTACATGGAAGTAGACAGCTCCCATGCCATTTTTGAAATCGAGGTTCCAAAGGATTGGGCCGGAAAAACCATCGGCGAATTGGATATCCGCAGAAAATACGGCATCAACCTTCTTGCGGTAAAGGATTCCAATCGGTTCCTCAATTCTGTTTCCGCAGAAACCTATTTTGTGGAGGGGAACTCCGTGTTGGTATTCGGAGAGTACAAAGCCATCCAGAAATGCTTCCATATTTAAATTTCCATTTAAAAAAGTGGTATGTATCCGTATTTCTATACGATTACATACCACTTTTCTATTTGTTAAATCATCAATTTAAATTCTTATCTGTAACCTACATCGTATCCGTAGCAAGTGTTTTCTCTTCTGCTTTTTCCTCTGCCAATTCCTTCGACAGCCCAATATAGATACCCTCACCAATTGCGAACAAGCCTGAAATAACGAAAATGACGGTGGTATTTAATTTTCCGACTAACATGCTAACCAAAAACGATATAATTGGAATTGCCATACTGTCAAGGGCTGAACTTATTCCACCTATTCTAGCCAAATACCCTTCATCAACACGCTTCATTGTAATTACATTTAAGAGAGAATTACATAGAGCTACCATAATTCCCAAAAAGATCGTAATACATGCTACAAAACCATACATAAATAATTTGTTCTGATAGAAGGGCTGACAGATTGGAATCCCAATATAGAACATCGCTATTCCAAAGGTACACCCAACAAGAACCGGTTTTTCTCCTAATTTTTCCTGAATATACGGAAATACAAATGACCCAAACAGCATTCCTATGGTGGCTGCTATCCCTAAAATAGACAACACTTCTGCACCTCCATGCAAAATTTCATTTGCCATGGGCGCTTCCAGACTATTCAAGGGAACTAAAATACCATTCAAGAAAATAGTAACTCCACACAGAAAAATTACTAACTTATCACTCATAACGTAATGGAATCCATCCCTCAGAGATGCCATATACTTCTTGCCGTCAAACTTCTGTTTTTCCGTCTCTCTTTCCTTAATCGTTACTGTCTGGATAATAAGTGCAGACAGCACAAAGGTGGTCATATCGATATAAATCGCTCCAGATGTGCCAATAAGCGCAATAACTGTTGCTGCCACCGCCGTTCCGATTAGTTCCACAATTGAACCCAATGTAGACATCAAAGACATTCCATATTCATAGTACTCCTTTTTCAATACCCGTGGAGTCAACGCCATATTTGCAGGACCTCTAAATGCTTCCACAGTAGAAATAACAAATGTAGTTACAAGAAGCATCCACGCCTGCAAAATTCCTGTTAAATATCCGGTAGCAACAAATGCCACACATACCGCACGAATCAAATCGGTAATGACCATGATTTTCTTCTTGTCGCGCCCTTCAACCCATGCCCCTGCCAACGGACTAATAATAACAGTAGGCAACTTATTTACTCCATATACCATTGCAGACCATGCCGCATTTCCTGTAATCTCATATACAATCCAGGTAAATGCAATGGCATCAATGGAATCTCCGAATCGGTTAATTAACGCAGCCAGAATCATTTTCATGTATTCCTTCTGCCGAAAAACATCTCGATAACCTATTTTCTTTTCACCCATGTTTTCACTGCTCCTTTTTCTCTTTGTTATTATACCAATCATAATAAAAATCTAGTTTAGCTCTCTCCTCAAGGAATAAACCATCATTTTGTTTTCCATAACACCTCTTATTTTGTTGGACTCTCTCTAAACGACATCTTTTTATACAAAATGGTAATTCCCTGTTTTATCCATAATCCACAGGAAATAGTTTTGACATTGGCTATTTTATGTAATATTATTTTTAATCCATTCTCTAGATAGCAATTTAAAACGTCATACACAAATTTAATTCCTTTCTGTTTCTTAACCTACTTTTAGAATATACTTTTTAGCCATTTTTAGAATATGAGTAAATGGAAACATTTTTGTTTCCATTTATGTATAGTTCCTTCTTCGTTGCATTTTCCTTTGTGGCAAACTATAATATATAATTATTATGAGAAAGGGGATTATATTATGGCAGTAAGAAATGCGGGTGCTTCCATTCGAGAAGCAAGACTTAAAGCTGGTTTATCCCAAGAACAACTTTCAGACGGAATCTGCTCTCCTCTGTCCCTTTCGCGGATTGAAAATGGTGCTGCTGGCGTCAGTCCGTCCACTTTTCAGGCACTTATGGCACATGCAGGAGCACCATGTGAAATTTTTCCAATCTTTGCAAATCAGAAGGATTTTGAGTGTTTCTATGCTTTAAAGCATGCACGCTTTCATTTAGATTCATGGCAACTTCAACCAGCCTATGAAGAACTAGATAAAATAGAGGAAATGCATTGGGCTGATAACAAATTTTATTATCAAGAATGGTTACTCCTGCATTGCAAGTTACAATTTCGTTCTGGTCTTACAAATCATCAAGAGGTATACAGTTTGTTGCTTGATGCACTTCATGTTACAAGGCCGGACTTTTTGTTAAATGACTTTCGAAATCTTTTACTCTCATTAAATGAGATTCAGATACTCATACTTCTGGCACAGGAAAGTCTCTATTTAAATCAAAGCACAGATTGCCTTCTTATATGTACACAACTTGATAGCTATTTGAATAACAGTCAAATTACGTATTTGGAAAAAGAACATTTAATGGCTGAAAATACCATTGTTTATGTCAAGTATTTACTATC
>JALEPP010000123.1 GCA_022767075.1 Agathobacter sp. | reverse complement strand
CGAAAAAATCGTTGACATGCTCTGTCCCATTTGCTATTATTAACAAGTCATAAGTGACATGGGATCTTAGCTCAGCTGGGAGAGCATCTGCCTTACAAGCAGAGGGTCACAGGTTCGAGCCCTGTAGGTCCCATTTTTTGCGCAAGCATATCATATACATATGGCGAGATGGCTCAACTGGCTAGAGCGTCCGGTTCATACCCGGGAGGTTGAGAGTTCAAGTCTCTCTCTCGCTACGATAAAAAGGTCTTATGAAAGCATAAGACCTTTTTTCATTCTATTATGATTTTTTATGAACGTTCCAACAACTTTTGTACAAGCTTCACACAGTCTGCCGCATCCTTAGAATATCCATCTGCTCCTATTTCATCCGCAAAGCTTTGTGTAATACATGCCCCACCGATAAAGATTTTTCCTGTATATCCTCTTTCCTTTGCCAGCTCCACCACATCCTGCATGCGCATCATGGTTGTGGTCATGAGGGCTGACAGACCGATTCCTGCTGCATTTTCCTTTATGGCAGTGTCAAGAATCAGATCCGCAGGTACATCTTTCCCAAGATCAATGACACGATATCCATAGTTCTTCAACATAAGAACAACCAGATTTTTACCAATATCGTGGATGTCTCCCTCCACCGTTGCAATGACTAAGGTTGGCATTTCCTTCTGATTGTCTTTTTTCTCAAAGAGCGGCTCCAGATAGTCGATGGCCTCCTTCATGGTATTGGCACTATTAATGAGCTGTGGAAGAAAATACTTTTTCTCATTGAATAGCTCTCCCACTCGGTTGATGGCTGGAATTAAATGCTCATTGATAATGGTGTCCGGAGTATCTCCCTGCTCCAAAGCCTGTTTGACCAGCTTAAGCACTGACTCCTTGTTCCCTTTTAATACACACTGATAGATAGGATGTCCATCCCCGGTATCCTTCCCTGCTTTTTCAGGAGCTTGTGCCACCGATTCCGCCTCTTTTGTGTCCGCAAGCATATTCATTCGGTTAATGTATTTCAAATCGCTATCCGGGCGATTTAAGAGCATGTCAGAGGCAAATGCCGCATTCATCAGAAGCTCCTGCGAAGGATTTGCAATTGCCATGGTAAGGCCTTTTGCGATGGCCATGGTAAGGAACGCGGTATTGATATATGCTCGCTCCGGTAATCCAAACGAAATATTGGAAAGACCACAGATGGTTGGAAGCTTCTTATCATTTTTGCAATAGCTAATGGTGTCAAAGCATTCAAGGGCTGCCTTTTTATTGGCGCCAATGGTTGCAACAAGTCCATCCACAATCATATCCTGTGGAGATAATCCTTCCCTAATTGCAGCATCGTAGACAGTATCAATAATGTGTTTCTTTTCCTCCACATCCTTTGGAAGTCCCTCATCCCAAAGAGGAAGCAACACAAACATCGCTCCGTATTTTTTCGCAACTCTGAGCAAGGCTGTCATCTTTTGTGATTCCATAGAAATGGAGTTAATCAAGGCACGTCCCGGATAAATGCGAAGGGCTTGTTCCATCACATCCACGTGGCTGCTGTCGATACATAATGGGCAATCTACGGTAGATGTAACCTCGTAAATGACTTTCTTCATCATTTCCTTCTCATCAATACCATTCATTCCCATATTGATATCTAAGATTGCTGCTCCATTTACCTCCTGGCTTATGGCCATATCTCGAACCCGTTCCAGCCTTCCTTCCCGAAGCTCCGCCTGAAGCAGTTTCTTTCCGGTAGGATTGATACGCTCTCCTACCACCATAAAATTACCATCCAGAGTAATCTCTACCGATTTTCTTTCTGAGGTAAGAACCCTTCTGTGGGTTGCCAGAGGCTTTCGAATCTTCATGTCCTTTACAGTAGCAGACAGCGCCTTTATATGTGCCGGCGTTGTTCCGCAGCACCCTCCAAGTACAGAAGCTCCGGCCTCAACCAAAAGACCTCCTGCTCTTGCAAATTCCTCCGGAGTAGTCTTATATACCGTTTTTCCGTCTTCCAGCTCCGGAAGTCCGGCATTTGGCTTTGCCAAAATAGGAACCGTTGCATATTCTGCCATCTTTTGAACCAGGGGTATCATCTCCTCCGGTCCCGTAGAACAGTTGACCCCAATCACATCAGCTCCAAGAGATTGTAACACCACAACAGCCGTCTCAGGAGTTGTTCCAAACAAAGTACGTCCATCTTCGTTGTAGGTTAGGGACACCATAATTGGTAAATCACTGACTTCTCGAATGGCTATTACCGCTGCTCTTGATTCCGAAAGACTCATCATGGTCTCCACTACAAACAAATCTACCCCTGCCTGTTCCAGAATCCTTGCCTGTTCCTTGTAGATGGTAACAAGCTCCTCGAAATCCAGATCACCAAGTGGGAAAAGCTGCTGTCCGGTCATGGTCATATCCCCGGCCACATAAGCTTTTCCGTTTACCGCTCTTTTGGATAGCTGTACCAAGGCCGTATTGATTTCCTCCAAACGGTCCTCAAGTCCATACTCCTTTAGCTTAATGCGATTTCCGGTAAAAGTAGGAGCATAAACAATCATGCTCCCACTCTCTACGTATTCCTTTTGTAATTTTTCCATCACCTCGGGATGTTCCAATATCCAAGCCTCAGGACACACGCCAATTGGCATTCCTGCCTCCATCAGGTTCGTTCCTGTGGCTCCGTCTAATAGTACAACTCCCTGTGAGGTTAATTCTTTTAGCTGCTCTCTTGTCATTTCCTTTTCCCTATACTTTCTCGCTTTACTATGACATACTGTACTAGAAACAGCCTTCGGTGTAAATAGAAATCTCGTATTTCCTTGAGAAAAGAAACTATATAGTATATTGAGCTAGCGTCTGCAGTAATAATTCCTTGCGAAGTGGCTTGCTCAAATGATGATTCATTCCCGCTTCAAGAGATTTTTGTACATCCTCCTGGAACGCATTGGCAGTCATGGCAATAATAGGTACCGTCTTTGCATCCCGTCGTTCCAGTTTCCTGATTTCCCTGGTAGCTGTCAATCCATCCATAATCGGCATCATCAAATCCATCAGAATCGCATCATAAAATCCCTGAACAGACTCCTTGAACATATCCAGTGCCAGCTGTCCATTGTCAGCCTTAAATACATTCACACCGGCCTCTTCCAGAAGATATTCTACAATCTCCATATTCAGATCGTTATCCTCTACCACCAGAATCCGCTTTCCCTGAATATCCACTTTTTCTATTTTCTTCTCCGACTCTTCCTTGGAATCCGGGTGCTGATTGAGTTCAAAAGGAAGTATCACGCGAAAGGTTGTTCCTACTCCCTCTTCACTCTCCACCTCAATGGAGCCATGCATCTTGTTAACCAGATTCTTTACAATGGCCATCCCCAGTCCGGTTCCCGCGTATTTCGTCCTCTCCGCAGCGATACCCTGTCGGAATGGCTCAAACAATTTTTCCTTAATGAAATCCTCCGACATTCCACAGCCCGTATCCCGAATGGTAAAACGATATGGGATTACCTTATCTGTGGCCTCTAACTCTTCCAGAGTGATGTAAATGGATCCGCCGGCGGCTGTAAACTTCACTGCATTGCTCAACAGATTAACCAAAATCTGCTTTAAATGAACACTGCTTCCAATAAGGTCAAAGTGCGAGACGCCCTGGCGCTGTTCGTATATGGTTATACCGGAATCAAGGGCCTGGAAGTGAATCAAATGATCTACCTGCTGACAGATTTCATCCAGTCGAAACGGCTTATGCTCTATGACCACCGCATCGCTTTCCAACTTGCTCATATCCAGTACATCGTTTAAAAGGGATAATAAATGCTCGGTGGAAACTCGGATTTTACCCAGACATTCTGAGACACGCTCCGGATCCCTTGTGCCTTCAATCATATCAAGCATTCCCATAACCCCGTTGATTGGAGTACGGATATCGTGTGACATATGTGCCAAAAACTGCGTCTTGACCCGATTGGCTCTGTCTGCGGAATCTACCGCCTTTTTCAACTGTTCATTGATTCGAATCTGTGTACTGATTTCCTTGGTACGGCGCTCTTCTGATGCCACCAAAACCTCGCTGTACACGGAATCCTTCCTTTGCAAAGCTTCCAGCATAGCTGTGGTATTGCCAAGCTTTTTCGCGTACTGGTACTTGTATTCCTCCACGCGAAGCTTCAATTTCAGTTCTGATGCATGAACCAAAAGATATCGGTCCAACCAGTCCAGTATCTCGTCTACGAGTACATACTCCTCATCATCCATACAGCAGTACAACAATGACTCACAACAATCAATGGCTTGAGAGCCGTACATCTCCTCAAGGCGATCCAAAATCTCCTTTTTATATGCTTCATATTGTTTTCTGTCTCCAAGCTTATAATAAAGAGTAACTCCCACAGAAAGAATATCATCTCTCACCAATTCCATGCCATGATACTTCTCTATGCAGGTGTCTAAGGCCTTTAACGCCGCCTGTAAATCATTTCTCTTTTCATAGGCCAGGGCCATGTTCATATACACATACTCTCCGATTGTGGTAAATGATTCCTTCAGGTATTTTTCTGCCAGAAGAATGTAATGAATGGCCGTATCATAATCCTTCTCCGCAATGTACGAAATGGAAATATTGCTATATTCTAAAGCAAGTCGGTCAACAGACTCATGCTCCTTGGCAAACCGGATTGCAATATTGTAATAGTACCTTGCCAGGTTGAAATCCTCTTCATCATGAGAGACTGCACCAAGAACGTTAAAACAAGACAAAATCTCCGGGCAATAATCATAGGTCTGGTAAGTAAGCAAAAAAGGTTCCATGATACTTCGACACTTTGCCAAATCTCCGTTTCGATAATACAATCTTGCATAGTGAAACAAAGCGGCAGCCCGAAGCTTTGTATGTGCCACTTCCTTATCTAGGATATTGGTATAGTACGCTACTTTTTCCGGAAAGGATTTTTGCGCTACTACTGATTCCTCCGCCAAAAATTCCTCATATGTCATAAAATCACCTCTAAAAGTCCTAATAAATGGGAGTAATAGATGCTTTCTCACTTTAAATATAGCACTTTGGTCCTATATAATC
>JALEPP010000120.1 GCA_022767075.1 Agathobacter sp. | reverse complement strand
GGATGCCGCCTGGGAGGACATGGGCGAACAGGCCATGATTCTTCGGAGTGACATGGCTTACGAGCTTGGAGCAGGAGCTTTCCCTGCTTACAGTGGTCTTGGCATCACTGCTGACACTGAGCTTGTGAGTGAGGATGAAGTGCTTCTCTATGGACCGGATTTGCCGGAAATCAAAGGAGACCAACCTTACGCCAGACTCACCTTTGTCCGAGTGGATGAGGACAGTATGGGGGAAGGAAATGATCTATATAATGCTGTGCGAAAGATTGAATATGCGAGATATCACTTGAACCCAAAGGGATACATGATGCGAATCTCTGCTTCCAGCCAGCGTGAGCCGGTTCGCATCGGCAAAAAGGCTTTGGAGGAAGGACTTGATTTTGCAAAGGTAGGTCGTATGTTTGTGGATTGCTACCACGAGAATCCAAAGGTTCAGGCGGTAAAAGTGATTTTTATCACAGATCCAGACTTTGACTACGACGCGCTTGCAAAAGAAATCAGACGCACAGAGGACATTACAAAAGCCATCGACCACATTTTTAAAAATGTGATAATGGATTGTCAGGCGTGCAGTCTTCAGGAAATCTGCGATGAAGTAGAGGGAATGAGGGAACTGCATTTTGGACAAAAGAAGGGAGAATAAATAAATGCCAGAAATGAGCAAAGCAGTCATCCCACCACATATGGGAGACAAAAATCCAAGTGAAAAAATCTTAAAACTAGGAAAGAAAATCACAGACGTAGCAGCACACAAGCTGTTGGGCGTCAAGGTGGAGGACCCGGAGTATTGGGGACTTGCAGAGATTGTGACAGAGGAGATGGCTGACGTAGCACTCACCATGAAGCTTCGCCACCACTACACCTTTGACGAGCTATGCAAAATGAATCATGTGACAGAGGACAAAAAGGAGAGTTTTCAGAAGCTCCTAGATGAGATGAGCTATGTGGGACTCATTGAGTACGATTATGGTTATCATTATGACCACAACGGACGTACCGCTCCACAAAGCGAAAGAAGATACATTCTTCCACTTTTCGTTCCGGGATCAGCGGAGCTTTTCAACATGGAGGAGGGACCAGAAGGAAACAAGAGACTTCGTGAGCATCCGGCAGTCGCATCCTTCTTCGAGAGAATGACTTATATTCCATTGGAAGGCCTTACCCAAATGATTCCACCGGGAGGTGCTGGTGTAGGTATGCATGTCATTCCGGTAGAGGAAGCAATCCAGATGGAGAATCAGAGTGTTGATTTAGAGCACATTTCCTACTGGTTGAAGAAATACGAAGGACACATCGGTGTTGGTCAGTGCTCCTGTCGTGCCAGTCGTGCGGTATTGGAAGAGGGCTGCGCAGACGATGAGATGAACTGGTGTATCGGAGTAGGTGATTTTGCTGACTACTGTAGAGAAACAGGAAAAGGTCACGATATCACCTATGAAGAGGCAATGGCTATTTTGAAAAAAGCAGAGGACAATGGATTTGTTCACCAAATTACCAATATTGACGGGGAGAACAAGATTTTTGGTATCTGTAACTGTAACGTAAATATCTGTAACGCTCTTCGTACCTCACAGCTTTTCAATACACCAAATATGTCTCGCTCTGCATACACTGCAAGAGTAGAGAAAGAGAAGTGTGTTGCCTGTGGTAAGTGTGTAGAGTACTGCCCGGCTGGTGCTGTAAAGCTTGGTCAGAAGCTTTGCACCAAAAATGGTGAGGTTCAGTATCCAAAGGTTGTTCTTCCGGACAATGTACATTGGGGCAAGGACAAATACGATGAGAACTATCGCGATAACAACCGTAAGAACTGCTATGAGACAGGTACTGCTCCATGTAAAGCTGCTTGTCCTGCTCATATTGCGGTACAGGGTTACATTCAGAAAGCAAAAGAGGGCAAGTATGATGAGGCTCTGGCATTAATCAAGAAGGATAACCCATTCCCGGCTGTCTGTGGACGCGTATGTAACAAACGCTGTGAGGCTGCTTGTACACGTGGAACCATCGATGAGGCGGTATCAATCGACGCAATCAAGAAGTTCGTTGCAGACCGTGATTTAAAGGCTGAGACCAGATACATTCCGGAGGTTGTAATTGCTTCTAACAGACTTGAAAAATGGGAGCAGAAGATTGCCATTATCGGTGCAGGTCCAGCGGGACTTTCTTGTGCATACTATCTTGCAACCAAGGGCTACAAGCCAACTGTATT
>JALEPP010000073.1 GCA_022767075.1 Agathobacter sp. | reverse complement strand
TCCATGCCCAAGGGAGTATGTATCCCGGAGAGTGCTGTATGTCATTACCTGGAGTCCTTTGGAGCAGCCATGAACATAGGCCCGGACGAGGTCTTAGGCTGCCAGTGCGACTTCGATTACGTGGCGGCAATCCGGGATCTCTATCTACCGGTGCGCTATGGCTGCACCACCGCCATCATCCCAAAGGATTGCTTCGTCAATCCCATGAAACTGCACAGCTTTTTAAGAGACAATCATGTAACCACCCTTTGCTGGAGTGTAGCAGCCATGACCACCATAGCAAAGCTTGGCGCCCTGCAGGACTTTGACTTTTCCTTTATCAAAAAGGTCATCTTCACAGGTTCGCAAATACCGGGAGGGATTCTCCATCAATGGCAGATGGCACTTCCTGACGCCACCTTCATCAACCACTACGGCCCGTCGGAAGCCACCGCATCCTGTACCTATTACGTGGTAGACCATCCGGTGAAGACCTTTGAGCGCATACCAATAGGAAAGCCACTGCCTGGGTATGAGGTTACCATTGCAGATGCCGATGAAAATGGGGAAGGGGAAATTGTCATTGCAGGAAAGGGTCTGGCCAGCGGATACTACGGAGCAAAGGAGCTTACAAGAAGCAAGTTTGTAATAGCCGCCGAGTATCAGCAAAGCCACGCCCTCCTAAATCCCATTTTAGGAGACATTCTTTATCTTACAGGAGATCTTGGAAAAATGGATGAGAGCGGCAATCTCCTTTTCCTGGGAAGAAAAGATAGACAGATTAAGCATATGGACTACCGCATCGAACTAGATGGCATCGAAGCAGCAGTCACAAGCCTACCAGACATTGAAGAAGCAGCCGTGGTCAACGACGAAGTCAGCGATAAAATTATCCTGTATTACGTTGGCGACACCACTCCAGAAACAATCATCCCCGCCCTCCGCCAGCAGCTGCCAAGCTACATGATGCCAAGAGTATTCAAGCAGGTAGCTTCCATACCAAAGCTAGCTTCCGGAAAAACAGATTATATGGCCCTGACCCCAAAGCGCGAAACAAAGCCAATATCTAACTATTAAGGAGAAAAACCCCCGCATTCAGATAAATCGCAAAAGAAGACCACACAATATAGGGAATCTGTAATCTTCCGGCCCACATATCATTCTCTGTGAAATACTGATACATTTGCCAGATAAAGAAATACAGGATTCCCAGAACAACCAGCGCCACCAAATAATTTTTCCACAGGAAAAACACCGGAGTCCACAAGAAATTCAAGGCAAGCTGAATGCCATAATAAATAAAGGCTTTTCTCTGAAGCTTTTCCTCTACTCCGTATTCTGCCACGCGGTAACTACCGACTCCCATAAGGACATACAAGAAGGTCCAAGCTACGGGAAACACCCACATGGGCGGTGACAACGGTGGTTTTCTAATGGTAGAAAAAAACGAAAAGGAATCTTTGCATAGAAATGCAGAGATTCCTCCCACCATCAATGGTATAGCAATGTGAAAAGCGATTTTTTTCAGTTGCATAGCAGGACTCCTTTCCTATGTACACTAGTCTCTTGTATTTCAAGTATCTTGTATGACTAGTATATGAAGGAGTCCGGAAAATATTCCAATTATTCAACGGTAACGGATTTTGCCAGGTTACGTGGTTTATCCACGTCGAGACCTCTTGCTACCGATACGTAGTATCCCAAAAGCTGGAGCGGAATGACTGCAAGGCTTGCAGCGAAGTGCTCATCTACCTTTGGAATGTAGGTGGTGAACTCAGCCTGATCTTCAATGCTGTAGTTACCGTAGGTGGTAACACCCATGAGGTAAGCACCACGGCTCTTACATTCAACCATGTTGGAAATGGTCTTCTCGAAGAGGTCATTCTGAGTGAGAACACCGATCACTACGGTTCCATCCTCAATCAGGCTGATGGTGCCATGCTTTAACTCACCGGCAGCATAAGCCTCTGAGTGGATGTAACTGATTTCTTTGAGCTTTAAGCTGCCCTCCATACAGATGGCGTAATCAATTCCACGTCCCACAAAGAAGATATCCTTTGCAGCGGCCTGTTTTGCCGCAAACCACTGGATGCGCTCCTTGTCGTCCAAGATTTTCTCGATCTTGTCCGGAATGGTCTGAAGCTCTGCAATGAGCTCTTGATATCTCTTATCATCAATGGTCTCACGAACCTTGGCAAACTGAAGGGCCAAGGTATAGTTTGCGATAAGCTGTGCACTGTATGCCTTTGTGGTAGCAACAGAGATCTCCGGACCGGCTAAGGTATAGAATACGCTGTCTGCTTCTCTGGCAATAGAAGAACCTACTACATTTACAATAGCAAGGGTCTTGATCCCATTGTCCTTTGCCATACGAAGTGCTGCCAAGGTATCTGCTGTCTCACCGGACTGAGATACCACAATCACAAGGCTCTTTGGATCCATGATAGGATTACGATAACGATATTCTGACGCAAGCTCCACACGAACCGGAATCTTTGCCAAATCCTCGATGACGTACTGGGCAACCATACCAGTATGGTAAGCAGAGCCACATGCCACGATAGTAATCTGGCTGATTTCCTTGATTTCCTCATCCGAAAGACCAACTGAGGATAAGTCGATGGCACCATCCTTCATAACAGATGCAAGGGTATCCTGGATAGCCTTTGGCTGCTCATGAATCTCTTTCATCATGAAATGCTCGTAACCGCCTTTTTCAGCAGCCTCAGCATCCCAGGTAATCTCCACCAATTCCTTCTCAATCTCATCACCATCTAAGTTGTAGAAGGTGACCTCACCCTTCTGAAGGCGGGCAATCTCCATATTTCCGATGTAATATACGTTTCTTGCATATTTTAAAATAGCAGGAACGTCCGATGCCAGGTAGGTCTCTCCATCAGCAACCCCAAGAATCATTGGGCTGTCTTTGCGAGCCACATAAATCTCTTCCGGGTAATCCTTGAACATCACTGCAAGGGCATAAGAGCCACGGATACGAACCATAGCATGGTTAATAGCATCTACAGGAGTTCCCAGATATTTCTTGTAGTAGTAATCTACTAACTTAACAGCAACCTCTGTATCCGTCTGGGAATAGAAGGTGTAGCCCTTCTTAATGAGCTTTGCTTTTAATTCCTGATAGTTCTCGATAATACCGTTATGTACTGCAACCACGTTGCCATCCTCGGTCACATGTGGATGTGCATTATCCTCAGAAGGCTCCCCATGTGTAGCCCAACGAGTATGGCCGATACCACAGGTTCCCTTCACAGCCTTGCCGTCATCCGTTTTCTCCGCGAGGATAGCAAGACGCCCCTTGGCTTTCACCACTTCTGCATCTTTTTCCCCATCACGGACAGCAATTCCCGCCGAATCATATCCACGATATTCAAGCTTTGAAAGCCCATCCAAAAGGATAGGTGCCGCCTGATTTCTACCGGTAAATCCTACGATTCCACACATATTATTTATTCTCCAATCTTATTTGTTTTCAATCAATTACATGATATTTTACCATATATGATACAATAATTCCACTCAAATAATTCGGGGACGTACCCCGTGGAAGGGGACGCTCTTCGTGGATGGGGACGTTCACTTTCCACGGTCATGGCCCTTTGGCCTTAGGAGCGCCCTTTGGCTTGCCCTCTTGCCGGGACAACTCCTGACGTGGGGGCTTTTGCTTTTCCTCCTGCTCCAGGGAACAGCTATCTAAGCGCTTCCAGTGGACGGAGGGAAAGTTTTTTGCCAGTTATTCGGTTGCAAGGATTTTCGTGGTATGATTTTGCCTCTTTCGATGATTCGAGTTCGGCAAAGTTGGGACACGGAGACAAGAGTATTCGCCAGAAGAAGGAACAC
>JALEPP010000006.1 GCA_022767075.1 Agathobacter sp. | reverse complement strand
TGTGTAGGCAATTGCCATAGTGATACACATTGCCATTACAATCAGTATAATAAACACAAAATATGGTGAGTTGGATTCCAGAAATAAAAATGGACATCCTGATAATTCCAAGCCTACAGCAAAAAGCAGCCACAGTATTCCAACTGCCCTGTTATATTTCTTTATATCCTTCATTTCTTCCGGCTGTGGTGCTTTCACAAAGGTATAAAAGCCCACCGGCTCTTTCGCTCGCATCGTGCTAATTGCCACTCCAAGAAATATCAACGATACAATACTCCAAATAATAAACGCAATCCACATAATAACACACTCCGCTCTAAAACCAACTTAGTCTGCTCTTTTCCTCTGTTCTCCTCACCTGTTTTCTTCCTTTAGCTCTCTTAGCGTCTTCTTCACAGACTATGGGAACTACCCATTGTCTAAAGCCAGTGGGATTGCAGAAGCCCTATTTCAAAAATATGCCCGCTAACTTCATATCCTAATCAAAGGTCAAAGTATATATAACGCTGACATTTTCATAGGAAATCTGAATCTGGCAGACTGCATAATGCTTCCCCTTCTGAGTTACTTCCTGACCATAAAAGGACTTGGTTTCTTGTTTCTCTCCAAACTCCTCACTTACGGTTTTTTTTGCAGCTTTCATTGATTCAGCAGTTAGAAATTCCTTCATCTGATCCGTTGCCGCATCCTGAAGCTTTTGATATTCATCCCTATCTAAAAGGTCTATGATTTTCTCAGACTGTTCTTTTACCATTGCTTCCGTAAAGTGCTCACTCTTGGAAAGCTCTGTCACCTTTGGAAGATACCACCAGATTCCAGCACCCAGCAATAATACAACTGCAAAAATGACAGCAATCACGCACATTACCCTTTTGCAGCGATATTGCTTTTTTTCTTTCTCCGAAATACTATCATTAAAGCTGGCCGCAACCTCCTCCACGGTGCCCATCTGCCTAATTATCTCAAAGAACTCTTCCCCCATGTCTTGGCGCTCCCTGATTTCCCCCAAAAGCTGCATTTGAATATCTTTCTTTTTCTTTGCACTACAATGAATTCTCTTGGTAATCTCTTTTACGTATTTCTCTCCAGTCATTGTTTTTCCTCCATAATATGATCAACACCTTTTGAAATCTTCTCCCATACCTGTTGGATTTCTTCGCACGTCTGAACCCCGGCTACCGTTATCTGGTAGTATTTTCTCGGAATCTGTCGTCCTTCTGCTTCGCTCCATTTACTCTCTACCAATCCATCATCTTCCAACCGATACAGAATTGGATACAAGGTTCCATCCTTTAGAATAAAGACTTCTTCGCTTTTCTCTTTCATTTCCTGAATAATCTGGTATCCGTACTTCGCTTCCCCCGATAAAAGCTTTAGCACCAGCATTTCAAGGACCCCTTTTTTCATCTGCTTTTCATATTTATCATTCATTGAAATAACCTCTTATACTTTGTAATACAAAGTATATTGCAATGGTATTATGTTGTCAATATCAATGGTTCTGATATTTCACGTTCCTTTTCCTCACAGTTGACTATCTCTGCTTTTTCTTCCTTGTGGTCATCCTTGTATTTTTCCCCTTTTGTGTTCCGTTGACTTTATTTCGCATTTCTTCCTCGTAGTCATCCCTCTTTTCTTTCCTTTTATGTTTCGTTGACTTTATTTCGCTTTTCTTCCTCGTAGTCATCCCCTCTTTTCTTCCCTTTTTGTTTCGCTGACTTTATTATACAGTTCTTCCTCGTAGTCATCCTCTTCTATTTTCATTTCTTGAACTGGTTGACTTTATATACTTTTTACTTAATCCTAGTCATCCCCCTTCCTTTTCTCACGTCTACCTTGGTTGACTTTATTTCGATTTTCCTCCTGATAGTCATCCTCCCCCTTTTTCATCTCTTGTACCGGTTGACTTTATTTCGATTATTCTCACTCTAAGTCAACACTTCTATTTTTTTATCTTTTTTTGCGTTGACTATTTATACAATTATCTTCCCATAGTCATTTTCTGCTCTTTAGCAAGCGTAAAGAGTACTTTGTATCCATCTCACCTCTGCCTCGCAAGTGCACCTTTTCCCCCTTGCCAATGATATTCCTTTTCCCTGTGTACCGCTTTTCTCTTTAGGAATATGGGAATTTCCTAATCCAAGAAAAGCACCCTGTATGGAGGTCAAAACCTATCCATACAAGGTGCTTCTACGAAATGTCCTATCTCATTTTATAACAGCAAACTTTTATTGGACTATTTTCTTCTCTCTTAGGGCTCTGCGTTTTTTCTTTTCCTGATACATTTTATCATCCGCTTCATTGATGTACTCATCCATACTTATTGAGTCATCCTCCGCAATGACATAGCCCACACTACATTCCATCACAAATGGTAATTTCTTTTCCTCAGTAGTAATCTGCAGGGTTTCATGAAAGCGAGCTATCATTTCATTCACTTGATCTTCTTTACAGTCCGGAGCAAGCACCACATACTCATCTCCCCCGTATCTCATAGCTACGGAGTTCTGTGGAAAATGTTTCTTAATTGCATCTGCAACGCTGGTAATAATCACATTTCCCATATCGTGACCATACTGATCATTTACCAGCTTCAAATGATCAGAATCAAAGAATACTATCGCGATTGGTTTCTTCTCCTCCATACATTTTTGAAACAATGGTCTCGCCAGCTGATTGTATGCCATGCGATTGTACAATCCGGTGAGGGAATCCTGCAAATACAATACAGAAAGCTTATCATTGGCATGTCGAAGTACTGTCTTGCTGTAAAAATACTCCAAGGATTTGGAAAAGGAATTAATTGTCTCAAAGATAAACTGGTTTTCCATCATATAGTCACAGTTCACAAAGACAAAATATCCCACCTCTCGTTCTCTCATATGTAACGGCAGAAATACTCTCACGTCCTGAATATTCCGATTCCATATCTCCGGAAGAAGTTCTCCCGGCTTCTTAGGTATATCATATCGGCGTTCTCCATCCTTATATGCCAGAACCACATCCATCTGATCCGGATAGCCCTCCACAATAATCTCTTCCTTGAAATCCTCCATCACATCCTTTGTCTGAGACTTGAGAATATCGTGATTCATAACCAGATACATTTCCTTACACCGAAGTCGATTCACACAACCAAGCAATTGCTCCGCCATCTGTTCATAAGTATCACAGGTAAAAAGATTCCTGTTCATATCCATGGTCTCGTTGTACAAATCAATCTGTCTTACCTCAGAGAAAATGCGCTCTTTAATCGAATCACTTCGTCTCTTGTGTCCTTCATTGACACAGCCGCAGCTATCCTGGAAAATCAGATTAGCTTTGGCGTACACAATTTCCGGAACATTTTTTTCCTGCCATATTTCATGGAGAAGCTTCATGGCTTCATAAGCGATGTCATCCTTGCTATATCCCACTGTAGTGATACGCGGTTCAAAATAGGAAGCCTTATCAAAGTCATCAAACCCTGTAATTCGAAAGTCTTCGGGTATGTGGTATCCATGTTCCATGGCCTTTTGGCATAATCCTACTGCAATATTTTCGTTGGCACATACAAACGCATCCGGCATCAGATGATTGTCGTGGAAATATCGAAAGGCATCCATTCCGGTCTCAACCTCATAATTCTGCTGAAAAATGCGTTCCGGTTCAACGGGAATCCCATGTCTTTCTAGAGCATCTCTGTATGCACGTTCCCTGGAATTATTCTCACAGTTTTCCACAGGACCTCCCACATAATTGATAACCTTGCAATCATGTACCTGTATCAAATGCTCCACAATCTTCGTCATGTTGCCGTAGTTATCGATCCCTGCACGATAGAGTCCCGGTATCTTAATCAGCAAGGAGACCGCAGGAACCTGAGATTCCTTCACCTTTTCAATAATTCTCTTTGCCTGGTCATCCATGACAATATTCGTAATTTCCAGGAGTATTCCATCATACTGCGTTAAATCTGGAAGATTAAAAATGTTGTATTCACCCAAATTGTGCATTTCATCCTTGCTCATATTTCCAAAGCAATGAAACACATCAATCTGTACTTCCAAATGCTGCTCCTCGATATATTTTTTACATCCATAAAGCCACGAATAGTTTACATATCGTTTCCAACCATCCGCCAAAATTATGATTTTTTTCATCCCCATACTTGCCTTTCCTTTTCTTAGTCAAGCTACCCCCATATATTAACATTATAAAGATGCAAGGATGATATGTATAGTAAAATGGTATTCTAAATATCACTTTTGTGAATTATTGACCAACTCCGTTGTCCGTGGTTCTCATCTCCCGTGTCTAACATAAAAAGCGCCACTCCTACGAGTGACGCTTTTCATGAGACATCGGGGATTCGGTCTCCGCTCCGCTCCGGACGGCTCAATACCGAGGTCCACCGGACCTCGTGAGCCCCGACCAACTCCGTTGTCCGTGGTTCTCACCTCCCGTGTCTAACATAAAAAGCGCCACTCTTACGAGTGACGCTTTTCATGAGACATCGGGGATTCGAACCCCGGACAA
>JALEPP010000180.1 GCA_022767075.1 Agathobacter sp. | reverse complement strand
TTAGTATTTGCAGGGGTGGGCACTTAGACTGCTATTTCCAGTCCGCCAACGGTTTGAACATTTTGCGAAAATTGTGCACCAAAGAAAGGCACTAGTTGCTCCTCGCCTGTTCCTCTAAGGAGGCGCCTTCACGAATTTTATTTCGGGGGCTCTCTGTTTGTCGTTCTTCGAGCCGCAAACAGAACCGGTTCTAGTCGTCCGGGGGACGACTGCTTAGAACGGACCGAAGCGGAGCGGAGAACCCGATGTATCGTTCAGGGCGCCTCCAAGAGGAACAACGACTCGTCACAAAATCGTGCCCTTTCTTTTGGCGCACTATTTTTGCAAAATGTCCAAACTTTGGCGGACTGGAATCATCCAGGAAGTCTAAGTGCCCACCCCGCAAATTCTTGCGGTCGAATAACTGGGACTTGAACACGTGGGGGTGGAGTTACAGAAAGTGGAGACAGAGGGAGCCATATACTGTGTGTAGGAGTGGGAGAAGTGGTTCCGGGGGCGGATGTGCCGGAAAAAAGAGCCACGCCGGGGGAAGCCGGGTGACTCTTGTAGGGTCTGTGGTTGGATTTTATTTGTTGTTGGAGTCATCAAAATCTTCGAGAGAAGGGTCCAGCGGTTCCTCACGAAGGACGGCACGCATGTAGCGGTTCACCTCGTTGCGCATTTCACGGCGGGAGGCATCGTCAGGTTTCATGAGGTTGTGGTTCACCCAGATTAGGTGAATGCCTCGTTTGCGGGCTTCCTCCTCGAAGAGACCGTGGTAGCCGTTCATGGCTTTGCAGCCCATGTGGGCGTACATGATGACCATGTCGGCATGGAAGAGCTCACAGTAACGCCAGAGGGCCTCAACGCCGACCTCGTAGCCACCGTTGGAACGGTTGCGCATAATCATGTTCTCGTAGAGGTGAGCAAGATCGTAGAGGGCTTGCTCCTTGTCCGTGGTGCTTATGTGCTCTGTGCTGACCATCACAAGCATGTCCGTGAGGGGAACGACGCCCCAACAGTTCTGAAGCCAGATTGGGAAGGCAGTGTAGTAGGCAGCCTGAACACCCCAAAAGATGGCACGATGCCTTGGCTCGCGGCAGGCAAGCTCCTTGTTGCGGAACGCCTTTTCCGCCATGGCAGTAAGCTTGCGGTCAGTGTCAAGGAAGGTCTGGTTGCGGCCACCGGCCGCCATGTAAGCACCGTAGCGGTAGAGAGAAAGGGTAACGCCGGTAATTTGAGGGTAAGGAGTCTTGGCCATCTCAAGCCACTCCAGGAATTGATCCGTCTCCTGATTGAAGCGCTT
>JALEPP010000129.1 GCA_022767075.1 Agathobacter sp. | reverse complement strand
TGAAGAAATATGAAGAGGAATACCGGGAGACCTTTGAGATATCCGTTTTTCAGGACGGGGATCAGATTGTCCATCACTATAAGGCGGAGTATGACGTGATATTGATGGACGTGGAGATGCGCTTTATGGATGGCATGTCAGCGGCAGAGGAAATACGCAAAATGGATACAGAGGTGGTAATCATTTTTATTACCAATATGCCTCAGTATGCGGTGAGAGGCTACGAAGTGGATGCCCTTGATTACGTGTTAAAGCCCATTACCTATTTTGCGTTTGCCCAGAGACTGAATCGTGCCATTGAACGGATCAAGAAACGAACCAAGCGTGTGATATCCGTGAACATCAAGGGAAGTCAGATACGTATGCCGATTGAAAGCGTGTATTACATAGAGTCTCAAGGACATACCTTGATTTTTCACGGAGTGAATGGGGAGGTAGAAGCCCCGGGAACCATGAAGGAAATCCAGGAGAAACTACGGGACGAGCATTTCTTCCGGGGAAATAAGGGTTATCTAATCAATCTTGCCCATGTGGACAGAGTGGTGGAAGGCTGTGCGGTGGTTGCCGGAGAAGAATTGGTTCTTAGCAGAGGCAGGAGAAAAGAATTTATGGAGGCTTTGGCAGGCTTCTGGGGAGAGGCGGTGCGATAATGGACTATTACCACATTATTGACCAGGTTCATATGCTTGAGGTACAGAACATCCCAAGAATCAATACCGCGGTGGCGGAGTGGATGTCTGTTGTGCTCTTTATTACACTGTTAAAGCCAAGGTGGGAGACCAGAAAGCTTATCGTAATCAATCTTTCTCTTCTTATGGCGGAAAGTGCTTTTCTGATTCTCACAGAAAATGTGCCGGTATGGCTTTGGACACCGTGTATGATGGTAGCTTATTTCCTTATGATTTTTCAGCTGTGGATATCCAGCCAGATATCGGTGAAGGAAGCAGTATATTTTGGAACTCAGAGCTTTATCATTGCAGAATTTGCAGCGTCTCTGGAATGGCAGCTTGCGACCTTTATCTATGAAGGCTATGACATAGACCAGTCCTGGATTTGGTTTGTTCTTCTGATCCTTGTATATGGCGGAGTCTATCTGCTGCTACATGGAACTCTGAAAAATCATCTTCCAAGGGAACAGGAGATGCATCTGACCGGTCAGGCACTTGTGACGGAAATTGGCATCGCAATCTTTGTGTTTGCCCTGAGCAATATCGGATTTTGGGAGGTGAGAACTCCTTTTAGCAATCATGAGACCATCTCCATGTTCAATATGAGAACCATGATGGATTTGGGAGGCGTGGCCATTTTGTTTGCCCATATGCTTTCCTGCAGTCAGGCATCCATGCGAACGGAATTGAACAACGTCCACAAGATGCTGGAAAGTCAATACCAGCAGTATAAGCTCTCCAGAGACAGCATTGAAATGGTGAATTATAAGTATCACGATTTGAAGCATAAAATTGCGGTGCTAAAGAGCGAAGAGGATCCCCAGAAACGTATGGAATACCTAAACCATATGGAAGAGGAAATCAAACAGTATGAGCTTCAGAATAAAACAGGAAACAAGGTATTAGACACTATTCTCACAGGAAAAAGTATGTATTGCAACAAGCATGGGATTACCCTTACCTGTGTGGCAGACGGAAACCTTCTTTCCTTTGTGGATGTAATGGATATCTGCAGTATTTTTGGAAATGCGTTGGACAATGCCGTGGAATCAGTTCTGAAAATCCCGGACAAGGATAAGAGACTGATCCATGTGACGGTGTCCAGACAAAAGGAGTTCCTTCTGATTCGATTTGAGAACTATTTTGAGCAGGACCTTCAGATAGACAGAGGGAACCTTGTGTCGACGAAATCGGACAAAGACTTTCATGGATACGGCATTAAAAGTATCCGCTATACCGTTGAAAAATACCATGGAGCGGTGAATATTAAGGCGGATAACAATTGGTTTGATATGAAGATCCTTATCCCGATTCCGTGACAGATTATGCAAAAAAATGACATTTCGTGAAATTTTGTTCCGGAAAAGAATTGGTCTGTTAAGATACAATCAAGCTCAAAGGGAGCGAAGATAAATTTTTTCTGGGAGGGAAAGAGATGTTAGCAATTAATCCTAGTGACGTCATTGCCGTCATCAAATCTTGTATGGCTCAAGTAATCCTCATGGGCGTAGCGCTTGCGCTTGCCATTGTGGTATCCATTGCAGTATGCAAGATGAAAAAACCAATGAAGAAATTAATCCGCAAAGAATCTTGGATTGCTTTCTTCCTAGTAGTAATCGTAGCTGTAAACTTAATTATCGCAGGACCAATGAATACCTTGGTTGCGCTTGCAACCGGTTCTGGTTCTATCTCGGACAAGAGTTTAGAGGAATCTGAGAAGCTTTGTACCGAGATTGCAGAGGAAGGTATGGTTCTTCTGAAAAATGAAGGAAATGCACTTCCAATTGCATCAGGATCTAAGCTCAACGTATTCGGATGGTCATCAACAAACCCACTTTACGGTGGAACCGGATCCGGATCTATGTCAGCAGAGTATGAGACCGTTGATATTATCGAGAGTCTCACAGCTGCAGGCTATGAGTTGAATCAGGATCTGATTGATTTCTATAAAAACTATGCAGACAGCCGTCCTAATATCGGAATGATGGGTCAAGACTGGACCGTACGTGAGCCATCTATGGATGACTACAACGCAGCTGGTATTTTCGAGTCAGCAAAAGAATTCTCTGACACAGCAGTGGTTGTAATTGCCCGTTCCGGTGGAGAAGGTGCAGACCTTCCTACAAGCATTGACGGAGAAGATACCTTTAGTGATCAGGGTGGCGGAATGTTTGGTGCAACCGGTGTTCGTTACAGCGAGAACGCAGACGACATTGATGCAAGCAAGCATTACTTAGAGCTTTCTAATCGTGAGATTCAGATGTTAGATAAAGTAACTGCAGATTACGACAAGGTAATCGTAGTTATCAACTCAGCAAACACCATGGAGCTTGGTTTCTTAGATGAATACGATTCTATCAAAGCAGCCATCTGGACTGCAGGCGCAGGACAGACCGGTTTCACAGCTCTTGGAGAAATTCTTGCAGGAACCGTTAACCCATCAGGTAAAACTGTAGATACCTTTGTAAAAGATTTACTGAATACACCAACCAGCAACAACTTTGGTGCATTCCAGTACACCAATGCTTCTGATTTTACCGTAGAAGCAACCATGTTTAGCCCGGAGACTCAGCCAAACTTTGTAAACTATGTAGAAGGCATCTATGTAGGCTACAAATTCTATGAGACTGCTTATGCAGAGGCTGAGGCAGGAAATATGGATTTCGACTACAACTCAGTGGTACAGTATCCATTTGGATATGGACTATCTTACACCACCTTCTCACAGGAGATGGGAGATATCACAGTTGCTGACGGAACTGTAAGCTTCGACGTAACTGTAACCAACACTGGCGATGTAGCCGGAAAAGATGTTGTTCAGGTTTACTCAAATCCTCCATATACCAACGGTGGAATTGAGAAAGCAGCAGCGAACTTAGTAGCATTTGACAAGACCGAGCTCCTTGAGCCGGGTGCAAGTGAAGTAGTAACCATCAGCTTTAGCTTAGAGGACCTTGCAAGCTATGACTATTTAGACAAGGGATGCTATGTATTAGAGGCTGGAGATTACGGAATCTCAATCAACAAGGATTCCCACAATGTAATTGATTCAAAGAACGTAACAGTAGACAGCACTGTTGTATACGATGAGAGCAATCCTCGTTCAACAGATGAAGATGCAGCTACCAACAAAATGGCAGATGCACAGGGTGAGGCAACTTACCTTTCAAGAGCAGACGGATTTGCAAACTATGAAGAGGCAACCGCAGCTCCAACCAATTACGAAATGACAGCAGATCAGTTAGCTTCATTCGTAAACTTAAGCAACTACAACGATGGTATCGTACAGGATGAGAATGCCGTTGAGCCTACAATGGGTGCGAAAAACGGACTTACTCTGGAGGATATGACAGGAGTAGATTACGATGATGAGAAATGGGAGCTCCTTTTAGACCAGCTCACCAAAGAGGACTTTGATAAACTGGTAGCAAATGGTGGATATTCAACATCACCACTTTCATCTGTTGGAGATCCGGGAACCACAGATTGTGACGGACCTGCATCAATCAACAATAACTTTACCGGAAAAGCATCCATCGGATTCCCTGCAGCAACCATGATTGCAGCAACCTGGAATACCGACCTTGCAAAGGCATTTGGACAGAGCATCGGAAAGATGGCTGACGAGATGGGTGTAACAGGATGGTATGCACCAGCTATGAACATTCACAGAAGTGCATTTGCCGGACGTAACTTTGAGTACTATTCAGAGGATGGACTTATGTCTGGTAAGATGGCAGCATCAGCAGTAGCTGGAGCGGCTGAATACGGCGTATACTCATACATGAAGCACTTTGCATTAAACGATCAGGAGACCAACCGTACATCAATGCTTTGTACCTGGTCAAATGAGCAGGCAATTCGTGAAATCTACTTGAAACCATTTGAGCTTTGCGTAAAAGAAGCTAACTGCGGAGCAGTAATGTCATCATTCAACTACATCGGAACTACCTGGGCAGGGGCATACGCTCCACTTCAGCAGCAGGTACTTCGTGGAGAATGGGGCTTTGACGGATTCGTACTTACCGATTACTTCGGAGGATACGGATACATGAACGCATCACAGGCTATCTATAACGGAACAGACATGATGCTTAGCCCAACTGACATTGAAATTAACCATCCGGATTTGAACACTGCATCAGATCTTCAGGCAGCTCGTGAGGCAGCACATCATGTGCTTTACACAGTAGCAAACAGCCGTGCAGTAACAGATGCTAATGGTGGACTTCAGAATT
>JALEPP010000126.1 GCA_022767075.1 Agathobacter sp. | reverse complement strand
CACCATTGATTAATACCTTTCGCCTATATTTAGGACACCACACCACATGGTATTTACAGGAATAGACGACATTATTGTTAGATTTATATGTTGTATTCATACACGTATTATACTATAGCTTTCAAACTAATACAAACATATATTTGTCCATCTTCAATTACTTGCGTAAATTCGATGGACGTGTCTTATATCCCCATAGCTAAAGCTAGGGGTTTTACGACACATTCGGATAACAAAAACCCCAGTCTGTGAACTGAGGTTTCTATATCTAATCTATTTTCATCTAATCTATTTTCTTTGTATTATTATTTCGATTTTATTATTTTTATGATTCCAATTGGAGACTCTTCAAAAAAATCTCTGCCACCGCAAGATCCTCCGGGGTCGTGATTTTCAAGTTGGTGTACGCCCCTTCTACCAGAGTAATCTTCTTCCCCGTTGCAAACTCTACTATCATAGCATCGTCTGTTATATCAGGCACATTCTCACCTGCCTTCTGCTTACACTTCAATATCTCATAGCTCTCCTCCAGAAGAGTTCTTGCGAAGCACTGTGGCGTCTGTACCATCCATAAATGCTTGCGATCCGGCGTTGATGACACCTGCTTATGTTCATCCGATAATTTGATGGTGTCTTTAACCGGCATGGCCGCAATACAAGCACCAGTGGTCTCTACTCCCTGTATCATTCGGTCAATCAAGTCGGAGGTCAAGACGGGTCTTGCTCCATCATGAATCAAAACATACTCTGCATCGGTTGCACATAAGCCTTCATAGACGGAATCATATCGTTCCTTTCCACCAGCAACAATTTTAGTAACTTTAGAAAGGCCATATCTCTCAACGATTTCTTTTCTACAATATTCTATGTCATTTGCTCCGGCCACCAAAATAATCTCATCTACCGGACTATTTTGAAATGCCATAAGGCTATAGTAGATTACCGGTTTCTCTATTAATGGAAGATATTGCTTTGGTATATCACTTTTCATTCTGCTTCCGTTTCCTGCGGAAAGCACAATTGCAGCATATTTTTTCATAGGGTATCTCCAAGCTTCAAATTCGGAATGGCATTCAAATCCAAACCGGCACGTTTTCCCGCTAAAAAGTCATAGTAAGCCGCCGCACCAATCATTGCCGCATTGTCTGTACATAAAATTGGAGATGGATGGTAGAACTTTACTCCCTTCTCCCTGCAAGCCTCTTCCATAGCCTGTCGGATGGTTCCATTGCTGGCAACGCCCCCGGCGATTGCAAACTTATCCATATGATACTCATCCAAGGCATCCATGGCATGTCCCACAAGGACATCTGTCACTGCTTTCTGGAAGGATGCGGCCACATCCGCCTCCACAATGGTCTCACCTTTCATCTTGCAACCATTGAGATAATTCAAAACTGCAGACTTCAAACCACTAAACGAAAAGTCGTAGACTCCGTCTCCCACTTTTCCTCTTGGAAATGCAATCGCTTGTGGATTTCCTTCTTTGGCGACCTTTTCAATCTTTGGTCCGCCCGGATAACCCAGCCCGATTGCTCTTGCCACTTTATCAAAGGCTTCTCCTGCGGCATCATCTCTGGTTCTTCCCAGAATCTCGTATTTTCCATAATCGGTAACCTTAACCAGATGTGTATGGCCACCTGATACAACCAGGCATAAAAATGGCGGTTCTAATTCCTTGTTCTCAATATAGTTGGCACTGATATGTCCCTCTATGTGGTGCACCGGAATCAAAGGAAGCTTTCTCGCATAACTAATGGCCTTTGCCTCTGCTACGCCCACCAAAAGGGCACCTACAAGTCCCGGGCCATAGGTTACCCCAATGGCATCAAGATCATCCCAGGTTACCTTTGCTTCCTCCATCGCCTCTGCAATTACCTGATCTATTTTCTCAATATGCTTTCTGGATGCAATTTCCGGCACCACGCCTCCATACAGGGTATGGAGATCAATCTGAGAAGAAATCACATTGGATTTTACTTCTCTGCCATTGACAACAACAGCCGCTGCTGTCTCATCGCAAGAGCTCTCTATGGCAAGTATGGTAATATCTTTTTTTCTCTGTTCCATATTCTAATCTTCTTCCTCATTGCTATCTGGGTAAGTCTGGAAAAAGGCTAATATCTTCCACTGACCCTCATCATCCTTTCGAAGTACATAGGTCTGAAAGGTTTTTGTGTAAGAATTATTTTCTTTCACAAAATAAGATGCTTCCACAAATGCAAGCTCATCCCCATCATCTTCGCGGTATTGTACATCGTTGCTTGCGCACACCGCAGTCTGTGTCATGGTCTTTTTTGCATTGTGAAATTCCTCAACATTTGCAGTCACTGCCTGTTGATAGGTAAGCTTCGGATTGTTTGCCCGCAGCTCCTCATCAAAAAGGGCAAGGGCCTGAGATGTCAATCCATCAAATTGCTCCGATGTATATTTTTCATCGTAATAGCAATCCAAAATGCGATTATACAGCTTTACCACCTCTCTTGGTGTTGCCGGATAATTAAGACCCAGATCTTTTGTTATTATTTTTTCTATCTCTGTCAATTTCCCCTGCTCCGGACTCGTATGGTCTTTCCTCCAGATTGTCCAGTAAAATAGCCCGCATATAAGGGCAATGAGCAACACGGCGATTATCACCATCCGGCTCTTTTTCATTTAGTCTTCCTCCCGAAACATCAGCTCAACACTTTTGCCATCTTTCCCCAAATAGGAGTTTTCAAATATTTCCTTTACTTTCGGCATATAATCCTCGCCACGCACAAGAGATGGTGAGAAATGAGTCAACCACATCTCCTGTACATTTGCTTCCTTTGCCATCTTCGCAGCCTCATAAAATGTCATATGCTTGTATTGCTTTGCCTTGGCAAGCTTTTCCTTTTCCGCATACATTCCTTCGCAGATAAACAAATCGGAATCCTTTGCCGCATCCACAATTGCCTGAACCGGCCTGCTATCTGTACAGTACGTGAGCTTAATACCCTTTCTTGCAGGTCCAAGAACCATGTCCGGTGTGTAGGTTACTCCTTCCCACTCCATGGTCTGTCCCTTTTGCAACGGATTCCATAGCTTCATCGGGATTCCCTGTTCTTTTGCACGGTTTACGTCAAATCGTCCGGCTCTCTTAATCTCAACCGAATATCCATAGCAAAGGACATTATGCTTTACACGAAATGCATGTATCTCATATCCTTTAATGGAAAAATAAGCATCCGGTTCCGAAATCTCTATAAAATTAATCTCAAATGGTAACTCCGGTGCAATGATTCGAAGGGAGTTCACTACCTTTTCCACACCCTTTGGTCCAATAATGGTAAGGGGTTCCACACGATCTGCATTTCCCATGGTTAATAGTAACCCCGGCAATCCACTGATATGGTCCGCATGAAAATGGGTAATACAAAGAATATCAATAGGCTTTGCACTAATTCCCTGTTCCTTCATGGCGACCTGGGTTCCCTCGCCGCAGTCAATCAGCAGACCGCTTCCATTGTATCGGAGCATCAGAGCTGTCAGCCACCGATAAGGCAGGGGCATCATCCCTGCAGTTCCAAGTAAACATACATCTAGCATGAACGTCAATCTCTTTCTTTTCTTCTACTTTTCTTCCCGAACCATGATGTAAGCGTCTTCTCTCGGGAGCTGATAAAAGTTCTTACGAACCCCCAAATTGATAAACCCACGATTCTCATATGTGGCAATTGCAGGCGTATTGGATACCCGTACCTCCAGCACGATCCTTGGGATACCTCTCGTCTGTGCCTCTCGAATCATGGCATCTACAAGGCATCCTCCGATTCCCTGACCTCTTGCCTCAGACTTTACTGCCACATTGGTAATCTCGGCTTCCTCTGCAGTACAATACATTCCAATGTAACCAAGCACCTGCTTCTCTTCCAGGGTTCTCGCCACGAGAAACAATCCGAAGGAATCCTCAATCGCATCTGCGAAGGACTGTCTGCTCCAAGGCAGTGAGAAGGTCTCCTTTTCAATTTCAGCTACAGCATCCAAATCCTCTTGGGATAATTCCACAATCTCTATCCTCTTATCTGACATCATATACGGAAATCTCTTACCTTTTCCTGTCTCTCCCGCTCTGCCTGAGACAATCTTAAGTATTCCGGCTTGTGTTGGGAACCAGGAGTTGCCAAGCCTCTCTCATAAAGGATTGCTCCAAGGGCTGCAACGCTTGCTGCTCTTTGCTTGTTGCTGTGAGCCGGTGCGAAAGAAAACGGAACGGTGCATGTCCGTCTAATCTGCTCCTCAAACACCGGAACACCATCTCCCAGGAAAATCACGGAGTGGTTCATACTCTGAACCGTCTCCAGAATTTCTTCCAAAGGAACCACACAAGGCTCCACCAGAGTCTCCATCACACCATCCACAAATCGATACAAGCCTGTATAGGTCTGATTTCTTCTGGCATCCATCAAAGGACAAATATAGGCTTCAGCTCCCCAAAGGTTATATGCCAGGGCATCCACGGTGGGAACAGAAATGATTTCCTTTTCCAAAGCAAGGGCAAGACCCTTTGCTGTAGCAGATCCAATACGAAGCCCTGTAAAAGAGCCAGGACCCGCAGAAACCGCAATGGCATCTATTGTCTTCAAATCCAGCTCAATCATCTGTGCTACGGTATCAATCATAGGCAAAAGTGTCTGGGAATGTGTCTTTTTATAGTTGATGGTATACTCCGCCAGAAGGTTATCATCCTCCACCACGGCCACGCTTGCCACCAAGCCTGAACTATCTAGTGCTAATATCTTCAATTCTTATCCTCTTTCTGAATTATCCACTTTCCAAATTACCCTCTCTCTGTGATGGTAATTCTGCGATAATCAAATCCTTTTTCCAAATCCTTTTCAATGGTAATTTCCCGGTAATACGGCGGCAAAATCTCCGGTATCAGATTGGCCCATTCGATCATGCAAAGACCATCTCCATAGAAATAATCTTCGTAACCAATCTCTTCCATCTCCTCCACATCACCGATGCGATACACATCAAAATGATAAAACGGCATACGACCTTCCTCGTATACCTGAACAATGGTAAAGGTAGGGCTGCATATTGGTTCTTCGATTTCAAGCCCCTCTGCAATTCCCTGGGTCAAAACGGTCTTCCCCACTCCAAGATCACCAATCAAGGTGTACACCTCTCCTGGTTTCGCCTGCTGCCCAAGCCTTCTTCCAAGCTCAAGTGTCTCCTCCGGCGAGAAGGTCTCAACCACCAATTCTCTTTTCTCTTCCAAATTGAATTTCACTTGTTCAATATCTGTCATATCTTTTCCTTAATCTGCTCGCTATATGCCTAGGCTCCCGAAAGCGTTTATCTAAGCTTCACGCGATGTGGCTCCAACGATTTTTCTGCAAGCTCCTTTAGGAGCGCATAGTTGTCTCCAATCTGATCCTTTGGCAAAACATAGGCATTTCTTCTGCCACTGTAAATCAATACATTATGTTTCGTATCAATCATCTTGTAAATCTGTTTCCACGGAAGTTCTCCGGAATCCTCACCGGAAGTTACTCGAATCTCCTTCTCCGAAAAATGATAATGTAGCACGCCTGCCAACACTTCATTATTCTTAAGGGTGAGCTTCACTCTCCCCCTTAAGCTAATAGGAATATAGAGTAAAATGACCACAGAAATCACTACGTACAATACTCCATAAGACATGCTTCCATTCTGAAAAGAGATTGCAGCCATAACGACACCCAGTATTGCAATTACAATAGAAACTATCCCCTGGCTGCTGGTATAGGTCTGAAACAAATTAAATCGATACAGGTCTTTTTCTTTCAGTTGAATATCTAATTCCAGTTCCATAAATGTCCTCTTCTTTTCACCTATAGTCCATCTTATTATACTCTTTGGTAGCAAAAAAGAAAAGGACCAAAACTTACGGGGCGCGCAAGAGTCGGTCCTTTTTCCTAAAAATAAAAGTTGTATTATGGCATTCTCTCTCTTAATTCTTTCCTTTTAAGATAGGGGAAAGATGTTTGTATACCAGCATGGTAATGACTGTAGATAAAAGTCCCTTCACGATGGTGAATGGAAGATTGAAGATAACGAGACACTGAAGAATATTCTTTACCCCAGGCAAAATCAACTGATACATTCCAAGCACTGCTTCCTCTGCAAATCCAGCCGCATAATATACCGGATATACCACAAAGTAGTTAGACGGAATACATACAAGTCCCATTACTACCGAGCCAACAACACCACCAATCAGTGCAGTTGTCTTGTTCTTCTTATTCTTGTAGATAACTCCTGCTGTTCCTACAAATACGGCTCCTAAGATAAAATTCGAAAGCTCACCTACCGTGGCACTCTGGGAAAATGCACAGTGAATTAAGTTCTTAATCAGTTCAATAAGCACCCCGGCTAATGGTCCATAAGCGAATGCACCTATCAACGCCGGCAAGTCCGAAAAATCAAACTTGATAAATGCCGGCATAATCGGAATTGCAATTTCAATGTACTGCAGGATAAATGCCACTGCAGAAAGCATCGCAGTGCCTGCAATAAATCTTGCATTAAATTTGCTTTTTGTCTTTGTGATGTTTGTTGTGTTGTCCATTTTTACTCTCCTTTGATGTGTGTGATTTGGAATTCCTTAAGAGACGTAAAAATCCCGGATAACCTTAAATTATCCGGGACAAAATACACATTTACGAATCTATTTACACTTATAGTACTCTAGAAATACTGTGTAAGATTCTTATCTGCTTATCTTCTCTCATCCAGACTATACTGTCGGTTCCGGATTCACACCGGATCGGCCGCCTACCCAATCCCGTAGACAGTTCACGGACTTCCTGATTTCACCCCCGCCAATGATAGCTACCAGAGATGCTTGATATCAGGTCACCGTCGGTCGGGAATCTATGAATCTCTCATATCACCCTGCCCCGAAGAATTCCTATTTATGTTACTTGACTATTGTATGAAACTTTATAAAGAACGTCAAGAGGAAAATCCTTTTTTATCTAGCCTCTTTCATCTGTTTAGGAAGATATTGCATTATTCCACCTACTTTCCATGACGAACTGCTTCAATTTCAGCATTGATATCATCTGGAGTCATCTCCTGCAACCCATTTTCTTCTGCAATTTTACGCATTTCCCAAAATGCTGCTATAGCATCGTCTCTTACCGTGTCCGCTGGGGCAGTGATTTCAAAAGGTATCCTTCTTTCTCGAACCACAGCCTTCGCAAAAATATTAAATGCTGTAGTTGCATTCATTCCAAATTCAGAGCAAAGGGAATCAAACTGTTTTTTTAATCCTTCATCCATTCGAATACTAAAAGTTGCTTGTGCCATAAAATCACACCTCCCTGCCTATATTGTGTTCACTTTTATTTGTTTTTATATCTATATAATACAATAATTAATAAAAATAGCAGCAGTTACCTACAAAACAGTCATTCTGCTACCAACACTTTTTGCATTTTCCCTTTCCCAGATTAATTGCCTCTGCTTCGGTAACCTGTCTGGCATTATCGGGGTTCATTGTTCCGCAGTTATTGATGGAATGGTATTTTGACCCGGTTTCCGACAACCACACCAGATTTTCTCCTCCACCTGTAACCGGTTCTTGCACTACTGGTTGTTCTTGCGTAACCGGTGTTTCCTGTACCGGTTCTTCGGCAACTGATGTCTGGGCACTGCTTCCACTGGCATAATCAATGTCGATTCCCGGCTGAACGTTGTAGCAATACACATTGAACAGAATTCCTGCACCATTGTCCTCCACGGACTTCGCCTCGAGAATGACTCCTGATGCCAGCAGATTATCTCCTTCAAATACCGGAGTCACACGATACAACACATGATTCCCCGTCTCGTCTACATAATCATCTACCATATTCTCAAAAGGCAGCATCCCCTCTACATTGAGATACCTTGTTCCGGTAATCAGGTTCTTTTCATTTGCGTTCTCTCCTGCCAGTTGAAAACCAATGAGGTGACAACGGTTATATAGATATTTACCATCTACACAGTCATATTTTATCGTATGCCAGCCAGAGGGCTTTATAGATCCAATGTTCCCTCTCTCTTCTGTAGGCATAATCTCCTTACATATGTTGGCATAGGCTACGCCGCATCTACCCAAGGAGTCCAAATCACTATATAGTTCAAATGCTGTAACGGTTATTTCCTCATCTGTAAAAAATGGAACATTATTATTCAATGCCACATAGGGCGTTCCACTGTAAGCAGGTACAGAACTAGTGGAAAAGGCGTCAACGGATGCATTCATTTTTCCTATTGCAATTTCAATGGCGCCAGTTTCCGAAGCCTTCTCCCCAGCATCAGTCTCTGATTCTATCTCTTCCGTCTCGGCAGGTTCTGTTTGGCTGTTTTCTATTTCTTTGTCTTCTATACCAACGATTTCCGTCTGTAATATTTTGGTCTCGCTGTTCCCAAGACTAACTTTTTGTGTATTGCACCCCATTTGCATTACACCTGCAATCAGAAAAATACCCAGTATCAGCGCAAGTGTACCTTTGCTATGCTTCTTTTTCATTTTTCACCCACTCCTCTATGGTTATTCTCTCGTGTGAACTTCCCTGAAACTCCATCATGGTTCCCTTTAAGTGAAAGTCTGTCATATCCAGGTCAAAGAAAAAATCTGCGGGATAATCTCTGTTCCATCTACAGATGATTACCTTCTCTATCTTCTCTGCGAAATCCTTAAGGCTAGCATTCTCCACAAAGCAGTAATCCCCTTTCCCTGCATGGATGAGAAAATCAGAATCCTCCACCACCTTTTCGTCCCGGAAAAGCTCCTTTGAATAGGGAGCAATCATAATTTCCTCTCCGCCTGCAATTTCCACAAGTCTCTCCACGAGTAAAGAATCTCTGCTACATCTACGGCAGTTAAAAAGCATGCCCTTGTTATTTGCTATACATACAATTGGAATCACACTGTCACCTCTCATAAATCAATCAATGTTCCTTTTGTCCTCTATATTGTACCACACCCCCAAACAGAAAGCTTATTATCCACTTATAATTGAAGTCTATGTCCGATTTTTTAGCTGCAGTTGACTTTTTATAGAAAAATTAACTTTTTAGTCATCTGCTTTTACTGTCTCTGTTGACTTATTTTAGAAAAATTGATTTTTAGTCACCTACTTTTACTGTCGCTGTTGACTTATTTTACAAAAATTGATTTTTAGTCACCTACTTTTACTGTCGCTGTTGACTTATTTTACAAAAATTGATTTTTAGTCACCTACTTTTATTGTCGCTGTTGACTTTTTATAGAAAAATTGATTTTTAGTCAACCATTCTACTACTTCATGTTGACTTTAGGGTAAAAAAAGCTAGAAAAGTCAACTATTCATATAAGAAAGGGGAGCTCCTACTAAAACAATTAAACCGCCAGTAAAATCAAGACCTTCATGTCCATGCATTTCACTGGCGGTTTTTCTATTTGTCCTTTTATTTCGTTTTGTGTTTGGCTTTGTGTTTGGCCTTGTACTTTGTTTTATGTTTGGCTTTGAATTATGCTTCTCTATTTGATGACAATTCCATCAAAGAAGTGATTACCCTTCTTGAAATCCGTTCTTCTCTGTCCACCATTTCTGTTCCGGTTATTGCCATCCTTATTCTGTCCCTGGTTGCTTGGACGTTTGTCATTGCCCCCGTGATTAGGGTTATCCTTACGTGCTCCGGCAGGTTTATTCTGACGATTCTTGTCTGCTTTTTCCTTCTTCTCCGGCTTTGGAGCATCATTTAGCTTCATGGTAAGCTGGATTCTTTGTTTTTTCAGATCCACAGACATTACCTTTACATCTACGATGTCTCCCACCTTCACAGCCTCAAGAGGATGAGAAATGTAGCGGTCACAAATCTCTGAAATGTGAACTAATCCATCCTGATGAACTCCGATGTCCACAAACACTCCAAAGTCAATGACGTTACGCACGGTTCCCTTTAATACCATTCCCGGCTGCAAATCCTTCATCTCCAGAATATCACTTCTAAGGATTGGCTTTGGCATATCCTCACGAGGATCACGGCCCGGTTTTTCCAGCTCTTTTACAATATCCCGAAGGGTGAGCTCTCCAATGCCAAGTTCCTCTGCAAGTGCCTTGTAGTCAGCAATCTTTTGCGAGATTCCTGCCACATTTCCTCCGGTGATATCTGCCGGTGTATATCCAAGCTTCTCTAAAAGCTTTGTGGTTGCTTCATAGGACTCCGGATGCACACCGGTTGCGTCCAGAGGATTCTTGCCATCATTGATACGCATAAAGCCTGCACACTGCTCGTAGGCCTTTGGTCCAAGCTTTGCTACCTTTAACAATTGATTTCTGGTGGTGAACTTACCATTTTCTTCACGGTAATCTACGATGTTCTTTGCGATTACTTTGCTGACACCGGAGATATACTCCAAGAGGGATGCAGATGCGGTATTCAAATCTACACCCACCTTATTCACACAATCCTCTACCACACCACCAAGTGCCTCAGAAAGCTTCTTTTGGTTCATGTCGTGCTGGTACTGACCTACGCCAATTGATTTTGGATCAATCTTTACAAGCTCAGCAAGTGGATCCTGAAGGCGTCTTGCCATGGAGGTGGCACTTCTTTGTCCCACATCAAAGTTTGGAAACTCTTCTGTCGCAAGCTTACTTGCAGAATAAACAGATGCTCCCGCTTCGTTTACAATCACATACTGAACCGGCACCGGAATCTCTTTTAAAAGCTCTACAATCACCTGCTCGGATTCTCTGGATGCGGTACCATTTCCAAGGGATATCAAAGTAACATGATATTTGGAAATCAACTTTTTCATTACGGTCTTTGCTTCCTCCACGCGGTTCTGAGGAGCGGTTGGATAAATCACCGTAGTATCCAGTACCTTTCCGGTGGCATCCACTACCGCAATCTTACAGCCGGTACGGAATGCCGGGTCCCATCCAAGCACCACCTGACCGGCAATTGGCGGCTGCATCAAAAGCTGCTCTAGGTTTTTGCCAAACACCTTGATTGCACCGTCTTCGGCTTGCTCTGTAGCATCATTTCTAAGCTCTCTCTCGATTGCCGGAGCAATGAGACGCTCATAGGCATCTGCAATAACATCCTTAAGGATTGGCTCGGTGTCGTTGCCTGTGGTGACAATAATCTGTTTTTCCAGATAGCGAAGGATATCCTCCTGCGGAGCTTCGATTTTTACGGTTAAGAACTTCTCCTTCTCACCGCGATTAATTGCAAGGACGCGATGTCCCGCAAGCTTTGTAAGCGGCTCCTGAAATTCATAATACATCTCGTAAACGGACTCTGCTTCCTTGTCCTTTGCCGTAGAGATCAGACTTCCACCCTTTAAGGTCATCT
Source organism: Agathobacter sp. (assembly GCA_022767075.1). Lineage (GTDB taxonomy): Bacteria > Bacillota > Clostridia > Lachnospirales > Lachnospiraceae > Roseburia. Next base: position 6,291 of record JALEPP010000126.1, on the reverse strand, counting down.
CACGAATTCTGGTACGATAGTCTGCCACATCGGAAATCACCTCCGCAAGAATATCGCAGGCGCCGGCAACCGCTTCCTCCGGTGAAGTCACTTCCTTTTCCGGGTCCACATAAGCTGCAGCCTCTGTAAGTACAGACACATCCGGTGCCTGTGCATAGATCAAATCCGCAAGTGGCTCCAAGCCTTTTTCCTTTGCTATGGTTGCTCTGGTACGTCTCTTTGGACGATACGGACGATATAAGTCCTCAACAGCCACCTGGGTCTCTGCCATAAGAATCTGCTGACGCAGCTCCTCTGTAAGTTTTCCCTGCTCTTCGATGCTTGCAAGGACCGTCTGTTTTTTGTCCTCCAAATTGCGAAGATAATTCAAACGCTCATATAAGTTACGAAGCACCTCATCATTTAAGGCGCCTGTTTTTTCCTTTCGATAACGAGCGATAAAAGGAATGGTATTCCCCTCATCAATCAACTCCACTGCAGCCTGAACCTGAGATTTTTTGATTTCCAGTTCCTCTGCAATTTTCTGAATCATGTCCATGAATCTATGTTCCTTTCGTTCCTAAATATTGGATTTCTGATACCAAAATCCTATTCCATAAAATGTTGGAAACTCTTTTCCTATTATATCGAAAATGATACAATATTTCTAGCTTGTAAACAAAAATCAAAGGAGTACCAAATGAATTATCGTTCAGAAAAATTTGAGATTGCAGCTCTGACTCTTGGTATCATCTCCGTGTTGAGCTGTACCTGTCTCTATGCATCCATCCCCTGTGGGGCTCTGGCTATCCTTTTTGCACTTTTATCCAAGGGCGGGACAAAATCCATGTCCTCCAAGGCCGTTACCGGACTTACCTTGGGAGTTATCGGTCTTGGTATGACCTTTATCTTCTATGGAGCTTCCTTCTACATGGTAATGAGAGACTTCGGCTCTTTGGAAGAGTTACTTCGCTATTACTGCGATGTGATGAATCTGGATTTTGACAGTCTGTACGGACAGCTTTTATAGCCCATCCTCACAGGCAGGTAATACCCGTGGCAATATACAGCGCATTTCTTATCAGAAAATTGCCACACAGAATTGCCACAGCAATCCACAGATAGGCATCATGATAGCGCACTGTAAAGAAAAACCTTTTCTTGCAGATACGCTCTAAGGTCTGGGTAATCATAAACCAGCCACAAAGGATTCCCACATAAGGCACAAACGGATGGCACAAAAAGGCCCTTATCCAATGTCCTGTAAGGAATGCTATGGTAGCTCTGGTCCCTCCGCAGCCGGGGCAGTACAGACCGGTGATGCGGTGAAACGCACATGGTGGAATGTAATCTGCAGGGTTAATCCCTGTTATCCTTATGACCGCGAGTAATCCGAGGCTGACACCTATGGCACACCAGCCTGCAATGTAAAAGCCTCGTTCTAATTGTTCCTGTAATGAATCTCTATTTTTCATGGGTTCATTATAATCGATATCACAATCGAAATCAAAATAATCCAACTTAAAAAGGAGCTTTTTATGTCTACTTCTTCAAAAGAACTTAAACGAATGGCCAGAGCCAATTTAACCGGACGGTATCAGATTCCAATGTTTGCTTTTATTCTGGCAACACTGATAACCACTGCCACCGATATGATTTTAACCTCCGTAATACCGGCATATCCTTCCACATTTTTCACGGTGGTGATTTACGTTTTTCAGTTTGCCATTTTACTGCTTGGAATCTTTTTCACCTTTGGTCAGATTCTGATTCATCTGTGCATGATCCGAAACTTTCCTTTCTCTGTCAATCAACTATTCTTTGGTTTTCAAAGAAGACCTGAGCGCGTATTTGTGGTAGGACTGGTTCTTGCCATCGTACAGTGTGTCGCTTCTGCTCCACTTTTTTACGGGCAAACCCTTGCTGCCAACAAGCTGGTAGGTACCGGTCTTTTAAGTCTTACCAGTATGGATATCCTGGAGCTTTCCAAAATTTATTGTTTCTACGGCTTGCTCACCTGGATTCTTCAGTTAATCGTACAACTGATTTTTCAGTTCCCGCTATATTTACTTTTGGATTATCCCGATGAGAATCCAATGAAGTGCTTATCCCGGGGAATCGCTCTTATGAATGGTCATAGACTTCGCCTTCTGTATCTGATTCTGAGTTTTATCGGCTTGGATATCCTGGAAGTGTTGTCCTTTGGCATCGGTGCCCTTTGGATTGAACCTTATAAAATGCAGACCTATGCCCTGTTCTATTCGGATGTGGTATATAACAGGTCTGTAGGTTAATCAACTTATATACTTTACTATTCAAAGGAGGAGTTTCGTTATGAACGAAAAGAAAAACGTCATTAAGGACGCCAGTGCTCTGGGCGTTCCAAAGATGTTAGTACTGGGCTTGCAGCATATGTTCGCAATGTTTGGTGCTACCATTCTGGTTCCAATCTTAGTAAACAGCTATTTCGGAACCACAGATCAGGTACTTTCCGTACAGGTAACCCTGTTTTGCGCAGGTCTTGGTACCTTGTTCTTTCATCTATGCTCTAAGTTTAAGGTTCCGGCCTTCCTGGGTTCATCCTTTGCTTTCCTGGGTGGATTTGCCACCATCGCAAACCTTAACACCGGCATCTATGCGGATATGTCAAACTCGGACAAGCTTTCTTACGCTTGTGGCGGTATCTTCGTAGCAGGTATTCTTTACCTGGTTCTTGCGCTTATTATCAAGCTGGTTGGGGTAAAACGTGTTATGCGTTTCCTTCCTCCGGTTGTGACCGGTCCAATCATTATCTGCATCGGACTTAGCCTTGCTCCTTCTGCTGTATCCAACGCTTCCCAGAACTGGCTTCTTGCAATAGTAGCCCTTGCGATTATCGTAGTCTTTAATATCTGGGGAAAAGGAATGTTCAAGATTATCCCAATCCTGTTAGGTGTTCTTGGCTCCTACGCTTTTGCACTCATCTTAAATACATTTGGTGTTACCAATCCTGACGGCACCGCCATCTTAGACTTTACCAAGGTAGCAGCCGCTAGCTGGGTAGGCTTGCCACCATTCCAGCTTGTAAAATTTGATGTGACAGCAGTCCTTGTTATGGCACCAATCGCTATCGCAAGTATGATGGAGCACATTGGTGACATGTCTGCCATCTCTGCCACCGTTGGTTCCAACTTTATTGAGGATCCGGGTCTTCACCGTACCTTAATCGGAGATGGTCTTGCAACCTCCTTCTCTGCTTTAATCGGTGGTCCTGCAAACACCACCTACGGAGAGAACACCGGTGTCCTTGAGCTCAGTGGCGTTCATGATCCAAAGGTTATCCGCATCGCGGCATGCTATGCAGTGGTACTTGGCTTTATTCCAAAAATGGCAGAAATCATCGGCTCCATGCCATCTTCCATCATCGGAGGCGTCAGCTTCATCCTTTACGGAATGATCTCTGCAATTGGTGTTCGCAACATCGTTGAAAACCATGTAGACTTTACCAAATCAAGAAACCTCATCATCGCTGCGGTTATTCTGGTATGCGGCCTTGGTTTTTCAAACGGCTTAACCTTCACCATCGGTGACACAAGCGTTACCCTTACCGCATTGGCAATTGCGGCTATCGCCGGTATCGTACTCAACGCTGTGCTTCCTGGAAATGATTACCACTTTGGTGACAATGCACAGGCTGATGCATCTCGGGGAGTGGACATGAGACCTCACGACCTTTAAATAAATGGGGACGGGGACCGTGGATGGGGACACTTCTCGTGGATGGGGACGTTTCCATTTCCACGGCCATGGCCTTTTGCCCTTTCGAGCGCCCTTTGGCTTGACCTCTTGTTGGGAATTTTCTCCGACGAGGGGTCTTTTCTTTTCCTCCAGATCCAGGGAACGGCTATCCAAGCGCTTCCGGTGGATGGAGGGGAAGTTTTTTGCCGGTTATTCAGTTGCAAGGATTTTCGTAGTATGATTTTGTCTCTTTCGATGATTCGAGTTCGGCAAAGTTGGGACACTTTTGCAGGGAAATTCGCGGATAGGGAGAATTCCATAAAGTAGCTTTGTTATTTTTTCTTAGGCGCGTCTTAGAAAAATTCAAAGGTACGTCCTGGAATTCATCCCCACCGCGGATTTTCCTGTAAAAGTGTTCAAACCTTGCCGTACACGAAAATTGAGGCAAAATCATACCACTGAAAATTCCTAAGCAACCTCATAAAAGCAAATAAACTTCCCCCCATCCACCGGAAGCGCTTGGATAGCCGTTCTCTGGGCCTGGGAGGAAAAGAAAAGACCCCTCGTCAGGATTTGTCCCAACAAGAGGTCAAGCCAAAGGGCGCTGGAAAGGCCAAAAGGCCATGGCCGTGGAAATGGAAACGTCCCCATCCACGAGAAGCGTCCCCATCCACGGTCCCCGTCCCCTTATTCTATATCCCAATTTTTTACAATACGACTGTATTTCCATAGGTTAATCAGCGCACGAACCGCTTCATCTGCCATTACCGCAAGGAACACACCTAAGATTCCAAGCTTAAATACGAATACCAACAGGGATGCAACCGATACTACCCAGATGGTTCCAAATATCTGCGTGTAGAACATCCACCGGGTGTTTCCGCTTCCTCGAATCGTATTTCCAATGATAATATTACCCGACTTAAAGATGAGGTTAATCCCAATAATCAACAGATAAATACCGCAGGTTGTGATGATGGATTCATCACTGGTAAACAATGCTAAAATCTGTTCCGGAATAGTAATTCCAAGGATAATCATTGCCAGGGTTACCAGGAGACATATTCCATAGGCGTACTTTGCAACCCCTCTGTATTGTTTCAAGTCTTTTTTCCCTGTAGCCTCCGAGGTGAGTGTCATGGTTCCGTTTCCAATGGAGCCTACTACAACTACCGCAAGAACCTCCACGCTAAAGATGATGGTGTAAATCCCAGCTGCCATCTCATTGATGGCGTTCAGGATGCGAATCAGCATCAGATTCCCAAAGTTCCATGCAAAATCCTCCAATGCCACATTGACACCAAGCTTTGCTGATCGAAGATAGCTGATGAATTTTGATTTCTTAACATCCTTCCAGGTCGGTCTGGTGGTAAGCATGTTGCTCTTAAAGAACACAACCATGATATAGACACCACCCAAATACTCCGCAATTACGGTACCGATGGCCGCACCCTGAATGCCCAACGCCGGGAATCCAAATTTTCCATAGATTAGAACCCAGTCAAAGAAAATATTGAGTCCGGAACGAATGATTCCGTATGCCACAAGCGGCTTCGTATAATTGGAGGTCTGCAGGATGACACTTAAGGAACCTCCCAGTCCAATCAATAAAAAGATAACGGAGTACCATCTTACATAGCTTAGGCAAAATGGCATAACTCCTTCTGATACTCCCATCAAACGAAATACCGGTTCCGGGAAAATCAGCCAGAAAAGACATAATATCACAGGCAGGATATTATTGTATTTGATCATTGCTCCGGCATATTCTCCAATCTCATCTGTCTTTTTGGCCCCGACGCTCTGACTGATTAGGATGGATGCTCCTACCACCAGTGAATTGCAAAAGGACATAGTGGTCCAAACTGGGGACGTCACATTTCCTAGAGCGCTCATGTACAAGTCATTGGCATGCCCCAAAAAGATACGATCGATAATCATCTGCAGCTGAGCAATAATATTACTCAGAATAATAGGAACTGCAATGGTTAATAAACGTTTCAAATATTCTCTATTATTGTCCAAAAAATCAAGTTTCATATTCCCTTTCCCTCCTCATTTATCTTTTTTTGCAGCCCTCAAAAAGATACCTGTTTATCATAACAGAAAGAGTTTTCGTTGCAAGGGGGAAATGTCAAGTGGTCTAATTTTTGGCACTAACAGGTAAAAAAATAGACGTGTGAGCTGGGGACGGGGACCGTGTATGGGGACGGGGCATTTCCACGCCCCCCGTCCCCGTGGAAATGCCCCGTCCCCATACACGGTCCCCGTCCCCAGCTTACACGTCTATTTTTTTACCTGTTAGTTGCAAAAATTAGACCACTTGCCATTTCCCCCTTGCAACGAAAACTCTTTCTGCTATGATAAACAGGTATCTTTTTGAGGGTTGCAAAAAAAGATAAATGAGGAGGGAAAGGGAATATGAAACTTGATTTTTTGGACAATAATAGAGAATATTTGAAACGGTTATTAACCATTGCAGTTCCTATTATTCTGAGTAATATTATTGCTCAGCTGCAGATGATTATCGATCGTATCTTTTTGGGGCATGCCAATGACTTGTACATGAGCGCTCTAGGAAATGTGACGTCCCCA